>DATHUE010000043.1:0-4856 GCA_035462545.1 Solirubrobacterales bacterium
TACAGCCCCCTGCGGTCGATCGGGGTGGAGAACTGTCCGCGTTGCCAGGCCAGGGACCGCAAGACGGTGCCGCTGACCTTCAAGGCGTTCGAGCTGCCGAAATCGGCCAAGGAGCAGGCAACCGAGCGGACGGTCGCTTAGCCCAGAGCGGCGGAGCCGATCCCGGCCGGGGCCTCGACCCGATCGGGATGGAAGAGGTGGCCCAGGAGTTCGACCCCGTCGACGAGCCGCGGACCAGGCCGGGAAAAGGTCGAGGCGGCGTCGACCGCGAAGACCCGCTGGGGCCCGAGGGTCTCGATCCGCTCGCGGTGCGCATCGGCCTGGGCCAGGGAATCCTCCAGGTACCAGCCGCACGGCATCGCCACCACCACGTCGGGCTGGAGCGCAGCCAGCTCCTCCCACTCCACCTCCCGTGACTTCTCGCCCGGCTTGCCGGCGACGTCCTCGCCGCCGGCAGTCGCAATCATCTCCGGCACCCAGTGGCCGCCGAGAAAGGGCGGGTCGAGCCACTCCAGGGCCACGACTCGGGGTCGCTCAGCTCCCGCCACGGCCCGCCGCACCGCCTCCAGGCGCGCTTCGAGCCGCGCCCTCAGCTCCCGCCCGCGGGTGGGGATCGCCGCCGCCCCGCCCAGCCGCTCGACGTCGGTCAGTACCTCGGCCAGTGTGCTGGGATCCTGCTGCAGCACCCGCGGCGCCCCCGGCAGCCGGGCGGCCACCGCAGCCACGTCCTCGTAGGAGACAGCGCAAACCTCGCAGACCGCCTGGGTGACGATCAGGTCCGGAGCCAGCTCCGTCAGCCGTTGCTCGTCGAGGCTGTAGAGCGCCCGGCCCTCCCCCACCACCTGCTTGACCGCGAGGTCGATCTCAGCCGCGGTCAGTCCCTCCGGCAGCACCGTCGCGGTCAGGTGCGGCAATTCCCTCGCCGCGGGCGGCCAGTCGCACTCGTGGGTGACGCCGACGACCCGCTCGCCGAGGCCGAGCTCGAACAGCATCTCCGTCGCCGACGGGACCAGACTGGCGATTCTGTTCACGCGCCCCAATATGTCACCAACGCCGCCTCGGGCGCCGCGGTCAGACCTTCGCGGAGGGGCGACTCAGCCGCAGTGCGGCGACCCGCTGGGGCCCGCCCTTGAGCTGCAGCAGGCGCTCGTCGGCGCAGCGCATCAAGGTCTCGAAGTCCTCGCCGTCCTCGGGGAAGACCGCCCACCCGATCGAGGCCTGCGGAGTCGGCGCCTCGCTGCCGGAACCGCCGAGGGCAACGGCGGAGCGGATCGCTTCCGCCATCCGCTGCGCCCCCTCTCCGTGCGAGCCGGGGGCGATCACGGCGAACTCGTCGCCGCCGATCCGGGCCAGGGTGTCGGTCGAGCGGGTGATCGCCAGCGCCCGCCGGGCCACCTGGCAGAGGACCGCGTCGCCGGCCTGGTGACCGTAGTCGTCGTTGATCCCCTTGAAGTTGTCGAGGTCGAGCAGCAGCAGGGCCAGCGGCTCGCGGTCGACCCCGCGGCGGCCGCCGTGCGCGCGCTCAGCGAGCTCGCGGCGCAGGTGGGCGTCGAAGGCGCGGCGGTTGCCGACCCCGGTCAGGGGATCGCGATTGGCGATCTCGCGTTGGTGCGCCTCGGCCGTAACGAGCCGCTCCTTGAGCCGTACCAGCACCGCCGTGACCGCGAGGAAGCCAACGCTGAGGGCCAGGTAGCGGGGGAGGTAGGCGTTGGCGATCGCGTCGGGGTCGTAGAGCAGCGGCGTCCCAGCGACCAGTACCAGCTCGACCGAGAGCGGCCAGGCCCAGCGGGGCGGGAAGAAGAAGGCGGCGTAGAGCAGCGAGCAGACCAGCAGCGGCTCGATGTAGCTGAGCGAACCCCCGCTGAGATAGAGGGCGACGCCGACCACGGGCACGGTGACGACCATCCCGATCGCCAGGGCCTGGATCGTCGCCCGCTCCCACGGGATCAGGCCGGTCAGCGAACCGATCCCGTAGGCGAGAACGAGAACGCTGAGACCGACCACCCAGACCATCCCCTGGTGGGAGGCGCCGGGAAGGAAGGCGCCGACGATCCCGACCAGGCCGCCCAGCGTCCATAGGCCGCCGGAGATCCGTCCCATTCGGGAGACCTCGCCGGCGGCTCCGAGGATCTCTACCGGCGCCTGCGGAGGCCCGGGCGCGTGTGGCGGCACATGCTTCTCATCGGCCGCCACACGCGATAGTTGAGCCCGGAACTATTTAAATCGCGGCGTCGAGGACGGTCGCGGCGCCCTGCATGCCCGCTTTGTTCGGGTGAATCGGAGCCGCCAGTTCGCCGGGGATCAGCGGTTCGACCCAGCGCGTCGAGGAGCCCTTGCAGGCGTCGTGGCCGATGCTGGCGTTGTACCAGTTGACCAAGGTGGCGCCCGCCGCTGCCGCCTGGGTGGCGATCATCGCGTTCAGCTCTTTCTGTTTCGAGCGCAGGTAGGGGGCGTCGGTGAAGCTGATCGGCATCTGCGGCCAGCAGCCGCTGCCGGTCTCCGGGAAGATCGCCGGGTAGTTGAGAACGTAGGTTTTCGAGTTCGGCGCTTTCGTTTCGATCCCGGCCAGCACCGCCGCTACTTTCGGCGCCGCAGCGGCAATTTTTTCGCTGATCTGGTCTTTGCCGCCCGCCGTGTATTTGCTTTTGCAGGGGGAGCTGAACGGGTTGTAGGTGATGCAGTTTTCGATGATGCTCGAGAAGCCGATGTCGTTGCCGCCGATCGTGATCGAGACCACCGTGGTGCTGCCGCTGAGCGAGTCGAACTGCGGTGGGTTGGGCCCATCCGGGTCGACTTCCTGCGGCGAGGTCATGTCCGCGGTGGTCGCGCCGCTGCAGCTGGCGTCTTTCAGCGTCAGGCCGATTTTCGGCGCCGTCAGCCGCGGGTAGTTGTTGCTCGATTTGAGGCAACCGAGCGGCAGTACCGGGTTCGGGATCAGCGGGCCGGCGGTGTAAGAGTCGCCGAGGGCGACGTAGTTGGCGCCGGCCGAGCCGGTGAAGGCACCGAGCGAAACCAGCATCGCGGCGACAAGGGCCAAGACCAGCCGCCGGAAATTGAGAACGGCTTCCATCGTGAACTTCTCCTCTCCTGCGTGTGTAGTGAATACTTCTCGAATATTTCAAAATACATCCGTACTGGGAAGATGCTGGACACTTAGGCGGCAAGCACCGCCCAGCGACCGGACTCGGAGTCCAGGGGAGGAACCATGCTCGGCAACAGCAAGGCGTTCAGTGGCTTCGCCGTCGACGATGTGCCGCGGGCGAAACTGTTCTATGAAACGACCCTCGGCCTCGAGGTCGGCGAGGAAGAGGGGATGCTGACCCTGCACCTCGGCAGTGGGGCGAACGTCATCGTCTATCCCAAACCCGACCACGAGCCGGCGACCTTCACCGTCCTCAACTTCCCGGTCGAGGACATCGAGGCCGCGGTCGACGCCCTCGCCGCGAAGGGCGTCGAGTTCGAGCGCTACGAGGGGACTGACGTCGAAACCGACGAGCGGGGCATCTTCCGCGGCGATGGGCCCCTGATCGCCTGGTTCAAGGACCCAGCCGGCAACGTCCTCTCGGTGCTCCAGCTCGACTAGCGACGCACAGAGGCGCCCTCAGGCCTCGACCGGCTCTGGCTCCGGCTCCGAACCCGCGGGCATCGCCTCGCCGCCCTCGTACGCGCCGTGCGGAGAGGCGCCCGGGGCGGGGTCGCGGAGGACGAAGACGGCGATCGCGACCGAGATCGCAGCCAGGCCGGCGCCGATCAGGTAAGCGAGGTGGTAGCCGGAGTTGAGCGCCGTGTCGAGCAGGGCGCCGTCGTCGAGCAGGGCGTCGGTGCGCCCGGTCGAGAGCGTCGCCAGCACCGCCAGGCCGATCGCACCGCCGACCTGCATCGAGGTGTTGACCAGTCCGGAGGCGAGACCGGCGTCCTGCGGCGTCGCCCCCGACATCGCCAGGGTCATGATCGCCGGGAACGAGGTGCCGACCCCGACCGCGATCAGCAGGAAGGGCGGCAGCAGATCGGTCACGTAGCTGCCGTCGACCGGGGTGCGGGCGAACAGCAGCAGGGCGACGACGACCGCGCAGACGCCGGGGATCAGGGTCCTCCGCGGCCCGAAGCGCATGATCAGCTTTTCCGAGAAGCCGAGCGAGAGCGTCCCCATCACGATCGTCGTCGGCAGGAAGGCGAGGCCCACCTCCAGGGCAGAGTATTCGAGCACCCGCTGCAGGTAGAGGGCGCCGAGGAAGAACATCCCGAACATCCCGGCGACCAGCAGCGCTTGCAGGGCGTTGGCGCCGGAGACGTTGCGGGAGTGGAACAGCCGCAGGGGCATCAGCGGGTTGGCGATCGTCGCCTGGCGGTGGATGAAGAGCGCCAGCAGGACCGCCGAGACGGCGCCGAGGCCGAGGGTGCGGGTGTCGACCCAGCCCCACTCGGTGATCTGCAGGATCGTGAAGACGCCGAGCATCAGCGCCGAGGTGATCAACGCGGCGCCGGGGAAGTCGGCGCCCTGGTGCAGGCCGAGGCCGTCCTTGTTGGGGACCAGTCGCAGCGCCAGGAAGGCGACCGCGATCCCGATCGGGAGGTTGATGAAGAAGATCCAGTGCCAGCTGATCGCCTCGGTGAGGACGCCGCCGAGCAGCAGCCCGATCGAGCCGCCCGCCGAGGCGACGAAGCCGTAGACGCCGATCGCCTTCGCCTGCGCGGCCGGCTCGGGGAACATCGTCACGATCATCCCGAGCACGACGGCCGACGCGAGCGCGCCGCCGGCGCCCTGCAGGAAGCGCGCCGCGATCAGCATGCCCTGCGTCTGGGCGACCGCGCACAGCAGCGAGGCGACGGTGAACACGGCCAGGCCGAGCAGGAAG
>DATHUE010000044.1:0-10124 GCA_035462545.1 Solirubrobacterales bacterium
CGACGGTCGAGTCCCGTCGCCCGTCCTGGACGTCGCGGACGAGGCTCACGACCATCCCCTGGTAGAGGGTCCCGGCAACGATGCTGACCAGGATCGACAGCGGGAACAGTAGGAGGCTCTCCGCCAGGAGGCCGTCGATCACGGCAACGATCAGGAAGAGGCCGAAGGCGAGCGGGAGCAGCACCCCCGCGGTCGCCCCGTAGGTCGAGAAGATCTGGTTCAGGGTGGCGCCAACATCGAGCTTTCGGTTCATACCGGCAGGTTCGACGCCGGCGCCGTCATCCCTTCGCCCTCAGCGCTTCAGGGTCACGGCCTTGCTGAGTTGGCGCCTGTTGCCGGCCGCGTCGGTCAGGGTCAGGGTCACCGTCAGCGGCACGGAGCCGGCCGCGTCGAGCTTCTCCTTCGCCCCGGGCGTGAACGAGATCCGAACCTGGCCGCTGCCGGCGCGGGCCAGCGAGGCGCGGCCGGCGCCTACCTTGACTGCTTTCCTGCCGAGGCCGAGCCGCTTGGCCACCCCCTTGGCGGCGCTGGCGACCGCTTTCGCCCTGCACGCCTCGGCGCAGCGAAAGCCGATCGCGAAGCCGCTCGCCAGCGCCTTCTCGAGCTTCGGAGCGACGACGTCGGTCAGTTTCCCCTGGGGTGGCTTGACGTCGGCGGTCTTGCCGTCCTTGCCGTCCGGGTTCGGCGTCGGGTTCGTCTCCCGCGGCGGCCCCTCCGGATCGGCGGGCGGGGCCGGCACGTCGGCCGGACCCCACTCCGGCTGGCTGCCGCCGGCTGCGATCAGCTTCGGCGTCAGCTGGCAGAGGGTGCCGGTGCCGCCGGTCTGGGTCGGGGTCGGCGAGACCATCACGCCCTCCGGCGCCGACCAGGCGACCATCGAGCCGTCGGGCGAGAGCCGCGGCCGGGCGCCGTCGGGCATGTTGACGCTGCACTGGCTCTGCGGCAACGCCGGCGGTGCCCCGTTCATCCTCTCCACCACCATGTAGTCGTTGCCGGCGAGACTGACGCTGGTGAGGATCCGGTTGGCGCGGATGTCGAGGCCGTCGATCGTGATTTCGCCGCCGTACTGGAACCAGCCGACCGGCTGGGCGCTGCCCTGCTGCTGCACGTAGACGGCCTTGAAGCTCTGGTCGACCATCGCCGCGTAGGGCGTGCCCGGGACCCAGCGCGGGGCGACGTAACCGACGTGGCAGTTGATCAGGCAGGGATTGGTCTGCCCGGGCCCGGCCGAGAAGCCGACGCGTTGGTTGCCCTGGCAGGGGTTGGTGGCGCAGTCGAAGTGGCGGTAGTCGTAGGCAATCATGCCGCCGTCGGGCGAGGCCTGGGCGCCGCTGTAGGGCGAGAAGCCGCCCGCTCCGGATTTCGGCAGCAGCCAGGCGTCCAGCACCTGTCCGTCCTCGGGGCGGAGGAAGAAGGCGAAGGCGGTGCTGCCGTCGGCGCGGCGCAGGGCGACGACCCGGCCGTCGTCGACCTGCGACGGCGAGCGGTACTTGTTGTCCGGGGTCGCGTTTGCCGTCAGCTGCTTGTCGCGGGCGCCGTCGGGGCTGACGAGGTGGACGTTGCCGTCGGCGGCGACGTAGGCGATGCTGGCGGCGCCGGCCACCGGCACGGCCGCCAGGAAGGCGATCGCGACCGCCAACGGCAGGATCGGGAAGCGGGTCATCGGAGGTCTCCTTGGCTCTGGGACGTTCATCGCCACCAGCTTCGCCCGCCACCAGGGGCCCCACAATGGGGACCCCCCTAAACATCGACCCGAAGAGAAACCCCGGCTTCCCCGGGGTCCCCCAGCTACTCCTGGCTACTCGTAGGGCGCGTAGCGGTTGTGGAGCATCAGGTCGTTGCCGTCGGGATCGGTGAAGAAGGCCATGTGGCAGACCCCGGTGTCCATCACGTCGGGCGCGAACTCGACGCCCTTTCCTTCCAGCTCGGCCTTTGCCGCCGGGACGTCGTCGACGTGCAGGGCCGGATGGGCGTTCTTCTGCGGCGCGAACTCCATCCCGAATTTGGCCGGCTCCCAGATCCCGAAGCAGGTCTCGCCCGCCCAGAACTCGAAGCGGCTGTTGTCGTCGGGACGCAGCCCGAGCGTGTCGACGTAGAAGGCACGCGAGCGCTCCGCGTCGGTCGAGGGAACTCCGATGAAATCGGCCTTGGTGATCACGGGTCCTCCTTGGTCGGTGACTCTCCGCTGACGTTATCGTCCAGCCCATGAACGGACCAACGCAGGGCCTGACCTGTCCCAAGTGCGGCGGCGAGATGCGCAGCTACGAGCGCAACGGCGTCACCGTCGACCAGTGCGGCGAGTGCCGCGGCATCTTCCTCGACCGCGGCGAGCTCGAGCACCTGATCGACGCCGAGAACGCCCACTACGAGCGCGAGTCCTCCCGCGAGCGCGAGCAGCCGCAGCGCCACGAGGACCACGGCGGCGACCGTCCCCGCAAGAAGTCGAAGAAACGCAGCTTCCTCGAGAACCTGATGGAGATGGGCGAGTAGCGCCGGCCTAGCCGGCGCTACTCGGAAGAACCTCAGTCGGACAGCAACCGCTCGATCGCGCCAATGAATTCAGCGGCGCCATCGACGTATTCAGCGGTCTCCTCCGCAGTAGGTGGTGCGGCCTCGTAGTCCCCTGCTCGCGTGCATCTTTGGCGCGACGTGCCAAAGCACTGAGACCTTGGTCGAACTCGCCCGGAGCAACGAATACCTGGCTGAACAGGGTCCACGTACCGCTATGGGTCTTGGCGTACTCCCCTCTCTCCGACAAAGCCGCTCGAGCGGCGTAAAGCATTCCGTAGTACGCGGCGCTGACCACGACTGCGGGATGGGCCGTCTCGAGGATGACCTGCGCGTCTGCCAGGCGGTCGCGAGCCTGCTCCATGAACTCTTCAGAGCGAGGACTCACAGAAGATCGCTCCCGGCGAGCACGATCTTGTCACGATCGACCTCGCCGATGAAGAAGGACTCGATCTCTCGGCGTCGCCGCAACCACTCCTCGTCATGGACGTGAACCGAGTAGGTGAATGGGCTCTCGTGCTCGGCCAATGCCGCCTCTTCGCTGAGGTCCATTGCGAGTCGCCGCCGAGGTTCGCGATCACCGTTCGCGATCACCAGTAGATCCACATCGGAATCGTGCCGGGGGGTCTCTCCTCGTGCGCGAGAGCCATAGAGCCACAAGCCACAGAGATCGTCCCCAAGCGCTTCGTCCATCAGAGCGACGAAACGCCGCACGGTGTTGCGCTCTGCCTTGGACAGCGTGGCGCCAGCCAGCCGATCGTCGAGCTGAGTGTTCATCCCTTTGAGGATACGACGAGAAGAGGCTTCCAAAGAAATCGGGGCCGCCCGAAGGCGACCCCGATCAGGTGCTTGGAACGAGCGTGGAAACGGCTGCCGGGTGGGACAACGCCCGGCTTCCAGCGGCTCGCCGGTGCCCGGGGTGGATTCCGCCGGACGCCCGAACCTGTGCGGCGCCTAGCGGCCCTGCACCTCCAGAGTCCCCTCAAGCATGTGACTCAAAATAGGACCACCTCCTTTCTCTGGTGATCCGATTGAAGCAAATGCCCCAGTCGAGCTCAAATCAGCCGGCGGTGGCACGGGCGGGAGGCACCCCCGCGCGGGCATCGCGGTACCGTTCCCACCAGCCCCAGCCAGCCATCACCGCACCGGCGTAGAGCCAGCCGAGGAAGACGTCGAAAGCGTAGTGCTCACCGGTGGCGATCAGGGTCACGCCCATCGCCAGCGGGTAGAGCAGCAGCAGTGGCCGCAGCCAGGGGCGCACCCGGCCCCAGAGGAAGAAGGCGACCAGGGTTACGAAGGCGGTGTGGAGCGAGGGCACGGCGGCGACGAGATTGCTGCCCGCCTGCCCCTTCGAGAAGAGCGAGGCGGTGCCGAAGCCGATCACTTCCCAGCCCTTGCCGGTGGTCCGGTGCACCTCCTCCAGCGCACCGGTTTCCGCCGCCAGCCAGGGAGGCATCGCGGGGAAGAGGATGTAGGTGGCGAGGCCGGCAAGGGCCAGGGTGACGAGGCGGCGGGTGAAGCGCTGGAAGGCGGGGCGGTCGCGCGCCCAGAAGTAGCCGGCCAGCGCGAAGGGGACGATGAAATAGGAGGTGTAGACGAGGGTGAAGACGACGTCCCACCACATCACGGCCCCGGCCTCGTACAGATGGTCCTGCAGCCATTCGGTCGGCACCTGGCCGAAGAAGACGGCCTCGTCGAAGTCGATCATCGGCTCGACGTTGACCGCGATCCCCATCGTGTCGGCCGCCCCCCGCGTCAGATCGTAGAGCCAGAGGACGGCGACGATCGGCAGCCAGTCCAGCACCAGCTGGAGGATTTCCCGCGGTGGCCGGCCGATCGAGGCGCAGGCGAGCGCGCCGCAGGTCCAGGCGATCACCAGCTCGCGCTGGACCGGAATCCCGTAGGCGGCGGTCCAGAGCGCGAGGCAGACGACGTAGAGCGCCAGCGCACAGGCGCGCACCAGGCCCCATCGTTCGAAACCGAGGACCGCTTCCTCGGCTCCGGTCGCCGTGAATTCGCTCGTCGAGCTCAAGCCTTCACCCTATGCATCTCGTTAACGAGATGTAATCGCAGGCGGCGGTCGGCGCGGAGGCGAGCGGTAGCCTGAGAGCAGCGATGCCCGCTCCCGGTGACCACCCGACCGAGCTGCTGATCGGCGGCGAGCGGGCAGCCGGTGCAGGCGAGCCCCTGGCGGTCGAGAACCCGTTCACGACCGAGACGATCGCGACGCCGAACGCCGCCTCCGCGGAGCAGGTCGAGGCGGCGGTGACGGCGGCCCGCGAGGCCTGGCCCGGCTGGGCGGGGACGGCCGCGGGAGAGCGCTGCGAGCTGCTGCACGAGGTGGCGCGGCTGCTGCGCGAGCACAGCGAGGAGCTGGCGCGAACGATGACCGCCGAGGGCGGCAAGCCGCTGATCGAGAACCGCGACGAGCTGGAGTGGACGGCCGCCGCCTTCGACTACTACGCCGAGATCGGCCGCGACCACGCCGGCCGGGTGATCCCCCCGATCGAGTCGAGCCAGCTGGCGATGGTGGTCAAGGACCCGCTCGGGGTGGTCGGCTGCATCGTCCCCTGGAATTACCCGCTGCTGCTGCTCGCCTGGAAGGTGGCGCCGGCGCTCGCCGCCGGCAACTGCGTCGTCTGCAAGCCCTCGGAGCTGACCCCTCTCAGCACCATGATGCTGGCGCCGGTCTTCGAGCACCTGCCGGCGGGCGTCGTCAACCTGCTGGCCGGCGCCGGCGAGGTCGGCGCCGCGATCGCCTCCCACCCGGACGTCGACTGCGTCGCCTTCACCGGCTCGGTCGCGACCGGCAAGAAGGTGGCGGAAGCCTGCATCCCGCGGATGGCGCGGGTGAACCTGGAGATGGGCGGCAAGGACGCCTTCATCGTCTGCGCCGACGTCGCCCCGCAGATCGAGGTCGCCGCCCGCGGCGGCGCCTGGGCGGCGTTCCTCAACGCCGGCCAGGTCTGCACCTCGGCCGAGCGCTACTACGTCGCCGCCGAGGTCTTCGACGACTACGTCGGGGCGATGGTCGAGCACACCCGCGGCCTCGTCCTCGGCGACCCGTTCGCGGTCGAGACCGACGTCGGCCCGATGGTCTCCGAGCCGCAGCGGGAGAAGGTCGTGGCGCAGCTCGAGGCGGCAAGTGCCGCCGGGGCCGAGATCCTGGTCGGCGGCGACCGCGGCGGCACCGAGCGCGGCCACTTCCTCTCCCCCGCCGTCGTCGTCGGTGCCGCCGCCGAGAGCGCCCTGCTGACCGAGGAGACCTTCGGCCCGGTCGCCCCGATCGTTCCCGTCTCCTCGCTGGAGGAAGCGATCGAGCTCGCCAACGGCACCGAGTTCGGGCTCGGCGCCAACGTCTACACCGGCGACCTCGAGAGCGCCGTCCGCTGCATGCGCGAGCTGCGCGCCGGCACCGTCTGGATCAACGATCCGCTGACCGACAACGACGCCGGCCCGTTCGGCGGCTTCAAGCAGTCCGGATCGGGACGGGAGCTGGGTCGCGAGGGCCTCGAGGCCTTCCAGGAGACCAAGCACGTCCACATGGAGTCGCGGATCGAGCGCAAGGAATGGTGGTACCCGTACCGCGAGTACGGGGCGAGTTAGAGGACCGTCAGCTGCAGCGCCGCCCCGAGCAGGCCGCAGCCGAGGACGACGTAGAGCACGGTCAGCTTGCCGTGCCAGCGGGTGAGGGCGAGGAAGGCGCCGACGGCGAGGGCGGCGGTCCAGGCATCGACGACGCTGGCCTCGACGATGTCGACGGTGACGGCGGCGATCAGCCCGATCACCCCGGCGGCGACGCCGAGCAGGAAGGGCCGGATGCGCGGGTTCTCGGCCACGGCGACGAGGGTGCGGTGGAAGAAGATCGGCAGCACGAAGGCAGGCAGGAAGATCCCCAGCGTCATCGCCAGCGCCCCGGCGGTGCCGCCGGCGAGGTAGCCGACGAAGGTGGAGAAGATGATCAGCGGCGCCGGCAGGATGCCGCTGATCGCCAGTCCGTCGACGAACTGGCTCTCGGTCAGCCAGCCCTTGTCGGCGACGGCGATGTCCTGGAGGAAGGGGATCACGGTGAAGGCGCCGCCGAAGGTGAGCAGACCCGCCTGCAGCCCGGCGAGGAAGATCTCCGCCGCTAGCGAGAGCGTCACCGCGCCGGTGGCAACGGCGGCTACCAGCAGCGCGGGTGAGATCGAACTGGTCCTGCCAAGCCAACGGCCGACATTGCTGCGCAGCTCGTAGGCGAGCCCGGCGCCGAGCAGGACGAGGACGAAGGGCGCCGAGGCAAACAGGGTGAGGGCGAAGGCGGCGACCGCGATCGCCGCCAGCCAGGCGTCGGTGACGAAGGTGCCGCTGAGTCGCACCACGGCCCGCAGCACGATCGCCCCGACCGCGGCGCTGAGCCCGTAGAAGAGCTCGTCCAGGTGCCCGGCCAGGCTCGCCTCGACGTAGAGCACCGAGAGCGCGAACATCAGGACGAAGCCGGGCAGCATGAACCCGAGCCCGGCGAGGAACCCACCGAGCCTGCCGCCCCGCATCCGCCCGAAGTAGACGCAGAGCTCGTGCGCCTCGGGGCCCGGCAGCACCTGGTAGACGGCCAGCGTCCGCTTGAACGCGTCCTCGTCGACCCAGCCCTCCTCGTCGACGCACTCGCGCTTGATCATCGCGATCTGCGCCGCCGGCCCGCCCCAGGCGAGCGCCCCGAAGCGGAGGAAGCGGAGGAATATGGAGCCCGGCGAGTCGATCAAGTTCCGGGAGCCATGGTGCGCAGGCCGGCCAAGCGCGCAGCGGCAGCCTGGCGCTCGTCGTAGGTGACGAAGGCGTCGAGCGGGTGCAGGTCGACCGCCGACACAACGTGAATCGCGTCAAGGGTTCGCAACGCCGGCTCGGCAAGTGCGCCGGCGGCCGCGAGCAGCTCTCTATCCAGCGGCCGCAACGCGAGCGCGTCGATCAGCTCGCCGGCTCTCTTCAGCAGTCGATCGAGCGCCAGCCCGGGCTCACGAACCGCCGCCCGGCTCAGGGCTCGCGGGATCTCGGTCAGGACCAACTCACTGCTGACCAGCCCCGAGCTGCCGAGGTAAGTGCGCAGGGCTGCCGACTCAGCCTCCTCCCGAACCAGCTTGACGAGCGCAGAAGAGTCCGCGTAGAAGACGGACACGCCGACACTCAGCGATCGTCGCGGACTTCGTCGAGCGCCCGGCTCAATGCCTGCGGATCCCCCGTCAGCTCCAGGGGCTCAGGGAGTCCCGACCGCAACGGTCGCGACACCTTGCCCTCGGCGATCAAACGGTCGAGGTCCGGGCCCGCGGCCGGGGCCGGACCGAGCTCTGCCACCGGCCGGTTGCGATCGGTCACGACCAGCCGCTCCCCGCGGCCCACCCGCCGGAGATAGAGGCTGAGGTTCTGCCGCAGCTCTGCGATGCCCACCGTCTCGCTCATGTACAAGAAGGTAGCAGGAGGAGTTTCGGCGCTGGCAGCACTCATCCGCGGCAGCCTTCGCTACCGCCGCCTGCGCACTCCCGAGGCCGCCTTGGTCGCGGCCGAGCTCAGCTCCCGGATCGGGCGCTGAAGCGCCGCAGGCGCAGTGAGTTGGTGACGACGAAGACGCTGGAGAAGGCCATCGTCGCGCCGGCGATCAGCGGGTTGAGCAGGCCCGCGGCGGCCAGCGGCAGCGCCGCCACGTTGTAGGCGAAGGCCCAGAACAGGTTGCCCTTGATCGTCGCCAGGGTCCGCCGCGAGAGCCGGATCGCGGCGCCGATCCCGCGCGGGTCGCCGGAGACCAGGGTGATGTCCGAGGCCTCGATCGCGACGTCGGTGCCGGTCCCGATCGCCAGGCCGAGGTCGGCCCGGGCCAGGGCCGGGGCGTCGTTGACCCCGTCGCCGACCATCGCCACCACCCGCCCTTCGCCCTGCAGGCGCGCGATCGTCGCCGCCTTCTCCGCCGGCAGCACCTCGGCGATCGACTCCTCGATCCCGAGCTCGGCGGCGACCGCGGCGACGGTCGCCGCGTTGTCGCCGCTCAGCAGCACCGGCCGCAGGCCGAGCGCCCGCAGCTCGGCGACGGCTTCGCGGCTCGACGGCTTGAGCGCGTCGGCGAGAACCACCAGACCCCGGGCCTCGCCGTCCCAGCCGACCGCGATTGCCGTTTCGCCACGAGCTTCGGCCTCGTCCCGGACGACCGCCAGCTGCGCCGGCAGGGTCATCCCGCGCTCGGCGAGGAAGGAGACCCGGCCGGCGACGACGGAGCGACCGGCGACCGTCCCCTCGACCCCGAGGCCGGCGTGAGCGGCGAACCGATCGGCAAACGGCAGCAGCGGCTCCTCGCGCTTGGCGCGCGCCGCGATCGCCGCCGCGATCGGGTGCTCGGAGGCGTCCTCGACGGCGCCCGCCAGGCGCAGCACCTCGGCCGCGTCGGCGCCCGGCGCCGGGTGGACCGCGACGACCTCCATCTCACCGTCGGTCACGGTGCCGGTCTTGTCGAGGACGACGGTGTCGATCTGCCGCGTCGACTCCAGCACCTCCGGTCCCTTGATCAGCAGGCCGAGCTGGGCGCCGCGGCCGGTCCCGACCAGCAGCGCCGTCGGAGTCGCCAGTCCCAGCGCGCAGGGGCAGGCGACGATCAGCACCGCGACCGCCGCGGTGAAGGCGAAGGTGGCACCGGCGCCGTTGCCGAGCCAGAACCCGAGCGTGGCGACCGCGAGCGCGATCACGACCGGGACGAAGACCGCACTGACCCGGTCGGCGAGGCGCTGGACCGGGGCCTTCCCCGACTGCGCCTCGGTCACCAGGCGGGCGATCTGGGCCAGCGCCGTGTCCCCGCCGACGCGGGTGGCGCGAACGATGAGCCGGCCGCCGGCGTTGACCGTCGCTCCGATCACCTCCTCGCCCGGACCGACCTCGACCGGCACCGACTCGCCGGTGAGAAGGGAACGGTCGAGCGCCGAGGAGCCGCTCTCGACGACGCCGTCGGTCGCGATCTTCTCCCCCGGCCGGACGACGAAGCGATCGCCGGCGGCGAGCTGCTCGACCGGGAGGCGCCGCTCACGGCCCTCGTCGTCGAGCACCGCGACGTCCTTGGCGCCGAGCTCGAGCAGGGCCTCGAGGGCGGCGCCGGCGCGCCGCTTGGCGCGGGCCTCGAAATAACGTCCGGCGAGGATGAAGGTCGTCACCACCGCGGCGACCTCGAGGTAGATGTGGTCGGAGGCGGCGCCGCGCTCGGTGACCAGCTCGAACGGCATCTTCATCCCCGGCATTCCGGCGTCGAGGAAGAACAGCGCGTAGGCGGACCAGCCGAGCGCCGTCAGGGTACCGAGCGAGATCAGCGTGTCCATCGTCGCCGCGCCGTGGCGCAGGTTCCGCCAGGCAGCCTGGTGGAAGGGCCAGCCGGCCCAGAGCACCACCGGCGCCGCGAGCTGCAGGGCGAGCCACTGCCAGTTGCGGAACTGCAGCGGCTCGACCATCGAGAGCAGCAGGACCGGCAGCGAAAGCGCCGCCGCGAAGGTCAGTCGTCGGCGCAGGTCGGCGCTCGGGTCCTCCTCGCTTGCCTCGGCACCGGCGTCCGCCGCCGGCAGCGAAGCCGAGTAGCCAACCCCGGCCACCGCCTCGACCAAGTCCTCGGTCCC
>DATHUE010000045.1:0-1763 GCA_035462545.1 Solirubrobacterales bacterium
GCAGACGCACAAGCCGACTGCGCACGCAAAATAGGCCTGCAAATGCAGGCCTTTTTGAAAGAGGCTGATGGGAGTCGAACCCTCGACCTTCTGCATGGCAAGCAGTAGATCTGCGGCACCTAGGAGGCAGAAATGCCTGCAAATCGGCGTTTTCGGGTAAGCGTTCAGGCCCCCTCTGGAGCGGGGCCTGGCGGGGCGGGTGGGGTTGACATAACGAGGGCTCGGCGGGGTCGCGGCGAATCCGTTCGGTGTGGAGCGCGCCGAAGCCGAAGCGATTTTCGAGGCCGGACGTGAAGCCTGCGTCGAGTTCCTGGTCGAGCTGAGCGCTCGCTACGAGCGTCAGGTCGTCCGCCTCGAGGCACGAATCGAGCGGCTCGAGGAGCGCCTGCGCGAGGACTCGCGGAACTCGTCGCGCCCGCCCTCGCAGGATCCGCCCGGGGCGCGTCGGCGCGAGCGCTCGCCGCCCAAGCGGCCGCCCGGCGGCCAGCCGGGCCACGAGGGCACGACGAGGCGGCTTGTCGGCGAGGAGCGCGTCGACCGCTTCGTCGAGCACTGGCCCGAGCGCTGCTCGGGCTGCGGTCACCGCTTCCGTGGCGGGGAGCGCCAGCCCGCGGCGGCGCCATACCGCCGCCAGGTCTTCGAGTTGCCCGAGATCGCGGTCGAGATCAGCGAGCATCGTGCGCACCGCCTTCGCTGTCGGGGCTGCGGGACCGAGACGCGTGCCGCGCTGCCGGAGGAGGTTGCGAAAAGCGCCTTCGGGCCGCGGCTGCAGGTGGCGGTCGCGCTGCTTTCGGTGCGCAACCGCGTCTCGCGGCGCGACGTCTCGGAGCTTTCGAGCGAGCTGTTCGGCTGCCCGATCTCGGTCGGCTCGGTCGACGCGCTCTGCCAGCGCACCGGCGCCGCGCTCGCCGTTCCCTACACCGAGCTGCGCGCCGAGGTCAAGGACGCCAGCGTCGTCTGCGTCGATGAGACCGGCTGGCGCCAGGCGGGCGAGCGGCGCACGCTGTGGGGCGCTTTCTCAGACCGCCACGCGGCGTTCCACATCGCGGCCGATCGCCACGAGCGCGAGCTGCCCGAGCTGATCGGCGAGCGCTTCGCCGGGATCGTCTGCTCGGACCGCTGGTGGGCTTACGATCGGCTCGACCCCGCGCGGCGCCAGGTCTGCTGGGCGCACCTCTTACGCGACTTCCGCCGCCACTCGGAGGGGCTCGCCCACCAGCAGCGCTTCGGCGAGCGGGGGCTTGAGATCTGCCGCCAGCTGTTCGCGGCCTGGGATGAGTTCGCAGACCACGGCGATCGCTCACAGCTTCAGGCGGCGATCGCCCCGCTCAAGCGCGAGCTGCGGGCGCTGCTCGAGCGCGCCCAGACCAAGAGCACCAACAACCGCCGCATCCGCACCTTCGCGCGCAACCTGCTCAAGCTCTGGCCGGCGCTCTGGACGTTCACCGAGCTCGACGGCGTCCACCCCACCAACAACGCCGCCGAGCGCGGCCTGCGCGGCGCCGTCATCTACCGCAAAGTCTCGCTCGGCAGCCAGTCCGAGGCCGGCGAGCGATTCGCCGAGCGGATGCTGTCGGTCTCCCAGACCTGTCGCCTCCAGCGGCGTTCGCTGTTCGCCTACCTGATCGACGCGATCGGCGCCTCAGCCCGAGGCAGCCCCGCACCCTCCCTCGCCTGACTCCAGCGGGAGGCTGAACGCTTACCGAAAGCCCAGCGATTGCAGGGCTTTCGTATAGCGGGGGCGGGATTCGAACCCGCGACCT
>DATHUE010000046.1:0-4648 GCA_035462545.1 Solirubrobacterales bacterium
TCGAGCGCGGTCAGCGTCGTCAGCACCGCCTGGATGTCGGTGCCGAGCAGCATCTTGCCGCCGTTGGGCAGCAGCGAGACGCTGATCTGGATCGGCAGCCGCCGGCCGGTCGCGGCGAACGCCTCGCGGGCGCCGAAGATCGCCGCCTTCACCTCGAGGATGTCCTGGGCGGTCTCGATGATGATCAGGTCGGCGCCGCCCTGGACCAGGCCGCGCGCCTGCTCGGCGAACACCTCGGCCAGCCGGCCGAAGGAGATGTCGCCGAGGGTCGGGTCGGTGGAGGCGGGCAGGAACCCGGTCGGCCCGATCGAGCCGGCGACGAAGCGGTCCGGGCCCGCCGCCTTGCGGGCGATCTCCGCCGCCTTGACGTTGATCTCCATGGTGTGCTCGCCGAGGCCCCACTCCTCGAGCTTCAGCCGCGAGCCCTGGAAGGTGTCCGTCTCGACCACCTCGGCGCCGGCTTCCAGCATCGAGGCGTGGACGCCCTCGATCACGTCGGGCCGGTTCAGCACCAGCGCCTCGTGGCATTTGCCCTCGAGCCCGCCGTAGTCGGCCTGGGTCAGCTCGAACTGCTCCAGGGTGGCCCCCATGCCGCCGTCGAAGACGACGATGCGCTCGCGTACGGCAGCTATGTAGTCACGCTCGGCCATGACCTAGAGAGGCTACCGGGGTCGCCGAGGGCTCAGGCCGCGACGCGGTGGCGCTCGACGATGCGGCTGAAGTCGGTCCCGGGGGGGAGGGTGCCGAAGGCGCGGCCCCAGTCGCCGTCGAGGCGGGAGGCGCAGAAGGCGTCGGCGACGGCCGGGTCGCCGTAGCGGACCAGCAGCGAGGCCTGCAGGGCGATCGCCATCCGCTCGACGATGCGGCGGGCGCGCAGCTCGATCGTCTCGACGTCGCCGGGGATCTCCTCGCGCAGCGCGGCGACGAACGGGTCGAGCCGGGGCTCGGCGCCGCCGGCCTCCATCACCTCGGCGAAGAAGGACTCGACCGAGGCCGGGCTCTTGACCATCGCCCGCAGGACGTCGAGGCACTGGACGTTGCCGGAGCCCTCCCAGATCGAGTTCAGCGGACTCTCGCGGAACAGGCGCGGCATCCCCGACTCCTCGACGTAGCCGTTGCCGCCGAAGCACTCCAGGCACTCGACCGCGTGCGCCGGCGCCCGCTTCGTGATCCAGTACTTGAGCACCGCGTTGGCGATCCGCTTCCAGCTCTTTGCGTCCTCGTCGCCGGCGAGCGCCTCGTCGTAGGCGCGGGCCAGGCGCAGGGCCGAGATCGTCGCCGCCTCGGACTCGACGCAGAGGTCGGCCAGCACGTTGCGCATCAGCGGCTGGGAGATCAGCTCGTTGCCGAAGGCCGACCGGTGGGCGGTGTGGTGGAGCGCCTGCGCGACCCCGGCCCGCATCCCCGCGGCGCCGCCGATCGTGCAGTCGAGCCGGGTGTGGTTGACCATCTCGATGATCGTCCGCACGCCGTCGCCCTCCTCGCCGACCAGCCAGGCGCTGGCGGCGTCGAACTCGACCTCGCTGGAGGCGTTGGAGCGGTTGCCGAGCTTGTCCTTCAGCCGCTGCAGGCGGAAGCGGTTGCGCTCGCCGTCCGGCGTCCAGCGGGGGAAGAGGAAGCAGGAGATGCCGCCGTCGGCCTGGGCGAGGACGAGGAAGGCGTCGCACTGCGGCGCCGACATGAACCACTTGTGGCCGGTCAGCTCGTACTCGGCACCGGGGCCGCCGCCGTTGACCGGCCGCGCGACGGTGGTGTTGGCGCGGACGTCGGAGCCGCCCTGCTTCTCGGTCATCCCCCTCCCGGCCAGGGCGCCGTTCGTCTCGCCGGCCGGCGCGTTGCGCGGGTCGTAGTCGGCGGAGAGCAGGCGCGGCTCCCACTCGGCAGCCAGCTCCGGCTGCACCCGCAGGGCGGGGATCACCGAGTAGGTCATCGAGATCGGGCAGCCGATCCCGGCCTCGGCCTGGGACATGCAGATGAAGGCGGAGGCGCGGGCGACGTGGGCGCCGCTGCCGGGCTCCTTCCAGGGCAGCGAGTGCAGCTCGTGCTCGACCGCCAGCCCCAGCAGCTCGTGCCAGGAGGGGTGGAAGTCGACGGTGTCGACCCGGTGGCCGTAGCGGTCGTGGGTACGCAGCCGCGGCGGGTTCTCGTTGGCGGCGGCCCCCAACGCCTGGACGTGCTCGGAGCCGGCGATCGCCCCGACCGCGGCGATCCGTTCCTCGGCCCACTCGGCGCCCTCGCGCCGGGTCGCCTCGACCAGCACCCGGTCGGACTCGAAGACGTTGTAGTCGACCAGCGGCGGTGGCTGGTTGACGACCTCGTGCGTGGACCCGGTTGAGCGCTCTACGGTTGCCATCTGCCCCGATTGTGCCAGGTAGATAGCATCGCGCGCCGGTGGCCAAGATCCAGGTCAAGAACCCGGTGGTGGAGCTCGACGGCGACGAGATGACGCGGATCATCTGGTCGTTCATCAAGGAGCAGCTGATCCTCCCCTACCTCGACGTCGACCTGATCTATTTCGACCTCGGGATCGAGAGCCGCGACGCGACCGGAGACCAGATCACGGTTGACGCCGCCAACGCGATCAAGCAGCACGGGGTCGGCGTCAAGTGCGCGACGATCACCCCCGACGAGGACCGGGTCGAGGAGTTCGGCCTGAAGGAGATGTACCGCTCGCCGAACGGGACGATCCGCAACATCCTCGGCGGCGTCATCTTCCGCGAGCCGATCGTGATCTCCAACGTGCCGCGCCTGGTGCCCGGCTGGACGAAGCCGATCGTGATCGGCCGCCACGCCTTCGGCGACCAGTACCGCGCCACCGACCTGGTCGTCCCCGGCGAGGGTTCGCTGACCCTTACCTACACCCCGATGGACGGCTCCGAGCCGGTCGAGCTCGACGTCTACGACTTCCCCGGGCCCGGCATCGCGATGGCGATGTACAACCTCGACGACTCGATCCGGGACTTCGCCCGCGCCTCGATGAGGTACGGGTTGAACCGCGGCTACCCGGTCTACCTCTCGACCAAGAACACGATCATGAAGCGCTACGACGGCCGCTTCAAGGACATCTTCGAGGAGGTGTACGAGAGCGAGTTCAAAGCTGACTTCGAGGCTGCCGGGATCAGTTACGAACACCGGCTGATCGACGACATGGTCGCCGCCGCCCTGAAGTGGGAGGGCGGCTACGGGTGGGCCTGCAAGAACTACGACGGCGACGTCCAGTCCGACACCGTCGCCCAGGGCTTCGGCTCGCTCGGGCTGATGACCAGCGTCCTGATGAGCGCCGACGGCAAGACGGTCGAGGCGGAGGCCGCGCACGGCACCGTCACCCGTCACTACCGGCAGCACCAGGAGGGCAAACCGACTTCGACCAACCCGATCGCCTCGATCTTCGCCTGGACCCGCGGGCTCGCGGCCCGGGGGCGGATGGACGAGACCCCCGCGGTCTCCGAGTTCGCCGGGACCCTGGAGCGGGTCTGCATCGAGACGGTCGAGAGCGGCAAGATGACCAAAGACCTCGCGCTGCTCGTCGGCGGCGGCCAGGAATTCCAGACGACTCAGGAGTTCCTCGCCTCGATCGACGAGAACCTGCAGCAGGCGATGTCTTAAACCCCGATTCCGAGGAGATATACGTGAGCACCCCTGTAAAGGTCACCGTTACCGGCGCCGCCGGCCAGATCGGCTACGCGCTGCTGTTCCGGATCGCCAGCGGCCAGATGCTCGGCCCCGACACCCCGGTCGAGCTGAGCCTGCTCGAGATCCCGCCGGCGATCAAGGCCGCCGAGGGCACGGCGATGGAGCTCGACGACTGCGCCTTCCCGCTGCTCAGCAAGATCGAGATCAGCGACGATCCCAAGCAGGCCTTCGACGGCTGCAACATCGGCCTCCTGGTCGGCGCCCGCCCGCGCGGGCCGGGCATGGAGCGCGCCGACCTGCTCGAGGCCAACGGCGGCATCTTCAAGCCGCAGGGCGAAGCGATCAACGCCGGCGCCGCCGACGACGTCAAGGTCCTGGTGGTCGGCAACCCGGCCAACACCAACGCCCTGATCGCGATGTCGAACGCCCCCGACGTCCCACGTGAGCGGTTCACGGCGATGATGCGGCTCGACCACAACCGGGCGATCTCCCAGCTCGCCAACAAGCTCGGCCAGCCGGTCTCCAGCGTCACCAACATGACCGCCTGGGGCAACCACTCGGCCACCCAGTACCCGGACCTGGTCAACGCCAAGGTCAACGGCTCGAGCGCCTGGGACGCGGTCGACGACGAGGCCTGGATCGCCGACGAGTACATCCCCCGGGTCGCCAAGCGCGGCGCCGAGATCATCGACGCCCGCGGCGCTTCCAGCGCCGCCTCCGCGGCCAACGCGGCGATCGACCACGTCCACGACTGGGTGCTCGGCACCCCCGAGGGCGACTGGGTCTCGATGGCGGTCCCCGCCGACGGCTCCTACGGCATCGGCGAGGGAATCATCTGCGGCTTCCCCTGCACCTGCAGCGAAGGCGAGTGGTCGATAGTCCAGGGCCTAGAAGTCCCCGACTTCTCCCGCGAGCGAATCGACGCCAACGTCCTGGAGCTCCAGGAGGAGCGGGACGCAGTAAGCCAGCTCGGCCTGGTTTAGAACCTATGTGAAGAGGGGTCGGGGGGGGGTGC
>DATHUE010000047.1:0-5394 GCA_035462545.1 Solirubrobacterales bacterium
CTACCTCGGCCTGGCCGACCACCCGCGCGTGCGCGAAGCGGCCGCCGACGCGGCGATGCGCTACGGAGCCGGCGCCGGCGCGTCGCGCCTGGTGTCGGGCAACATGCGCATCCACCGCCGGCTCGAGGAGCGCCTCGCGGAGTTCAAGGGCCACGAGACCGCGCTGCTGTTCGGCTCGGGCTTCCTCGCCAACACCGGTGTCGTGCAGGCGCTCGCGCGGTCCGGCGAGGTCGTCTTCTCCGACGCGCTCAACCACGCCAGCATCGTCGACGGCTGCCGCCTCTCGCGGGCGGAGACCTTCGTCTACCGCCACCGCGACCTCGAACACCTGCTCTGGGGGCTGCGGCGGACCGGGGGGCGGCCGGCGCTGATCGTCACCGACGGCGTCTTCTCGATGGACGGGGACGTTGCGCCCCTGCCGGAGCTGCTGGAGCTTGCCCGCCGCCACAGCTGCCGGCTGATGGTCGACGAGGCGCACGCGACCGGCGCGGTCGGGCCCGGCGGGCGCGGCTCGGTCGCCGCCGCCGGCCTCAGCGGCGAGGTCGACGTCGTCGTCGGCACCCTCGGCAAGGCGCTCGGCTCCTACGGCGCCTACACCTGCGCCAGCGCGGAAACCGTCGAGTTCCTGCTCAACGCGGCGCGTCCCTTCGTCTTCTCGACGGCGCTGCCGCCGGCCAGCGCTGCGGCCGCGCTGGCGGCTCTGGAGCTGCTGCACGAGAGTCCTGACCTGGTCGAGCGGCTGCGGCAGAACGCGGCGACGCTGCGGCGGGCGCTCGCTGCCGAGGGCCTCTCCCCCGGCGGCGCCGAGACCCAGATCGTCCCGCTCGAGGTCGGCGGGGCGGAGCTGACGATGGAGCTCTGCGAGCGGACC
Organism: Solirubrobacterales bacterium; assembly: GCA_035462545.1. Lineage (GTDB taxonomy): Bacteria > Actinomycetota > Thermoleophilia > Solirubrobacterales > 70-9 > VAYN01. Next base: position 872 of record DATHUE010000047.1, read on the forward strand.
CTGGAGCGCGGCGTCTTCGCCCAGGGGATCCGGCCGCCGACCGTCCCCGAGGGCTCCTCGCGGCTGCGCTTCACGGTGATGGCCACCCACCGGGCGGCAGAGCTGGAGCGCGCCGCCAAGCTGGTCGGCGGCGCGGCGCGGGAGCTGGGGCTGATCGGCGCCGAGCGGGACGCGGTCCGGGCCGCCGCCTAGCTCGATGCAGGGCGATGAAAGCGCCACCCCGAAGCCGATCGAGTCGGGGGTGTTCGTCACGGGTACCGGCACCGAGGTCGGCAAGACCGTCGTCGCCGCGGCGATCGCGCACACGCTCGCTTCCGAAGGTCTCAAGGTCAACGTCTTCAAGCCGGCGGTGACCGGCCTCGAAGAGGAGGGCGAAACCGATCACGAGCTGCTGCGCCGCGCCGCCGGCTCGACCCAGAGCGACGCGGAGATCGCCCCCTACCGCTACCAGCCGCCGGTCTCGCCCCACCTCGGCGCGGAGCTGGCAGGCGAGCAGATCGACCCCGAGCGCCTGCTGGCCGCCGCCCGCGCCGCGGCCGACGATGCCGACGAGCTGGTCTGCGAGGGCGTCGGTGGTCTGCTGGTCCCGCTGGCTGGGCGAGTTACCGTCGATATGCGACAGGAAGTCGACCAGCGCCCTTACTTGGTGCGGAACCTCGCCGCCGACCTCGGACTTCCCATCGTGATCGTCGCCTCGCCGGGGCTTGGGACGATCAACCACACGCTGCTGACGATCGAGGCGGCCTGGGCCGCAGAGCTCGAGGTCGCCGCCGTCGTCCTCACTCCCTGGCCGGAGGAGCCGAATGAGGTCGAGCGCTCCAACCGGGAGACGATCGCCGCCCTCGCCGAGGTCGAGGTGAAGACCCTCCCCCAGCTCGACCTCGGCGATCCAGACTCATGGCCGGCGCTCAGCTGGCGCTGACGATCACGTCCAGATAGCCGTCGCTCAGCTCGACCTCGAAGTCAGCCTCGCCGGCGATCGCCGCCGCTGCCTCGGGATCGGCCGGCGCCTTCTTCGCCGCCAGCAGCGCCCGGGCGACTTCGCCCCGCACCGCCTTCGCCATGTGGGAGACCGGCTTGCGCTTGCCGCCCTCCTCGCTGAAAGCGCGGACCGCCAGCAGCGTCGCCCGCTTCGGCTTCCAGGCGGCGGCGTAGGCGGCGGAGCGCATGTCGACCACCAGCGATCCCTCCTCGTCGGGCAGGGCCGCCGCCAGCGCCGCCCGCCAGTAGGCGGCGATCGGGCCGACCTTCGGCAGCCGGGCTTTCGCCGAGAGCCGATAGTAGGGGATGCGGTCTTCGGGCCGGACGACGCCCCAGAGAGCGCTGGAGATCAGCACCCGCTTCCGGGCCCGCGCCGGCAGCGCCGCCAACCCGAGCCGGTCGTAGAGGACGCCGCTGTAGACCTCGGCGGCCGGCCCAGCAGGCGCGCTGCGCAGCGTCGCGTCGACCGCCACCTCCTCGGCCTGTCCCGGCGAGATCGCCAGCGCCTCGATCGCCTTCCTCCGCGACCCGCGCCCGAGCTTCTCCAGGGCGTCCAGCAACCCCGCCCGCAGCTCACCCAGCTCCTCGGCGTAGACCAGCGAGCCGAGGTCCACCGGCTCGCCCACGGCAGGCGCGGTCTTCCCCTCCGAGGGCGGCAGCAGGATCAGCACGCCGCCACCCTACGGAGCGGTCGGCTCAGGTGACCTCGCGGGCGGCGACGGCGGAACCGCCGGGGTTGACGGCGGCCTCGGCGGCCTCGACCGTCAGGTCGGCGTCGCCACGCCGCTTCGCCCGGATCGCGACGGCGCCGAGCGCGGCGCCGAGCAGCGCCACCCCGGCGCAGACCGTCATCGCGAAGCCGAGCGCCTCGACGAACTGCTGCGGCGAGGCGGACTCGAAGTTGGCACTGCCGACCCGCGCCTGGAAGATCGCCCCGGTGACGGCGACCCCGAGGCTGCCGCCGACCATGCGGAACATCGAGAGCACGCCGGAGGCGACGCCGGCTTTCTGCACCGGCACCGCGTTCATCGCCGCGCTGGTCATCGGCGACATCGTCATCGCGATCCCGATGCCGAGCAGCATGAAGCCGGGCAGCAGGTCGAGGTAGCTGGAGTCGACCGCGATGCCGCCGAAGCTGTAGAGCGAGGCGGCGACGATCACCAGCCCGCCGGCGATCAGCCAGCGCGGCCCGTAGCGATCGGAGAGCCGGCCGGAGACCGGGGCGACACCGACGATCATCAGCGTCGAGGGCAGGAACCGCACCCCCGCCTCCAGCGGCGAGTAATGGAGGATGTTCTGCATGTAGAGGGCGAGGAAGAAGAAGACGCCCAGCATCGCGAAGCTGACGATCAGCGCCACCACCACGGCACCGAGGAAGTTGCGATCGGAGAGCAGCCCGAACTCGACCATCGGCGCCTTCACCCGCTGCTCGATCGCGACGAAGGCGGCCAGCCCGAGCACGGAGCCGGCCAGCAGGCCGACGATCTCCGGCGAGCCCCAGCCCCAGGCGTTGCCCTCGACCAGGGCGAGGACCAGCGCCGTCAGCGAGCCGGTGAGGACGGCGACGCCGGCGTAGTCGACCTCGCGGCCGACGCTCTCGTCGCGCGACTCGCGGACCGCGAACAGCGCCGCCGCGATCGCCCCGGCGGCGACCGGGATGTTGAGGTAGAAGATCGCCCGCCAGCTGACGTGCTCGGTGAGGAAGCCGCCCAGCACCGGGCCGACCGCCAGGGCCAGGGCCGAGACCCCTGCCCACATCCCCATCGCCTTGCCGCGCTCGCTGGCCGGGAAGGCGTCGGTGATGATCGAGAGCGTCGCCGGCATCATCAGCGCCGCGCCGACGCCCTGCACGACCCGGCTGATCACCAGGTCGGTGGAGCTGACCGCGAAGCCGGCGGTCGCCGAGGAGAGCGTGAAGATGACGACGCCGAGCAGGAACATCCGGCGGCGTCCGAAGATGTCGCCGAGCCGGCCGCCGGTCGCCAGCAGCACCGCGAAGGAGAGCGTGTAGCCGTTGATCGTCCACTCGAGGCCGGAGATCGAGGCGTCGAGGTCGCGCTGAATCGAGGGCAGGGCGACGTTGACGACCGTGTTGTCGAGCATGATCATGAACAGCGCGAAGCACATCGCCCCGAGCGTCCACCACTTGCGGTTCTCGTCGGTGATCAGGTGGCGGTAGCGGGTCAAGGTTCGACCTCCTTCAGCTGCTCGTAGGCGGCGGCGACGTCCTCGCGGTCCATCAGCGAGTCGATCGCGGCGTCGAGCTTGCGCCGCTGGGCGGCGCTCAGGGTGGCGACGAACTCCCGCATCCCCGCCTGGCGGACCAGAACGAGGGTCTCAACCAGCTGCTTGCCCTTGGGCGTGATCGCGACCCGGCGGGCGCGCCGGTCCTCGGGGTCCTCGACCCGGGAGGCGAGGCGCTTCTTGACGAGGGCGTCGATCGCCCGGCTCATCGAGGGAACCGAGACGCCGAAGGTCTCGGCCAGGTCGCCGACCTGCCATGGCTCCGGCTTGCCCCCCAGCCCGCCCAGCTCCAGCAGCACCTTGCACTGCGTGATCGAGAGCCCCGACTCCTCGATCACCCGCAGCTGGTTGCCACGGTCGTAGAGGAAGACGTGGCGCAGCAGGGCCGTCACCTTGGCGGCGGTCTCCCGCGCCTCGGGGCTGGCCCCGGCGGCGCTCTGCTTGGCGATCTCGGCCATTTCGCTCGCTTGCATGCGAACGATACTTGCAGCAACGCAACTATTTCTCAACCGCAATAGTTGCGCCTGTGAGCTACATCACAGAGCGTCCGGCTGCTCGGGGCGATAGGGGCCCGGCTTGGGACGGCGGTCGCCCCCAGGCAGGGCGAGCCGCAGGATCGTCCGCTGCACCATCCCCAACTGCTGCGAGAAGGGGCCGGTGTTGTAGGGCAGGCCGTAGCGGGCGCAGACGTCCTTGACCTGGGGGGCGATCTCGGCGTAGCGGCTGCTCGGCAGGTCCGGGAAGAGATGGTGCTCGACCTGGTAGCCGAGGTTGCCGCTGGCGACGTGGAACAGCGGGCTGCCCTCGATGTTGGCGGCGCCGAGCAGCTGCCGCACGTACCAGCCGCCCGGGCTCTCGTCCTCGACCTCGGCCTGGCTGAAGGTGTAGGTCTGGTCGGGGAAGTGACCGCAGAAGATGATCGCGTAGGACCAGACGTTGCGGGCGATGTTCGCCGTCGCGTCGGCCTTGGCGGTCGCGCGGAAGGTCTTGCCGCCGCTGTTCAGCACGGCTTCGACCACCGGCGTCAGGCGATTCTGCCGCTTGCGCTTGACCCGGCCGAGGATCCCGCGCGGCTGCTTGCGCGCCCGCCGCGTCTCCACCACGGTGTCGACCGCCGTCGCGGCCAGGGCGCTGACCAGCGGCCAGGCGATGTAGTCCTTGACGATCTGGGCCTTGGCCTTGCCCGCGATCCCCTTCAGATCCCGCTTCACCTGGTGCATCGGCTTGTGGCCCTTGCGAATCGCCTCGAAGTCGAGGTCGTGCAGGGCCACGCCCCACTCGAACAGGGCCGCCAGGAT
>DATHUE010000048.1:0-3462 GCA_035462545.1 Solirubrobacterales bacterium
ATCACCGCGATCTTCTCGACCCCGTCCTTTTCGAGCACCTGCTTGGCGAGGCCGCAGGCCTTGGCGACGGAGGGGTTGCCGCCGATCTCGGAGTAGTTGGCGGGCTTGCCGCCCTGGCTGCGGACCGCGTCGGTCAGCGTCAGCGAGCCGCCGCCGGCGCCGATCACGAGGCCGAGGTTGCCGTGGAAGCCGTGGTCCTTGCCCTGGATCACGCCGCGGTGGTCGGCGGCGTCGATCGCGGCGACGTTGCGCTCGAACTCGGAGGGCTCGTAGGTCTCGCGGGTGTCGTCCTCGGCGATCTCGAGGTGCTTGCGCAGCAGCGCCTTCTGGCGGCCGACCGCCTCGTTCTCCATCTCCATGTGGGCGTCGAGGGCGACGAAGCTGCCGTCGGTCAGCTCCGCCAGCGGGTTGATCTCGGCGAGGGTCATGTCGTTGTCGCGGAACAGGCGGGCGAGGCGGGCGAGGACCGGGGTCGCCCGGTTCAGCTGCGAGCCGGTGACGCCGGTGGCGGCGATCGTCTGCTTCGCCTCGAAGTCGGAGATCGGCAGCAGGTTGGAGAGGTGGCCGCGGCCGACGTGGTCGGGGTGGGTCTCGGCGACCTCCTCGATGTCGATCCCGCCCATGTCGCTGAACAGCATCAGCGGCTTCTTCGCGGTCCCGTCCCAGACGACGCCGGCGTAGTACTCCTGTTTGACCTCGGCTTTGGGATCGACGAGGACGCCGCGCGGCATCTGCCCGTTGATCTCGAGCTTCAGGATCGCCTCGGCATGCTCGGCGGCCTCCTCGGGGGTGTCGGCGAACTTGACGCCGCCGGCCTTCATCCGGCCCCCGGAGAGCACCTGGGACTTGACCACGACCGGGCCGCCGATCTGCTCGGCGGCCTCGCGGGCCTGCTCAGCGGTGGTGCAGAAGCCGTACTTGGTGACGGGGATGCCCGCCAGCTCGACGATCTTGCGTGCCTCGTACTCGAAGAACCTCATCAGCGGCGGGGAACCCTATCCGACGGACGCATCGTGGATACTTCCGCCATCGGACTCGTTGCAGGAAGCCATAGGAGCTCCTCGATCCGCCCCCTCGCCGCTGCCCTGCTGGCGGCCTTCGCGCTGCTCGCAGCCGGTTGCGGCGAAACGGTGATCGACGACGCCAAGGCAGAGGACGCGATCCAGGACAGCGTCGAAAAATCGATCGACGCCAAAGTCAATTCGGTCGACTGCCCCGCCGACGTCGAGATCGTCGCCGAGGAGACCTTCGACTGTACGGTCGATCTGGCGGACGGCCGCCAGGCGACGGCGCTGCTGCGAATCCTCAGCGACGAGGGAGACGTGAGGATCGTCCGCCTCGTCCCCGTCGACGAAGGCGCCGGCTCCGGCAAATAGGACGCGGTGCGGATGTGGAATCCTCCCCTTCCCCTCGTCGAGGGCGCCGGCGTTCGAATCGTCGATTTTCGAGACCGGGCGGTCGACACCGCCCGACAAGCCAGGAACAGCGACTAGAGAGAGGCGAATGAGCGACCTGACCATGGCCACCGTGCCGACCACCCATGCCAAGCTCGTCGACTGGGTCGAGCAGATCTCGGCTCTGACCGAACCGGAGTCCGTGTACTGGTGCGACGGCTCCGCCGAGGAGTACGACCGCCTGGCGCAGGCGCTGATCGACGCCGGCACCTTCGAGCGTCTCTCCGACGCGAAGCGGCCGAACTCCTATCTGGCGCTCTCCGACCCCGCCGACGTCGCCCGGGTCGAAGACCGGACCTTCATCTGCTCCGAGCGCGAGGAGGACGCGGGTCCGACCAACAACTGGCGCGCCCCGGCCGAGATGCGGACGGAGCTGAATGGCCTGTTCAAGGGCTCGATGATCGGCCGGACGATGTACGTGGTGCCGTTCTCGATGGGCCCGATCGGCTCCGAGATCTCCGAAATCGGCATCCAGCTGACCGACTCGCCCTACGTCGCGACCAACATGCGGATCATGACCCGGATGGGCCAGGCGGCGCTCGACGCGCTCGGCGCCGACGGCGACTTCGTCCCCTGCGTGCACTCGGTCGGGATGCCGCTCAGCGACGGCGTCGAGGACGTCTCCTGGCCCTGCAACGAGGACAACAAGTACATCGTCCACTACCCGGAGACGCGCGAAATCTGGTCCTTCGGCTCGGGCTACGGCGGCAACGCCCTGCTCGGCAAGAAGTGCTTCGCGCTGCGGATCGCCTCGGCGATGGCCCGCGACGAGGGCTGGATGGCCGAGCACATGCTGATCCTCAAACTGACCTCGCCCGAGGGCGAGTCGAAGTTCGTCACCGGCGCCTTCCCGTCCGCCTGCGGCAAGACCAACCTGGCGATGCTGATCCCGACCCTGCCCGGCTGGAAGGTCGAGACGGTCGGCGACGACATCGCCTGGATGAAGTTCGGCGAGGACGGCCGCCTCTACGCGGTCAATCCCGAGGCCGGCTTCTTCGGCGTCGCCCCCGGCACCGGAGAGGCGACCAACCCGAACGCGATGCGGACGATCGAGAGCAACTCGATCTTCACCAACTGCGCCAGGACCGACGACGGCGACGTCTGGTGGGAGGGGATGACGACCGAGCCGCCCGAGCACCTGATCGACTGGCACGGCAACGATTGGACGCCGGCCTCCGAGGCCCCGTCCTCGCACCCCAACGCCCGCTTCACGACGCCGGCGTCGCAGTGCCCGACGATCGCCCCCGAGTGGGAAGACCCGGCCGGCGTGCCGATCGACGCCTTCCTGTTCGGCGGCCGCCGCGCCAGCGTCGTGCCGCTCGTGCACGAGGCGTTCGACTGGGAGCACGGCGTCTTCCTCGGGGCGACGATGTCCTCGGAGAAGACCGCCGCCGCCGCCGGCAACGTCGGCGAACTGCGCTTCGACCCGATGGCGATGCTGCCCTTCTGCGGCTACACCATGGCCGACTACTTCGCCCACTGGCTGAAGGTGGGGGAGCGCGAGGGCGCGCAGCTGCCGCGGATCTTCTACGTCAACTGGTTCCGCAAAGACGACGACGGCAAGTTCCTCTGGCCCGGGTTCGGCGAGAACAGCCGCGTCCTGGAGTGGGTCTTCCGCCGCTGCGAGGGCAGGGCCGGGGCGGTCGAGACGTCGATCGGGCTGCTGCCCGAGCCCGGCGCGATCGACACCGAGGGCCTGAACATCTCCGACGAGGCGATGGCCGACCTGCTCAGCGTCGACGAGGAGCAGCTCCGCGAGCAGTTGCCGCAGATCGCCGCGCACCTCGACAACTTCGGAGAGAAGCTGCCGAACGAGCTTCGCCAGCAGCTGCAGGCGCTCGAAGCACGCCTCGGCTGACGGAGAATTAACTAAGCCAGGGCTGTGTAGTTGGCGGCGACCCCTTCCGAGGGTCGCCGCACCCGTCTGGACTCTAGGACGGCGAGTTCTCCCGGGCGGGTGGCGCCGAGCGTGAGCTCCCTCGCGGGTGAGCGAGGGAGCTCACGCTCG
>DATHUE010000049.1:0-26802 GCA_035462545.1 Solirubrobacterales bacterium
GGCCAATTGAGCGATTCCGGCCTCTTCCAGAATTGGGAGCGAGAAGCGGACAGGGCGGCCCGGAGGCTCGAGGTAGCCGACAGAGGTCGAGTCCTCCGTTGCCTGGCGGGCGTTGGCGCCGATGATGGCGAGGTCCAAGCGCCCCTTGGACTCAGTTGGCTCAAGGCAGACGGCGCGGACCCGGACGTCGCCAGCTTCCTCGCCGGCATCCTCCAGCCCTCGTTCAGCTCCGGCGCAAAGCGGCGCCGCCACATAAACGCTCACGGTCGCCCCCGCGGAGACCCCCGTCTCGCCGCAGCCAGACAGCGCGCCTGCCAGCAGGGCGGAAGCCACTACGAGCGGAGCCCACCGCGAGCCCAGGCCTTTGGTCTTGCGCAAGACAGAGGGGGTGTCGGTGACCCCTCCCAAAACACTCAAGCGCGGCCTCCCGGCCGCGCGTTTTGGGAGGGGTTGGCGACACCCTCTCCGCCTAGCCCTAGCCAAAAAAGACCTCAGCCTCTTCGTAAAGATCCGCCGGCACGACCTTGAGCTCCGCAGTAGCCTCGCTCAGCTCGACGAGCTCGATCTGGGTCCCCCGCAGGGCGGTCATCGTGCCCCACCTGCCGGCATCCGCGGCCGCGATCGCGTGGAGCCCGAAGCGGGTCGCCAGCACCCGGTCGAAGGCAGTCGGGGTGCCGCCGCGCTGGACGTGGCCGAGCACGGTCGCCCGCGCCTCTTTGCCGGTCCGCCGCTCGATCTCGCCCTCCAGCCAGTGGCCGATGCCGCCGAGCCGGACGTGGCCGAAGGAGTCGGTCTTCCCCTCGTCGGCCACCGGCATCCCGCCCTGCGGCTCCGCCCCCTCGGCGACGACGACGATCGGCGCGAAGCGGCTGGCGAAGCGCCGGCCGACCAGCTCGCAGACCTTCTCGACGTCGAACTGGCGCTCGGGGATGAGAATCACGTTGGCGCCGCCGGCGACCCCCGCGTGGAAGGCGATCCAGCCTGCGTGGCGGCCCATCACCTCGACGATCAGCACCCGGTGGTGGCTGTCGGCGGTGGTGTGGAGACGGTCGATCGCCTCCATCGCGATGTTGACGGCGGTGTCGAAGCCGAAGGTGTAATCGGTGGCGCCGAGGTCGTTGTCGATCGTCTTCGGCACCCCGACGATGTTGAGGCCGTGCTCGGAGTGCAGCCGCGAGGCGGCGCCGAGCGTGTCCTCGCCGCCGATCGCGATCAGCCCGTCGACCCCGGCCTCGGCGAGGTTGGCGGCGATCCGCTCCGGCCCCCCGTCCTCGGCGAAGGGGTTGGTCCGCGAGGAGCCGAGGATGGTGCCGCCGCGAGGCAGGATCCCGCGCACCTCGGGCACCCCGAGCGAGCGGCTGTCGTTCTCCAGCGGTCCGCGCCAGCCGTCGCGGTAGCCGACGAACTCGTGACCGTGCTCGCCTGCGCCCTTGCGGACCACGGCACGGATCACCGCGTTCAGCCCCGGGCAGTCCCCGCCTCCCGTCAGTACGCCGATCCGCATCGGCTCACTCTAGAAGTTGTCCCGGCTCGGCGGTAGGAGTAGGTTCGAGGTGAACCGACGAGGAGGAGACGATGAGCGACGCACCCGATCTCAAAGCGGTAACCCAGGTTCAGCAGCAGACTTGGTCGAAGGGCGACTTCGCGATGGTCGCCAACATCGTCTACAACGCCAGCGAGAACCTGGCCGAGGCACTCGAGATCGTCCCCGACGAGCGTGTGCTGGACGTCGCCTGCGGCAGCGGCAACGGGGCGATCGCCGCAGCGCGGCGCAGTTGGGGCGGCGCGGTGGGGGCCGACTACGTCCCGTCGCTGCTGGAGCGCGGCCGCGAGCGCGCCGCCGCCGAGCGGCTGGAGATCGAGTTCGTCGAGGCCGACGCGCAGGATCTGCCCTTCGAGGACGCCAGCTTCGACGTCGCGATGTCGATCTTCGGCGCGATGTTCGCCCCTGACCAAAAGCGGGCAGCAACCGAGCTCCTGCGGGTGGTCAAACCCGGTGGGCGCATAGGGATGGCCAACTGGACCCCGGGCGGCAGCGTCGGCAAGATGTTCAAGACGATCTCGAAGCACGCGCCGCCGCCACCGGGGCTGGACTCGCCGCTGCTCTGGGGCACCGAGGAGCGCCTGCGCGAGCTGTTCGGCGACGGGATCTCCGAGCTGCGCGCCGAGCCCCGCATCTCGCGCCAGCCGTTCCGCTCGGCCGACCACTACATCGAGTTCTTCCGCACCTACTTCGGCCCGACCCAGATGGCCTACGAACGCGTCGGCAGCGAGGGCGAGCGGGCCCTGACCGAGGATCTACGCGCGTTCCTCGAAGCGGAGAACGCCGCCGGCCAGCGGGCGCTCGTGCTCGAGGCCGAGTACCTCGAGGTGATCGCGATCCGGGCTTAGCTACGAAGCCGCGCTAGGACTGGGGCTTGAAGACCGCAAGCGTGGCGCCGACGATCAGCACGGTGAAGAAGACCATGCCGGCGATCGGGCCGCCCTGCCCGAGGGCGTAGGAGAGGATCGTCGCGGCGAGCGCCAGGAAAAGGGTGACGGTGATGCCCATAAGCGGCGCTGATCCTATCCGGCCAGGGCGACGCGCGTTTCGCTGAGGAAGCCGGCGACCGCGTCGGCTGCCTCGCTCGGGCCCCCAACCTCGCCGGCCGCGCGAACCAAGCGGCTGCCGACGATCACCCCGTCGGCGGTCTTGCCGACCTCCGCCGCCTGCGCGGCGGTCCCGATCCCGAACCCGACCGCAACCGGCACCTCGGCGTCCGACCTGGCCGCCGCGACCAGCTCGGCCAACTCCGGTGGCAGCTCCTTGCGCTCGCCGGTGGTGCCGACGGTGGAGACGACGTAGACGAACCCCTGGGCGACGCCGCAGATCTCGGCCCGCCGCGTGGCCGGCGTGGTCGGCGCCACCAACGGCACCAGCGCCAGCCCGGCGGCGGTAAACGCCTCCCGCACGTCCTCCGCCTCCCCCAGCGGCAAGTCAGGAATGATCGCCCCGACAGCCCCAGCGGCCGCCGCCATCTCCGCGAACTCAGCCGCGCCCCCATGCGCGAGCACCATGTTCGCGTAGACCATCAGAACCACCGGGATCCGGTCCGCGACCGACCGGCAGACCTCGAACGCGGTCGAGAGCGTCGCCCCGTTGGCAAGCGCCTCGGTAGCCGCCGCATGAATCGTCGGCCCATCGGCCAAGGGATCGGAGAAAGGCACCCCCAGCTCGATCAGATCAGCTCCGGAATCCGCGTAAGCAGCCGCCACCGCCAGCGACGTCTCGCGGTCGGGGTAGCCGGCCATCATGTATGGCATAAGCGCTGCGCGTCCTTCGTCACTGGCAGCGGCGAACGCGGCAGCGATTCGAGCTGGACCGGCCCCTGGGGCCTGGGGCGCCGGGGCGTGGCTCGGCGGAGCCTCCCCGCTGTTGCTCCGACGAGTCATGCCCCGGCGCCCCCCGCCAAGTGTTCGACCGCCTCAGCCATGTCCTTATCCCCGCGACCGCTCAAACAAAGGACGTCGTACCCCTCGCCGCCCCCGTTCTCCAAGAGCCAGGCGATCGCGTGGGATGACTCCAGCGCCGGGATGATCCCCTCGAGCCGCGCCAGCTCGGCGAACGCAGCCAGCGCCTGGGCGTCGGTGACAGCCTCGTAGCGGGCGCGGCCGGTGTCGCGCAGGTGGGCGTGCTCGGGACCGGAGCCCGGGTAGTCGAGCCCCGCCGAGATCGAGTGCGCCTCCATGATCTGGCCCTCCTCGTCGGCGATGATCGAGGAGAGCGAGCCGTGCAGGACGCCGGTGATGCCGGCGCCGAGCGAGGCGCCGTGGCGGGGCGTATCGAGCCCCTCGCCCGCCGCCTCGACGCCGATCAGCTCGACCTCGGCGTCCCCAAGGAAGGGGTGAAAGATCCCGATCGCGTTGGAGCCGCCGCCGACGCAGGCGATCACCCGGCTCGGCAGCCCGCCCTCGGCCTGCAGCGCCTGCTCGCGGGCCTCCTCCCCGATCACCCGCTGCAGATCGCGGACCAGGGCCGGGAACGGCGCCGGCCCGACCGCGGAGCCGATCACATAGTGGGTGGTCTCGACGTTGGCGACCCAGTCGCGGATCGCGGCGCTGACCGCCTCCTTGAGGGTGCGGGCGCCGGCGTCGACCGGGGCCACCTCCGCCCCGAGCAGCTTCATCCGCTCGACGTTGGGAGCCTGGCGGCGGATGTCCTCGGTCCCCATGTAGACGACGCACTCGAGCCCGAGCAGGGCGCAGGCGGTGGCGGTGGCGACGCCGTGCTGGCCGGCGCCGGTCTCGGCGATCACCCGCGGCTTGCCCATCCGCTCGGTCAGCAGCGCCTGTCCGAGGGCGTTGTTGATCTTGTGGGCACCGGTGTGGTTGAGGTCCTCGCGCTTCAGGTAGACGCGGCGTCCGGCCCGCTCGGAAAGCCGCTCGGCCAGGTAGAGCGGCGTCGGGCGGCCGACGAAGTCGCGCCGCAGCAGGTCCATCCGCGCCATGAAGGCGGTGTCCTCGCGCGCCTCCGCCCAGGCCGCGGCCAGCTCGTCGAGCGCCGCGATCAGCGTCTCCGGCACGTAGCGCCCCCCGTAGGGGCCGAAACGCTCCTCGACCGCGCTCATGCCGCCGCGGTCGCCGCCTGGGCGGTCTCGAAGAAGGCGGTCATCGCCGCGTGGTCCTTGCGCCCCGGCTCGGCCTCGACGCCGCTGGCGACGTCGACCGCGTACGGGCGCGTCAGCGCGATCGCGGCGGCGACGTTGTCGGGACGCAGCCCGCCGGCGAGGATCGCCGGCACTTCCGAGCGATGCCCGGCAAGCAGATTCCAGTCGAAGCTCTCGCCGGTTCCGCCCCAGAGCCCCTTGCCGCGGCGGTCGAAGAGGTGGAAGTCGGTGCGGTAGGCCTCGGCGGCGTGGACGTCGGCGGCGCTGGCGACGTGAACCGCCTTGATCACCTTCAGCCCGGTCCGGCGGGCGACCTCGGCGCACAGCGAGGGCCCCTCGTTGCCGTTCAGCTGCACCATCGTCAGCCCGGCGTTCTCGGCGGCGCGGTCGACCTCCTCCAGCTCGGGGTTGACGAAGACCCCGACCACCTCGCACTTGCGCCGGAACGCGGCGCCGATCCGGGCCGCCTCGGCCTCCTCGACGTTGCGGGGGCTGCCGTGGAAGTGGATCAGCCCGATCGCCCAGGCCCCGAGCCGGACGGCCTCGGCCGCATCGTCGAGATTGGTTATGCCGCAGAACTTGACCCGCATGCTCCCAGACTACGGGAGCGCGGCACCGGCCCTATTCGGCGCTCGCCGGACGGTCGCCGAGCGTCACCGTGGCCGTCTTCGTGTCGCCGTCGCGCAGGTAGGTGATCTCGACCTCGTCGCCGCTCTCCGCCCCGTTGACGAATTCGATCAGGTCTTCCATTCCCGCCAGCTTGCGGCCGTCGAGCTCTGTGAGGATGTCGCCGCCGAGGCTGACTTCGGCTCCTTCCAGGGTGGCGGCGGTGTCGCCGCCCTCGATCCCGGCCTCGTCGGCGGGGCCGTCCGGAACCACCGTCTGGACCAGCACCCCCTCCTCGACCGGGAGGTTGACGGCGCGGGCGAGGTCGGGGGTGATCGAGGCGCCGCTGATGCCGATGAAGGCGTGGGTGACCTTGCCGTCGGTCTTCAGCTGCTTGATCTCTGAGCGGACGGTGTCGATCGGGATCGCGAAGCCGATGCCGACGTTGCCGCTGCCGCCGCCGGTCTGGATCTGGGAGTTGATCCCGATCACTTCGCCGGCGGCGTTGATCAGCGGCCCGCCCGAGTTGCCGGGGTTGATCGCGGCGTCGGTCTGGATCACGTTCGAGATCGCGAACCCGTTCGGGGCCTGGATCTGGCGCTGCAGGGCGGAGACGATGCCGCTGGTGACGGTGCGGTCGAGACCGAAGGGATTGCCGATCGCGACCACGGGATCGCCGACTTCGAGCTCGGCGGAGCGGCCGAGGACAAGCGGGTGCAGGGCGTCGGCCGGGGCGTCGACCTCGAGCAGAGCGACGTCGGTGGCGGGGTCGGTGCCGATCACGGTGGCACGGTAGGACTCGTCGGAGTCGCCGAGCTTGACCTCGATCTCGTCGGCGTTCTCGACCACGTGGTTGTTGGTCAGCACGTGCCCCTGTTTGTCGATCACGAAACCGGAACCGGTGGCGGTGCCGCCGCCTTCGGATTCGGGTGCGCCGAACGGGTTGAAAGCCTGAGATTCGCCTTTCTCGACGTCGGCCGAGATGAAGGCGACGCCGTCGCCGTCGCGGCGGTAGATCTGGTTGACGATGTTGCCGCCGTCGCCGGGATCGCCTTCCTCGCCGGTGTCGGAGATCGGCGCCACGCTCGACGCCGCCACGGTGGTGGTCGAGCCGCCCTCCGCCTCGATCCAGCCGGCGGAGATGGCGACGAAGCCGAAGACGGCCACGACGAGCCCTCCGAGGAGGGCTGAAGCGAACGGACTGCGGAGGAGCTGTCGTGGCCTCTTCATCGCGCCATCTTCCGCCCCGCCGCTGACCGCTCCCTAAACGGTCTTAAAAAATCTCCTAAAGAGGAGGGCGGCTCAGTAGAGGTGCTCGCGGGTGCCGTCGTCAGCGCCGGTCAGCTCACGCGTCTTGGCCTCGGCGTCCTCGGCCCGCATCAGCGTCGTCCCGATCAGGACCGCGTCGACGCCGACCCGCTCCAGCTCCTCCAGCTCGGCGCGCCCGGAGATGCCGCTCTCGGAGACGACGGTCTTGCCGGCCGGCACGTCGGGCATCAGCTCGAAGGTCCTCGCCAGATCGACGCTGCCGTCGTCGAGGTTGCGGTTGTTGATCCCGATCACCTCGGCATCGGCCTCCAGCGCCCGCTCCAGCTCCTCGACGTCGTGGACCTCGACCAGGCAGTCGAGATCGAGCGAGCGGGCCTCGGCATACAGGGCGCGCAGGTCCTCGTCCCCTAGAGCACGAGCGATCAGCAGCACCGCATCGGCGCCGTTGACTGCGGCCTCGTAGAGCTGGTAAGGGTCGACGATGAAGTCCTTGCGGATGATCGGCAGGCCGCAGGCAGCCCGGGCCGCACGCAGATCCTCCAGCGAGCCGCCGAAGTGGGGTTCGTCGGTCAGCACCGAGAGCGCCGCCGCGCCGCCGCGCTCGTAGGCGGAGACCTGCTCGGGAACGCTGGCGCCGAGAGCGATGTCGTCGCTGCTCGGGGAGCGCCGCTTGAACTCGGCGATCAGCGAGAGACCCGGACGGGTCAACGCCTCGCTGAAGGGGCGGTCCTCGCCGCGGCCGGAAAGGCGCGACTCGAGCTCAGCCTGGGATAGCTCGCGCTGGCGCGCGTCGACTTCCCGTCTGGCCCCCTCGATCAGCTGCTCGATCATTCCCACTGGACCGTCAGAGCCTAGATCAATCGCCGCTCGCCTACGCGGCGAGCTCGGCCGTGGTCGCGATCAGCCGCTGCAGGAGGCCGGCAGCGGCCCCGGAGTCGATCGCCGCCGCGGCCTTCTCGATGCCCGACTCGAGCCCATCGGCGAGACCGCCGAGATAGATAGCGGCAGCGGCGTTGAGCAGCACCAGTTCCCGTCGCGGGCCCGGCTCGCCCTCGATCACCGCTCTCGAGGCGGTGGCGTTCTGCTCAGGGGTCCCCCCCGCAAGCTGATCGAGGACCGCAGCCGACAACCCAAGGGCGCCGGGCTCGACGAACCACTCGCTGGTGCGGCCGTCGACGACCTCGATCACCCGCGTGCGGGCCGAAGTCGAGAGCTCGTCGACGCCGTCCTCGGCGCTGACGACCAGTGCCCGCTCGCTGCCGAGGCCGAGCAGCGCCTCGGCGATCGTCTCCTGGTAGTGGCGGTCCGCGACCCCGAGCAGCTGACGGGTAGCGCCCGCGGGGTTCGTCAGCGGCCCGAGGAAGTTGAAGATCGTCCGCACCCCAAGCGCTTTGCGGGCCGGGACCACGTGCGCCATCGCCGCATGGTGAGCGGGAGCGAACATGAAGCCGAAGCCGAGCTCGTCGATGCAGCGGCCGACCTGCTCCGGCGCCAGGTCGATCCGCACCCCGAGCGCCTCCAGCAGGTCGGCGGAGCCGCACTTGCTGGTGTTGGAGCGGTTGCCGTGCTTGGCGACGGCGCAACCGGCGGCGGCCGCGACCAGCGCCGCGGTGGTCGAGACGTTGAAGGTCGAGGGACCGCCGCCGGTGCCGGCGGTGTCGACGAGGTCGCTGCGGCTCGTCGCCACCGGCGCCGCCAGCGAGCGCATCGTCCGCGCCAGCCCGACCAGCTCCGGCACCGTCTCTCCCTTCGCCCGCAGGGCGATCAGGAAGGCACCGGTCTGGACCGGCTCGGCACGCCCCTCCATGATCTCGGCGAGCACCGCCGAAGCGTGATCGGCGGTCAGGTGGTCTCCAGCGCAGACGGCGTCGATCGCGCGGCCGACGATCTCGTTTGGGCCGCTGCTCACCGCCCCTCCCCGAGGAAGTTCTTCAGCAGGTGCTTGCCCATCGGCGTCAGCACCGACTCGGGATGGAACTGGACGCCCTCGGCCGGCAGCTCACGGTGGCGAGCGCCCATCACCACCTCGCCGAGGCTGGCGGTCAGCTGCAGCTCATCCGGCAGGTCGGGGTCGGCGACCAGCGAGTGGTAGCGGCCGGCGACCAGCGGGCTCGGCAGGCCGGCGAAGATCGACTTGCCGTCGTGGGCGATCTCGGCGTCCTTGCCGTGGATCGGCTCGCCCTGGACCACCCTGCCCCCGAAGGCCTCGACCATCGCCTGGTGCCCGAGGCAGACGCCGAGCACCGGCGTCCCCGTCTCGGCAAAGGCGCGGATCGCTTCGCCCGAGATCCCGGCCTCGGCCGGCGTGCAGGGGCCGGGCGAGACGACGAGCCGGTCCGGCCGGCGCTCCAGCAGCTCGGCGACCTCGGCCCGGTCGTTGCGGACCACCTCGATCTCGGCCCCGAGCTCGCCGAGGTACTGGACGAGGTTGTAGGTGAAGCTGTCGTAGTTGTCGATCACCAGCACGCGCATCTCGGCTGCCCCTAGGCCCAGTCGGGCTGTTCGCAGGCGAGCTCGACGGCGCGGAAGACCGCCTTCGCCTTGTTGACCGACTCGTTGTACTCGTAGGCGGGCTGAGCGTCGGCGACGGTGCCCCCGCCCGCCTGGACGTGGAGCTGGCCGTCCTTGACGACGACGGTGCGGATGTGGATCGCGGTGTCGAGGTCGCCGTCCCAGGAGAGGTAGCCGACGGCGCCGCCGTAGGAGCAGCGCTTGACCGGCTCCAGCTCGTCGATGATCTGCATCGCCCGCACCTTCGGCGCCCCGGAGAGGGTGCCGGCGGGCAGCGCCGAGCGCAGCACGTCCATCGCCCCGATCCCCTCGCGCAGGGTGCCGGAAACCTGGCTGACGATGTGCAGCACGTGCGAGTAGGTCTCGACCGTCATCAGCTCGTCGACCGCGACCGAGCCGTACTCGCAGACCCGGCCGAGATCGTTGCGCCCGAGGTCGACCAGCATCACGTGCTCGGCCCGCTCCTTCGGGTCGTTGATCAGGCGCTCGGCGAAGCGGCGGTCCTCGTCCTCGCTGCCGCCGCGCGGCGAGGTGCCGGCGATCGGCCGCGTCTCCACCCGCCTGCCGCTGACCTTGACCAGCGGCTCCGGGGAGGCACCGGCGATCTGGAAGTCGCCGAACTCGAGGAAGTACATGTAGGGCGAGGGGTTGACCGCGCGCAGGCCGCGGTAGACCGAGAACGCCTCGACCGGCGCCGGGGCCGAGAAACGCTGCGAGGGGACGACCTGGAAGGCGTCGCCGGCGTGGACGTACTCGACGATCCGCGCAACCGCCGCTTCGAAGTCCTGGCGCTCGAAATTGGAGACGAACTCGGGCGGCGAGGCGGGACGCGGGGCCTCCGGGGACGGGACGGCGCCGCGCAGGCGCTCGCGCATCTCGGCGATTGTCGCCGCGGCGCGCTCGTAGGCGGCGTCGATCCCGCCGTCGTCGCCGGCAAAGGCGCAGGCGAGGATCGTCAGCTCGTGGCGCAGGTGGTCGAAGACCAGCATCGCATCGGTCACCATCAGCGCCATGTCGGGCAGGCCGAGGGTGTCGGGGTTGGGCTCGCCGAGCGGCTCGACCGTACGCACCAGGTCGTAGCCGAAGAAGCCGACGGCGCCGCCGAAGAACGGCGGCAGGCCCTCGACCGGGGCCGGCTCGTAGGCGCCCAGGCGAGCGGCGACCGCGGCATATGGGTCCGGCGCCGGTTCTTCGCTGCGCGGCGGGGCGCCCGAGGCCGCCTCTTCCCCGCTCCATTCCGAGAGGACGCCGTCGCTCCAGCGCAGGACCGAGCGGGGCCGCAGGCCGACGAACGAGTAGCGGCCGACCTGGCCCTGCTCGGCAGACTCGAGCAGGAAGCAGGGCGACCCCTCCGGCTCGCCCGCACGCAGCTTGAGGAAGGCCGAGACCGGCGTCTCGCAGTCGTCGACCAGGGTGGTGCGGACCGGCACCACGTTGCCCGCCCGAGCCAGCTCGCGGGCCTGCTCCAGGGTCGGCTCCAGGCGCAGCTCCGAGTCAGCGGCGACGGGCATTGAGAACCTCCATCACCGCCGCCTGGGAGACCCCGCGCGAGGCCAGCAGGACGCTGAGGTGGTACAGCAGGTCGGCGGCCTCTTCGGCGACCCGTTCGTCGCTCTCTTCGCGGCCGGCGCGAACGACCTCCTCCGCCTCCTCCTCGATCTTTTCCCCGATCAACGTCGGGTCGTCGAGCAGCTTCACCGTGTAGCTGCCGTCGGGACGCATCTCGACGCGATCGCCGAGGGTGCGCTCCAGCGCCGGCAGCGCTTCGTGGGTGACGGGGAACGGCTCGCCCTCGGCCGGTGGCGCGTCCTTGCGGCCGGAGGCCGAGCCGAGCACCTCGCGGTAGAAGCAGCTGCGCTGCCCGGTGTGGCAGGCGGGACCGGCCGGGTCGACGAGCGCGACCAGGGCGTCGCCGTCGCAGTCGTAGCGGAGCTGGCGCAGGCGCATGAAGCTGCCCGAGGTTTCGCCTTTGCGCCAGAGTTCGTCGCGGGAGCGGCTGTGGAAGTGGAGGTCGCCCGTCTCGAGCGTCATTTCCAGGGATTCCGCGCTGACGTAGGCAAGGGTCAGCACCTCACCGGTCGAAAAATCCTGCACGACGCAGGGCGCCAGACCGCGCTGGTCGAATTCGATTTCGCCGAACATGCGGACAATCGTACGGCTATTCGATCCCGAGCCGGTCGAGCATGTCCTCGTCGCGGCGCCAGTGACGGCGGACTCGAACGCTGAGATCGAGGTGGACCTGGGCCTCCAGCTCGCGCTCCAGCGAGCGGCGGGCGGCGGCGCCGATCTCTTCGATCTTGCGGCCGCCGCGGCCGATCAGGATGCCCTTCTGGGACTCGGTCTCGGCCCAGATTTCGGCGCGGACCGTGACCAGACCGTCCTCGCGGCGGTCGATCTCGGCGACCGAGACCTCGACCGAGTGGGGGATCTCCTGCCTGGTTCGGTTCAGCACCTGCTCGCGGATCAGCTCCGCCAGCAGCAGCTCGCTCGACTGGTCGCTGGTGTCCTCCGGCGGGTACAGGTAAGGGCCCTCCGGGACGAGCTCGCCGAGGCGCTCGATCAGGACCGGCAGGCCCTCGCCAGTACGGGCGCTGATCGGAAAGACCTCGTCGACCCCCTCCATCTCCGCCGCCGCAGCGAGCACCGGCACGAGCTCGTTCGGGCCGAGCCGGTCGGCCTTGTTGACGGCGCAGATCACCGGCAGCGTCGCCCCGGCACCGAGCAGCGAGCGGAGGATGAAGCGGTCGCCCGGGCCGACCCCCTCCTCGCCGTTGACGACGACCAGGGCCACGTCGGAGTCGGCCAGTTCGCGCTTGACCCGCTCCTGCATCCGCTCGGTGAGGACGTCGCGCGGCCGCTGCACGCCCGGCAGGTCGACCAGGATCAGCTGCCGTTCCGCCTCGAGGTCGGTGGCGACGCCGCGGATCGCCCGCCGGGTCGTCTGCGGGCGGACCGAGGCGATCGCCACGTGCGAGCCGACGATCGCGTTGACCAGGGTCGACTTGCCGGCGTTGGGACGGCCCGCCAGCCCGATGAAGCCGGCGCGGCTCATCGCAGCCCGGCGAGGACCTCGCCCTGGAGGGCCAGCATCTCGCCGTCGTCGACCTCGTGGTCATGGCCGCAGAGGTGCAGGACGCCGTGGACGGCGGCCTCGGTGACGTCGCTGCAGTGCTCGGGACAGATTGCGACGTCGCCGAGCTCACGCGGGCCGGCGACGGGGCCGGGACCGTCGAGCGGAAAGGCGAGGACGTCGGTCGGCGCGTCGCGGCCGCGGTGCTCGCGGTTGAGCGTTCGAATCCGCGCGGCGTCGACGATCTCGATCGCCAGATGGCCGTCGCGGACCCCGGCCGCGGCCAGCGCCGCGGCCGCGGCGGCGTGCAGGTCCGCTGGAACGTCGGTCAGGTCGAGGCTCAAGAGCGCGGCGTCGGGCCGTGTTCGGTGCGGGCCGCGGCATCGCGGCCGTGGGTGTCGTAGGCGGCGACGATCCGCTGCACCAGCTTGTGGCGGACGACGTCCTCGCCGCCGAACTCGACGAACGAGATGTCCTGGACCTCGTCGAGGATGTCGCGTACGGCGATCAGGCCCGAGCGCTGGTCGCTCGGCAGGTCGATCTGGGTGATGTCGCCGGTGACGACCATCCGCGAGTTGAAGCCGAGTCGGGTCAGGAACATCTTCATCTGCTCGGGGCTGGTGTTCTGCGCCTCGTCGAGGATCACGAACGAGTCGTTGAGGGTGTTGTGGGTAAGGAGGAAGTCGTCGGTCACGTAAAGGGAGTCCGCGGCGGCCACCTGGATGCAGACGGTCTCCTCGACGCCGGCTGGCTCAATCGAGTGCACGAACCGCATCGGACGACCGCCTCTGTGCTGACGGTAGAGGTTGCGTTTGCGCGCCAGACGAAACGGCTCGACCCCGTTCGGCAAACGCACATCCATGACGAAAGCATCGGCCCGATGATGGACCGGGCGACCCCGGGCGAGACCTGGAGCCCGCCCGTTTGCACGGCGCCGCCGTGAATAGGCGACCCCTCCAAGAGAACGCACCAGGAACGCGACGTCCTTCGCGAGGCGAGGAGAGCAGGTCGTGTACTGAATCCGGCAGCTCCTGCCTGCCTGGGTGACCGGACCCCCGTCGCTGTCGAGTAGCCCCTGCAAGAGCGCGAGCCGCACCTCCACGGCATTGTGCAGATACGCCGGCGGCACGAACTTCGTGCTGGAGCGCTTGCCGGCGAGGCCGAGCTCTCGCAGGGCAACCGTGACCGGATTGGCGACGATGACCCCACCACGGCGACCATGAACGTGGCGCAGAACGTAGTCGACGCCTCCCTTGGGCCGTAACTCGATCCCCTCGAGAGCGCGCTCCAGGGCGACGGCCAACTCCGGGTCCGCAGTGGAGAAGGTGGGGGTCGTCTTGGTCGTCAGGCAGCCGTCGCCGAGCAGCAGACCCAGCGCATAGGCGTCAAGCGGTATGTCGCGGCGTGGGAACTCCACGGGCCGGGCCAGAAGAGGCAGCTCGAAACGGTGTTGGTGGGCGGTCTTGAGCCGGCCGATCATCTCCCGCGTTTCCAAAACACGGCCGGACTTTCCACGGCGACGATCAGCGGCGGTGAAGACCTGCCACAGATGCTCGGCGCAACAGAGAGTCGAGGCACCGTCCTGCGCCGATACCCGAAATACCTCCCGCTGACCCTGCCGATAGACCCCGAGAACGGGCGTGGGAAGCCCGTTCGACCCCACGACCAGATCGCCGACTTCCAGGCTGCCTATTGGGCGAAATCCGCTCGGCGTGAGCACGGGGCTGTTGAGCGGCTGCGCCCGACCGCGCATGAAGGCGAGCGGCGCCACCTCGATCACGTCGCGCTCGAAGTAGCCGTTGACCCGGTCGGGGTCGATCATGTCGTAGAGCGCGTCGAACAGCGGCCGCAGGTAAGGGTCCACCTTGGCCTGGATGTCACCGGGAAGGAAGCCGAGCCGCTCGCCCGCCTCCACCGCGGGCCGGGTGAGGATGATCCGCTGCACTTCCCGTTCGCTCAGCGCCGCCGCCGCCATCGCCACCGCGAGGAAGGTCTTGCCGGTGCCGGCGGGGCCGATCCCGAAGGTGATCGTGTGGCGGCGGATCGAGTCGACGTAGCGCTTCTGGTTCAGCGTCTTCGGCGCCACCTTGGTGTTGCGGTGGCGCCAGACGACGTCGTCGAGGATCTCGGTCGGGCTCTCTTCCGCATCGAGGGCGCCGGTTACCGCCTCGATCGTTCCCGGTGCCACTTCGTGGCCCTGCTCGATCAGCTCGACCAACTCGTCGACCAGGGTCGCCGCCTCCTGCACGTCGTCGGAGTCGCCGTCGAGGGTGAGGACGTTGCCGCGCAGGTGCAGGTCGCAGTCGAGCCGGCCGCGCAGCGCTCGCAGGACCGAGTCCTCGGAGCCGGCCAGCTCGGCGGCGACGGTGTTGTCGAGGGTGAGCTGGCGGCGCGCCACTCAGGAACCCAGCTTCGCTCGCACCGCGGCGCTGACCCGCTTCCCGTCGGCGCGGCCAGCGACCTTCGGCATCAGCGCCGACATCACTTCGCCCATCTGCCGCTGCTCGCTGGCCCCGGTCTCCTCGACCGCGGCAGCGACCAGCTCGGCCAGCTCCTCGTCGGAGAGCTGCTGCGGCAGGTAGGCCTCGATCAGCTCCGCCTCGAAGCGCTCGGCCGCAGCCTGCTCGGCGCGGCCGGCGTCCTCGTAGGCCTGTGCCGCCTCGATGCGCTTCTTGCGCTCGCGCTGCAGCACCGCGACCTCGTCGCCCTTGCCCAGCTTCGCGTCCTGCTGCAGCACGTCGACGACCAGCCGCAGCGCCGCCACGCGTTCGCGCTCGCCGGCCTTCATCGCCGTCCGCACGTCGGCCTGCACCTGCTCCAAGACGCTCATCGGGCTAAGGGTAACCAGCCCGGTCCGGGGTCACGGCGAGCCCCTTGGAGACGAGATCGGCGACGTCGGTGCTGACCAGGGTCCAGCCCTGTTGCTCCGCTACCGCCACGTAGGCGGCGTCGTAGGCGGTGAGGCCGTGACGCCCGAGCAGCTCCAGCGCCAGCTCGAGCAGCCCGGCGTCGACGGTCGCGACCTGCCCCCCGCAGCGGGCGGAGATCGTGCGCGCCAGCCCCCGGGCGACCTCGGGCGCACGCCAGCGTGCCCCAACCACGTTTGCCACCTCGTAATAGGTGAGGTCGAGGGCCGCGACCGGCCGGCCAGGATCGAGGACCAGCGCCCTGGCGGGATCGAAGAAGCGGTCGGCGCGGTCCTTGGCCGCGATCCAGACGCCGGCGTCGAGTAGGAGCATCGTCAGCGGGAGTCGCGGTCGGCGCGGATCAGGCGCGCGGCTTCGCCGCCGAGGTCGACGGGAGGCCCGAGCAGGGCCTCCAGCTCCTCGCGCCGACGGGCGCCGTCCATTTCCAGCTCGCGCTCGGCAAGGGCCCGCAGGAAGCCGCTGCGAGTTTGGCGGGCAGCTTCGACGTGGGAGTCGATCCGCTCGAGGAGCACGTCCGGAATGGAGATCATCACCTTTGCCACAGGGTGAGTATATACGGTATTGACGTCGGCCGGAATGGGCATGGAGGAAGGCTGACAGGAAAAAGCGCACGTATGGCGCGCAGAAAAGGCCAACTCTGAAACGAGACCGAAGGCGGATCGTCAAATCGCGGCAGGGTCGATGACTTCGACCCGCTCGATCTCGCCCAGGGGCATCTGCAGGAAGCGGGTGCCGAGCGACTGGAAGGACTCGGCGTCGTCGGTGCAGAGGAAGCGATAGTCGCCCTCGCCGTCACGCTCGTGGCCGAGGCCGGCCCGGGCGAGCGTGCGCTGCACAGCGGCCGCCACGGCGTGGCCGCCGCTGACCAGGCGCACGTCGCGGCCGAGGATCCGCTGCAGCATCGGCGCCACCAGCGGATAGTGAGTGCAGCCGAGGATCAGGGTGTCGACCTCGGCCCGCTTCAGTGGCGCGCAGTAGGCGCGGGCCATCGCCATCGTGTCCTCGTCGAAGGTGGAGCCGTCCTGGATGAACGGGGCGAGATCCGGGGCCTCGACCTCGATCACCTCCAGCTCGCGGCCCTCGGCCTCCAGCGCCCGCCGGTAGGCACCGCTGGCGACGGTGTTGGGGGTCGCCAGCACCCCGACCCGGCCGTTGTCGGTGATCGCCGCCGCAATCTCGGCCTGCGGCTCGACCACCGGCACCACCTCCACCCCGCGCCGCGCCGCCACCTCACGAGCCACGTCGAGACCGACCGAGGTCGCGGTGTTGCAGGCGATCACGAGCAGCTTCGCGCCGCGCTCGAGCAGCAGTTCGGAAATCGCCGCGATCCGCTCGCGAAGCAGCTCGCGGTCGCGGCTGCCGTAAGGGAACATCGCCGTGTCGCCGAGGTAGAGGAAGTCCTCCTCGGGCAAAGAGACCAGGCACTCGTGGAGGACGGTGAGGCCGCCGACACCGGAGTCGAACATCCCCACCGGCAGAGATGCGTCGAGTTGGGGCACCTTGGGAGCGCGCCGCCCAGCGGGGCCTATAGGAAGGGCTTGTAGGCCATGAAGAAGATCGTCACGACGACGATCAGGCCGGCAAGGCCGCCGACTTTGCTGAGCCGTTCCGAGATCGCCTGGAACTCCGGCCCCAGCTCGTCGCCGTCCTTCAGGTCCCGCTCAGCCAGCTCCTTCGCCTTGCGGGTCTGCGGCTGGAAGAACGCGTGCTGCAACCCGAAGAGAGCGAAGATCGCGATGAAGCCGACGCCGATGAATGCCTCGCTCGTCTCCCAGTCGCCGTCGACCAGCAGATAGATCCCGGCCAGCAGCAGCAGGATCATCCCCGGGTTGACCAGATAACGGTCGCAGCGCTGTACACCAGTGAGAATCGCCGGAACCGCCCTCGGGTACTGGGGCGTGACCGAGAAGAAGAGCGCGTAGCCGAAGGTCGGGCCAAACGCCAGCACCACCGCCAGGATGTGCACGAATAACGCAATCTTGTAGCCCGGGTCGACGATCGTGGCGAGCGGCATCGGCAAAAACATACCTCTCAGGGGCGACGCAGCAGCAGGGCTGCCCAATCGCCCTCCTGGCGGCGGTCCGCCTCGGATAGGCCGAGCGGGGCGAAGGATGCGGCGACCTCGTCCAGCTCTGGGGGGAGGAGGCCCGAACAGATGAGGGTGGCGGGAGTGGAGCGGGGGTCCGTCGGAGCAACAGCCTGGGAGGCTCCGCCAGACCCCCTCTCCACTCCCCTCACGCGCATCAGATTCGCGATCTCCTTCAGGACGGGGGCGGTCATGTTGGCTACGACCGTCGGGGCCAGCGGAGGTAGATGCTCACGGAGGTTCATGCGCTCCAGCGAGAGCTCGACGCCGTTGGCCTCGGCGTTGGCGGCTGCCGCTTCGATCGCCGGTCCCTCGTGGTCGTAGCCAGACACCGGGTTCCAGCCGAGCTTGGCTGCCGCGATCGCTAAGACTCCCGAGCCGGCTCCCAGGTCCGTCAGCGGTCCCTCGGCCTCCCCTTCCTTCTCCAGCTCCAGCAGGTACTCCAGGCATAGCCTCGTCGTTGGATGGGCACCGGTGCCGAAGGCTTGGCCGGGGTCGACCACGAGGTCGATCGCGTTCTCTCGGGGAGGCTCCCAGGAGGGGCGTAGCCAGAGGCGGTCGCCTACCAGCAGGGGTTTGTGGAAGTCGCGCCAGCGGTCGGCCCAGTCGTCCGGCACCTCGGTGGCGCTGACCTCGACCATCCCCTCGCCGACCGCGGCGTCGAGGTCGCCCAGCTCCGGCAGCTCGCCCTCGCCGCCGTAGATCGCGTACTCGACGTAGCCGGGGCCGCGCTCCTCCTCGACCCCGTTCGGGGCCAGCACGGTCAGCTCGGCGAGGACCAGGTCGGCCTGCTCAGGCGAGCAGCGGACCGCGAGGCGGATCATCCGAAGACGCGGCGCATGCGACTGAAGAATCCCTCGCCGTGGCCCGGCTCGAGGTTCCCCGCCTCCAGCGAGTCGTCGAGCCGCTCGACCAGCTCGCGCTGCTCCTCGCCGAGGTTGGTCGGCACGACGACCTCGAAGACGACTCGCTGGGCACCGCGGCGGCCGCCGCCGAGCCGCGGCAGGCCGGCGCCACGGATCTCGTGCACCCAGCCGGGCTGGGTGCCGGCGGGAACCTCGACCTCCTGCTCGCCGTCGAGCGTCGGCACGCTGACCGCGGTGCCGAGCATCGCCTCGGTCGCGGGGATCCGGACCGTGCTGATCAGATCAGTGCCGTCGCGCTCGAAGCGCTCGTCGGCGGCGACGCGGACCTCGACGTAGAGGTCGCCAGCCGGCGCCCCCGACTGGCCGGCATGACCGCCGCCCTGGACCCGCATCCGCTGCCCGTCCTCGATCCCGGCGGGGACCTCGATCTCCTGGCTGCGCCGGCCCCGGGTGCGACCGCTGCCGCCGCATTCGCCGCAGGGGGTCTCGGGCACCTTGCCGGCGCCGCCGCAGCGCTCGCAGGCAACCCCCCGCACCATCTGCCCGAACGGCGTCCGCGACACCTGGCGCAGCTGGCCGGCGCCGCCACAACGCTCGCAGGTGGAGATCGGCGTGCCGGGCTCGGCGCCGTTGCCGTGGCAGTGCTCGCAGGCGTTGACGCCCTCGAAGGAGATCTCGCGCCTGACGCCGGTCGCCACCTCGGCCAGCTCGACTTCGACCGCGACGGCGACGTCGGCGCCGGCCGCCCGGCCACCTCCCCCGCCGCCGAACCCGAATGGATCGCCGCCGCCGAAGAACGCCTGGAAGATGTCGTCGATCGAGCCGAACGAGGAGGCGCGCGGGTCGAAGCCGCCCGAGCGCAGGCCCTCGTGCCCGTAGGCGTCGTAGGTGCGACGGCGCTCGGCGTCGGAGAGCACCTCGTAGGCCTCGGCGGCTTCCGTGAACTTGTGTTCGGCCTCGGGATCGTGGTCGTTGACGTCCGGATGCAGCTCGCGGGCGAGCCGGCGGAACGCTTTCTTGATCTCGGCCTCGCCAGCCTCGCGGCCGACTCCGAGCACCTCGTAGTAGTCGCGCGGCATCGGGCTCAGTCGTCGTAGACGGTCTCGAAGTAGCGCGAGAGCTCACGGGCGGCAACGCGAACCGAGGCGATCGCGGTCGCGTAGTCCATCCGCAGCGGCCCGACGACGCCGACCGAGCCGAGGTTGCGGTGACCGAGCCCGTAGTTGGCGCCGACGACGCTGACCCCGCGCAGCTCCGGCTGCGGATTCTCGTCGCCGATCCAGAGGAAGACCGAGCGCTCGTCGAGGGCCGAGCGCAGCATCTGCAGGACGCCGGCCCGGCGCTCGAGCGCGGACATCAGCTCGCCGGCGCGGGGCAGGTCGGCGCGGTGCTGCTCGGAGAGCAGGCGACCGGCGCCGTCCATGTAGAGGGCGTCGACGGCCTCGCGCTCGAGCTCGGTGAAGGCGCCGGCGAGGGTGCCGACGAAGGCCGCCTCGACTGGGTCGAGGCCGGGGTCGGCGAGGCGGCCGGCGATCAGGCGCGAGCCGACGCCGAGCCCGGAGAGCGACTCGTTCAGGTAGCTCGAAGCCCAGGCGACCAGACCGGGGTCGACCGGTGCTTCGAAGTCGAAGACTCGACGGACCACGTCGCCAGTCGAGGCGATCGCGATCACCACCACCCGCGTCGGCGCCAGCAGCAGCACCTCGACCCGGTGGATCGTCGCCGCCAGGGCCGGCGCCGGAGCGGTTGCCATCGCCACCAGGTCGGTGACTTCGGCCAGCGCCGCGGTCGTCTCCCGCATCGCCTCGTCGACCTCGCGCCGCAGGCGGGAGAGCTCCAGCTCGACCCGCGTCTCCGGCGCCGCCCCCGACTGGATCAGCCGGTCGACGTAGAGCCGGTAGCCGGACTCGGTCGGGATCCGCCCGGCGGAGGTATGAGGGTGGGTGAGGAAGCCAGCCGCCTCGAGGGCCGCGAGCTCTGCCCTGACAGTCGAGGGACCCCACGAAATCTCCGGCAGACCCGCCAGCTCCTTCGAGGCCACGGGCTTTGCGGACGCGCGGTACGCATCCACGACCAGACCAAGGATCAACTCTTGCCGCTCGCTAAGCACCGCTACATCTTAGGAATCGACGCAGAGCGGTCGCCCGGGAGGGCCGGGTGCCCTCTTCCAGACACTCAACAGCGAGCCATAGCGAGCTGTGTCTGGAAGGGGGGCGCCCGGCCCTCCCCCGCATCGCCCTACAGCTCGACTTCCGCCTCAGCGTTCTTGATGATCGCGTTGTTGCCCTGACTGGCGACCGTGTCCACGGTGATGCGGTTGCCGTCAACTGACTTGACGGTGCCGCTAACCACGATCTCCTGCTCGGGCATGCCCATGCCGCGCATCTGCACCGAGAGGCGTTTCAGCGCCCGCGGGTCGCCGCCGGCGAGGGCGGTATTCGCTCGCGCGACCAGGCCCATCGAGTAGAGGCCGTGGAGGATGTTGCGCGGCAGCCCGACGGCCTTCGCGAACTCGTCGTCGATGTGGATCGGATTGAAGTCTCCCGAGGCTCCCGCGTAGCGGTGCGGCAGGTACTTGTCGGGGGTCTCCCGCAGCTCCGGGACCTGATCGCCGACGTTCAGCTCGCCCATCTCAAACCCCCCTGACGATCAGCGTCCAGGTGCCTCGCACGACCTGGGCGCCGTCCTGGTTGACGGAATCGGTCTCGAAGACGTAGAAGCCCTTGCCGTCCTTCTCCTCGATCGAGAGGCACTTGGTGCTGGTCATGATCTCGTCGCCCGAGCAGGCCGGCTCGCCCCACTCGAAGGCCTGGCCGCCGTGGACCATCGCCGCGAAGTTCAGCGCCACCTCGGGGTCGAGGATCGCCGGCGCCATCGCCGGGCTGCTGTAGACGACGGCGAACATCGGCGGCGCGACCACGTCGCGAAAGCCGGCGGCACGGGCGGCCTCGACGTCGAGGTGGACCTGGTTGTCCAGCCCCAGCGCGTTCGCATACTCCTTGATCTTCTCTCGGCCCACCTGGTAGGTGGCCCCGGGCCATTCCTTGCCAACCGCATCGGTCTTCAGTGCCATGGCCGGGACTCTATTCG
Organism: Solirubrobacterales bacterium; assembly: GCA_035462545.1. Taxonomy (GTDB): domain Bacteria; phylum Actinomycetota; class Thermoleophilia; order Solirubrobacterales; family 70-9; genus VAYN01. Next base: position 21,072 of record DATHUE010000049.1, read on the forward strand.
TCGATCTGGAGAACCGCCAGGAACGCCTCCTGCGGTACTTCCACCCGCCCCACCGACTTCATCCGCTTCTTGCCGGCTTTCTGCTTCTTCAGCAGCTTCTGCTTGCGGGTGACGTCGCCGCCGTAGAGCTTCGCGGTGACGTCCTTGCGCACCGCCTTGACGGTCTCGCGAGCGAGGATGTTCGAGCCGATCGCGGCCTGCACCGGGACGTCGAACTGCTGGCGCGGAATCGTCTTCTTCAAGCGCTCGACCAGGCGCTTGCCCTGGTCGTAGGAGAAGTCGCGGTGGACGATGATCGAGAGCGCGTCGACCCGGTCGCCGGCCAGCAGGATGTCGACTTTGACCAGGTCGGATGGGCGGTTGCCGAGCGGCTCGTAGTCGAGCGAGGCGTAGCCCCGGGTCGAGGACTTCAGCAGATCGAAGAAGTCGAGGACGATCTCGGCCAGTGGCATGTCGTAGCGGATCTGCACCCGCGTCGGGCTCAGGTAGCTCATGTCGACGTGGGTGCCGCGGCGCCCCTGGCAGAGCTCCATCACCGCCCCCACCTGCTCGGAGGGGCAGATGATCGTGGCGCGAATGTAGGGCTCTTCGATCGACTCGATCGCGCCCGGGTCGGGGAGGTCGGTGGGGCTGCGGACCTCGACCGACTCGCCGTTGGTCTTGTGAACGACATAGCGCACGTTGGGCGTGGTCGAGAGCAGGTCGAGGTCGTACTCGCGCTCCAGGCGCTCGCGGACGATCTCCATGTGGAGGAGGCCGAGGAAGCCGACGCGAAAGCCGAACCCGAGCGCCTCGGAGGTCTCCGGCTCCCAGGAGAGGGCGGCATCGTTGAGAGCCAGCTTCTCGAGCGCGTCGCGGAGGTCTTCGTAGCGATCGGTGTCGATCGGGAAGAGCCCGCAGAAGACCATCGGCCGCACCTCGCGGTAGCCCTCCAGCGCCTCCGACGCGGGCTGGGCCTTGGCGGTCAGCGTGTCTCCCACACGCAGCTTGGCGACGTCCTTGATCCCCGTGATCAGGTAGCCGACGTCGCCGGCCTCCATCCCCTGCACCGCGGTCATCGCCGGCCGGAAGAAGCCGATGTCGTCGATCTCGGCCTCGGTCCCGTTCTGCATCGCCAGGATCGAGCCCCCCTTGCGGAAGGAGCCGTCGACCATCCGCACGTAGGCGATCACGCCGCGGTACTGGTCGAACTCGGAGTCGAAGATCAGGGCACGGGGCGGCGCCTCCGGCTGCCCCTTCGGCGCCGGGATGCGCTCGACGATCGCCTCCAGCACCTCGGGCACCCCCTCCCCGGTCTTCGCCGAGATCCACAGCGCTTCCTCGGGGTCGCCGCCGGTCAGGTCGGCGATTTCCTGGGCGACCCGATCCGGTTCGGCGCCCGGCAGGTCGACCTTGTTGATCACCGGGATCAGCTCCAGCCCGGCCTCGATCGCCAGGTAGGTGTTGGCGACCGTCTGCGCCTCGACTCCCTGGGCGGCGTCGACAACCAGCAGAGCGCCCTCGCAAGCGGCGAGGCTGCGGGAGACCTCATAGGAGAAGTCGACGTGACCTGGGGTGTCGATCAGGTGCAGGTGGTAGGCCTGGCCGTCGGCGGCCTTGTACTCGACCCGGACCGCCTGGGCCTTGATCGTGATCCCGCGCTCGCGCTCGAGGTCCATCGAGTCGAGCATCTGCGCCTGCATTTTCTTCGGGTCGACCGCCCCGGTGACCTCGAGGATGCGGTCGGCAAGAGTCGACTTGCCGTGGTCGATGTGGGCGATGATCGAGAAGTTGCGGATGCGGTCCATCGGCGTGGCGGAGTATGGCCGACGGGGCACTCCGGCCGGCGGGTCCTGCAAGCCCCCGGGCCGGCGGGGCCTGTCATCAGCCGAGGGACCTGCGGGCGAGGTTTACGTTCTCGGCCCCTCGGCTGATGCCACCCACCGGCAGGAGAGTCAGTGGAGAACCCGCCGGAGGGCCCGCAGATCAGCTACGACACCCCAATGGATCCAGCCGATCCTTTAGTTCAAACACCACAGTCGGCGGGTTCATCAGTACGACCTTGACTCCTGGGCCTTCGGTCCAGCGTGCCTGCGGTGGGTAGGCGGGCTTTCCCTTCTCCATTCGGTCGCGGGTGGCGATCACGTAGTCGTAGTCGCCGGCGTTGACCGCCTCGCGCCAGGCGCGGCAGGTGGCCGGGGGCTCGAAGCCGCCGTGGGGGCGCGCCTCGCCGACGAACTGGACGTGGTTGGAGAGGTCGGTGCCGAACAGGGGGTACTGGCGGGTGCTGGTGGTGGCGATGCGGGCACCGGAGATGTCGCGGGCCCAGGCGAAGGCGGCGTTGAGGCCGGGCGCGTCGGTGAAGGACGGGTCCGCATAGCGTCCCTCCAAGTAGTGGCGCTGGACGGGGTAGCCGATCGCAACGACGACAGCGATAGTCAACGCAGCGCCAATCATCCCCCGGCCACCGACCCTCCTCCTGTCCTTTGTAACCCTCTGGGCGACAAAAGACAGGGGGACTGTGTCGAAAAGCGCGCGGCCACGCAGTAGCGGGGTGGCCGGCAGCAGGGCGAGGCCGAGCACCAGGGCCGGGGCGAGGTAGCGCAGACCGGACTCGAAGCCACGGGGCAGGCCCTCGGGGCCGGAGGCCGAGGTCGGCGCGAGCAGCCAGGCGAGCGCGGTGGCGAGGCCAACCAGGCCGGCGAGCGGCATGACCGGGTCCAATCGCCAGCGCCTCAGCCAGCGTGGTTCCTTATGGACGACATGCGTCCGAAAGGAACCACGCGCTGAACCGCTCGGAACGAGGCTGAGCACGAGACCGGCGATGGCGGCGAAGATCAGCAGGGGCCAGATCAGCCAGAGACCGTCCCGTAGTCCAGGCAGAAGCCAGTCCGACCAGACCGCGCCGTCGCCGAGATAGCCGAGGACGCTGTGCGCTTCGCGACCGCCGAGGGACTGGCCGGGCGAGGGCAGCGAGATCGGCCCGAGGTCAGCGATCCACGGCAGCGGGTTGCCGGCCTCGACGAGGTTCCGCAGGTACCAGTAGCCGCCGCCGGCCAGGGCGGCGAGGCCGCTGGCGAGGAGGGCGCGACCACGCCGGCCGCGCGGCGCGATCGCGGTCAGTCCTAGGATGAGAACGCCGGCAGGCAGGAGGAAGTTGAGCTTGGTCCCGGCGGCAAGCCCAGCGGCGAGGCCGATGACGATCAGCTCGCCGGTCGCAAGCGACCCCTCCCCATCCCGCCGAGCTGCCCAGGCGTTGAGCGCGATCGCCATGGCGGCGAGCAGGAAGAACGTCCCGACGACATCGTTGCGGGCCTCGCCGGCCTGGTCGGCGAAGGCGGGGACGCTGAGCGCGACCGCGCCGAGTGCCAGAGACCACGGCCCCACCCCGTAGGGCCGCCCGATGCACCAGCAAGCGAAGAGGCAGCCGATGAACCAGCCGAGGTTCAGCAACGGCGAGAGAACATCCCGGTCGAAGGCGAACATCCCGACCCCGTGGAAGACCTCGGAATTGGCCGGGTAGAACCAAGCCAGGAACTGCGGCGCGATGAAGTGCAGCTCCCAGGTATCTCCGCTTTGGAAGAAGCCCGCCGCGAAAGGCCCGTGGTACCAGGTGCTGTCGAAGCCGGTCATGCCCGTGGACAAATGAGGCTTGAGCTCAACACAGAACTTCAGGACCGCCACTCCCGCGATTGCTAGCGCGATCAGAGCTGGGACCGTGATCCACCTGCGCCCGTCCGGCCCGAGGGAGGGAGTCCCCACCCCACCCAGCAGGTATGGGCGGGGACTCCCTCCCTCGGGCCGCGGCGGCGCAAACTTCCACACAGCGACAGCGACGGCGCCCACGAGAACGAGATACGGCAGCGGCTCGAAGGCGCCGAAGGCGCCAAGCAGCTCCGCCGCCCAGATCAGCAGCGCGAGGGCCAGAACCGAAGCAGCCAGATGTGCCGGTAGTCCCGCCAGAGACGGGACCAGGCGCCGCCTTGCGCTGCTCCCACCCACCCCGGCCGATCCGACCAGCACCAGCATGTAGGCCACGCCGGCGAGATAGTCGACCAGCCCGAGCACTCCGTGCTCCTAGCCGCGCCGGCCCGGCAGCAGGCGCATGATCTGTTCCAGCTCGGCTATGCGGAGCAGGCGCGCGGCGAGCACGTAGACGATGCCGCCGAGGCCCAGCCCGACCCCGAGCGAGACGATCTGGCCAGCGAGGCCGCGGCCGAGCAGGCTGTCGAGCAGGTCCCAGACTCCAAAGGAGACGCCAGCCAGGGCGGCCGAGGCGAGGCAGATGCGGAGGCCGACATCGAGCAGGGGGCGAAGCTCGAGGCCGCCGAGCAGGCGGCTGAGAATCACGCACTGGGCGACGACGCTGGCGCCGGTGGCGATCGCGGTCGAGGCGACGATGCCGCCGACCCCGAGGTGGTAGAGGGCGAGCGCCGCCAGCGCCGTCACCGCCAGGTTGCCGGCGGCGATCGCGGTCGGGATCCAGGGCCGCTTGAGCCCGAAGAAGGTCCTGGTCAGGAGCAGGAAGAGGCCGTTGGTCGGCAGCGAGAAGGCGAACCAGAAAAGCGCCGTCGCCACCACCTCGGTGTCGGCTGCGTCGAAGGCGCCGCGCTGATAGACGAGCCGGATCATCGGCTCCGAGAGGACCAGCACCGCCGCCGCCGCCGGCACGAGGACGAAGAGGATCTGGCGCATCCCGTTCGCCATCGTCGCCCGCAGGTCGTCGAAGGCGCCGCGGTTGGCGTAACGGGCCAGGGTCGGGAAGAGGACGGTGGCGATCGCGACCGAGAAGATCCCCTGCGGCAGCTGGTAGATCCGGAACGCCTTGTCGATCGCGGCGGGGGCGTCTTCGTTGACGAGGGTGCCGAAGAAGCTGTTGATCAGCAGGTTGAAGTTGATCAGGCCGAGGCTGATCGTCACCGGCAGCATCAGCAGCAGCACCCGCCGCACCGCCGGGTTGCGCCACTCGAAGCTCCAGCTGAACTTGAAGGGGGTGTTGCGGAGGTCGAAGGTCGGGATCAGCAGCTGCACCAGCGTGCCGACCAGGATCCCGATCGCGTACGCGTAGATCCGGTCGTCGCCGCTGAACAGCGGCTCCAGGACGACCATCAGGAGGATGATCGTCAGGTTCCAGAACAGCGGCGAGATCGCGAAGGCGCCGAAGCGGTCGTAGCTGTTGAGGACGCCGACGACGATGCCGCTGATCCCGAGCAGGATCAGGATCGGGAACATCACCTGGGAGAGGGCGATCGTCAGGTCGAGGGTCGCGCCCTCGAATCCGGGCGCGAACAGCGGCATGATCACCGGCGCCGCCAGCACGAACAGGGCGGTGATCACGCCCAGCACCATCGTCACGATCAGCAGCAGGGTCGAGGCGAGGCGGAAGGCCTCGCGGTAGTTCTTCTGCTCGAGCTGTTCGGTGAAGATCGGGACGAAGGCCGGCTGCAGGGCGGCGTCGGCGAACAGGGCACGAACGAGGTTGGGGACCTGGAAGGCGATCGTGAAGGCCGACATCGGGCCGCTGACCCCGTAGTAGCCGGCGGCGACGATCTCCCGCACCAGGCCGGCAACCCGCGAGGCGGCGGTGGCGATCGAGAAGAAGGCCGTGGAACGCGCGATGCGGCCCGCTTTGCGGCCGGGATCGGGCGTGTCGGGTGCCTTGGGGGTCTCCAAGCTCGGTCTCAGTCGCTATAGTCGGCGGCCGCTTGAGGCCGGAAGGACCGGTCCGGGCACACGACTCATGGCCAACATA
>DATHUE010000050.1:0-3835 GCA_035462545.1 Solirubrobacterales bacterium
GATGGTCACCACCCGCGCCGTCGTCTCGCTCGACGACCGCCGTTACGTGCTCGACGGCCCGCGGGCGACCATCGGCCGCTCGAAGTCGGCCGAGTGCGTGCTCTCGGACCCCAACGTCTCCCGCCGTCACGCGGAGCTGCGGCGCTCGGAATCGGGCGACTGGCAGATCGCCGACCTCGGCTCGACCAACGGGATCAAGGTCAACGGCCGGCGCGTCGCATCGACTCGGCTCAGCCCCGGCGACCAGGTGACGCTGGGGACCACCACCTTCCTCTTCGACATCGAGCAGTGACCGCCTGATCCCCATGGCGATCTGGACCCGTCATTAGGGTGCTGGCGTGGACTACGACCCGATATCCGTAGCTCTGAAGTTCGGCTTCCTCGCCGTTCTCTATCTCTTCATCCTCGTCGTCGCCCGTGGCGCGATCAAGGATCTGCGGCGGACGACGGCGCCGGCCCCCGACGCGACCGGGTTCCACGCCGCCCCCGCCTTTGCCGAGGTCGCTCGCGGCGTCGACGCCTGGCTCGTGGTCGAGCGCGGCGGCGGTCTCCAGCAGGGCGCCCGCTTCGACCTGATCGGCGGCCTCTCGATCGGTCGCTCCAAGGAAGCGGACGTGCAGATCGAGGATCGCTACGCCTCCGGGATCCACGCCCGCGTCTTCGCCCGCAAGGAGCGCTATTACGTCGAGGACATGGGCTCGACCAACGGCACTCTCCTCAACGGCGCCACCCTGCAGGGGGAGGCGGAGCTGATCGACGGGGACACGGTCCAGATAGGCGATACCGAGTTCCGCTTGGAGACCGGCTGATGCTGCGGATCTCCGACCAGGCGACCCGCACCGACACCGGTCGGCAGCGCAACGCCAACGAGGACTCGTTCCTCGTCCGCCCGCCGCTCTACGTCGTCGCCGACGGGATGGGCGGCGCCCAGGCCGGCGAGGTCGCCTCGAAGACCGCCGCCGAGACCTTCGCGACGCCGCTGCCGCAGGCGCCGCCCGAGCAGCTGCTGCGGGAGACGATCGAAGCCGCCAACCGCCGCGTCCACGAGCGGGCCCAGTCCGATCCGGAGCTGGCCGGCATGGGGACGACGATGACCGCGGCGCTGCTCGACGCCGAGAAGGAAGAGGTGGCGATCGGCCACGTCGGCGACAGCCGCGCCTACCGGTTGCGGCGCGGCAGGCTCGAACAGCTGACCCGCGACCACTCGCTGGTCGAGGAGATGCGGCGCAAGGGCCAGCTCACCGATGCTCAGGCGGAGGACCACCCGCAGCGCTCGATCATCACCCGCGCCCTCGGTCCCGAACCCGAGGTCGAGGTGGACGTGCAGACGGTGCCGGCGCAGACCGGCGACGTCTTCCTGCTCTGCTCCGACGGGTTGACGACGATGCTCGACGACGAGCACATCACCCGTCTGCTCAGCCGGGCCACCTCGATGGAGGCCGCCGCCCGCGCCCTCGTCGACGAAGCCAACCGGGCCGGCGGCCGCGACAACATCACCGTTCTCGCTTTCCGGCTCGAGGACACGGCGGCGCCCGCCCCCGGCAACCCGGAGGGTGCGACCCTGATCGGGTCGACGGCGGAGGAGGCGGGCCTGACCGCGACCGAGGTACGCCGCCGCGCCGCCGCCGATGCTGCCCGCCAGCGCCGCGAGGAGGTCGCCGCTCGCCCCCGTGGCCGCCGGCTGCGCACCGCGCTGAAGGCGCTCGCCGTCGTCGCGGTACTCGCCGCCCTCGCCTTCGGCGCCTGGTACGGCAACCGCCAGGTCTGGTTCCTCGGCACCGACGACGCCGGCCGGGTCGCCCTCTACCGCGGCCTCCCCTACGAGCTGCCGTTCGGGTTGAAGCTCTACGACGAGCGCTACGCCAGTCCGGTCCAGACCGTCGCCCTGCCACCGCGCCGCCAGGAGTCGATCACCGGCCATGACCTGCGCTCTCGCGAGGACGCCGTTTCGCTGATCGAAGACATCCAGGACAGCCAGGGGGTGCGGTGAGCTCCGCTCGCAACCGGGAGCTCTTCGCCCTGCTGCCGGTTGCCCTCCTCCTCACTGCGGGCTTCACCGCGGTCTTCGCCCAGGAGGGCCCGCGGCTCGACAACGTCAGCCTCGTCTACGGCGCCTACTTCCTCGCCGTCTGCCTCGCCACCCACGTCTTCCTGCGAATCAGGCTGCCCAACGCCGACCCCTACCTGTTCCCGCTGGCGGCGCTGTTGACCGCCTTCGGCCTGGTGATGGTCTACCGGATCGACGCCGACCTGGCCCGTGACCAGGCCAACTGGTTCCTGCTCGGCCTCGTCCTCTTCTCGCTGACGATCTACTTCCTGCGCGACTACGACCTGCTCGAGCGCTACCGGTACACGATCGCCGCCACCGGGATCCTGCTGCTCCTGGCACCGCGCCTGCCCGGGATCGGCCAGCAGGTGAACGGCGCCTACCTCGGGGTGAAGATCGGCCCGCTCGCCTTTCAGCCGGCCGAGTTCTCGAAGATCTGCATCGTCGTCTTCCTCGCCAGCTACCTGCGCGAGAACCGCGAGGTGCTGATCGTCGGCGCCCGCCGCGTGCTCGGCGTGACGCTGCCGCCGCTCAAGCACCTCGGGCCGCTGCTGGTCGTCTGGGGGGCGTCGATGTTCATGCTCGTCTTCATCCGCGACCTCGGCAGCTCACTGATGTTCTTCGCCGCCTTTCTCGCCCTGCTCTACGTCGCCACCGGCCGCTTCTCGTTCGTCGTCATCGGGATGGCGATGTTCCTGCTCGGGGCCTGGTTCATCGCCTCCAGCGTGCCCCACGTCACCGAGCGGGTCGATATCTGGCTCGACCCCTACAAGGACCCGGACGACAGCGGCTACCAGATCCTGCAGTCGATCTTCGCCCAGGCCGACGGCGGTCTGTTCGGCCAGGGCTTCGCGCAGGGGCTGATCACGATCCCCGGCACCGAAAGGGCGTTGCTGCCGGCGGCACAGACGGACACGATCTACGCCCTGATCGTCAACGAGCTCGGGCTGTTCGGCGCCTGCGGCGTCGTCCTCGTCTACCTCCTGATCGCCGCCCGCGGCTTCAAGATCGCCCTGCTCGCCAACGACGGGTTCTCGAAGCTGCTGGCGACCGGGCTGACCGCGGTCTTCTCGATCCAGGCCTTCGTGATCATCGGCGGCGTCACCCGGGTGATCCCCCTGACCGGAGTGACCCTGCCCTTCGTCAGCTACGGCGGCAGCTCGATCGTCGCCAACTTCGTGCTGCTGGCGCTGCTGCTGCTGATCTCCGACCGGGCCCGTCGCGAAAACGACGAACCAGGCGGTCGCGCCATCGCCCTGGGGGCGTCGTGAATCGCCAGATCGTCCAGCTGTTCGCCTTCATCGTCGTCCTCTTCGGGGTCCTGGTCGGGTTCACGTCCTACTGGTCGGTCTTCGATGCCGAGGCGCTGAAGGAGAAGGAAGCGAACAAGCGCCCCCTGTTTCAGCAGCAGCAGATCCGCCGCGGCCGCATCCTCGCCGCCGACGGCACCGTGCTGGCTCGCTCGGTCGCCAAGGGCAGGGGCGACGACCTGCGCTATGTCCGGCGTTACCCGGAGGGCTCGCTTTACGGCCACCCGGTCGGCTACAGCTTCGTCGAGCAGGGACAGAGCGAGTTCGAGGAGTACCACAACGACGAGCTGGTCGGCGAAGGCTCCGAATTCAGCTCGATCTTCGACGAGCTGACCGGCAAGACGCAGGAAGGAAACGACATCGTCACCAACATCGAGCCCGAAGCGCAGCGGGTGGCGCTGGAAGGGCTGCAGGCCGAGGGCTTCGGCGCGGTCGTCGCGATCGAGCCGAGCAGCGGCCGGGTCAAGGTGATGGCTTC
>DATHUE010000051.1:0-17638 GCA_035462545.1 Solirubrobacterales bacterium
CATGTCTCTTCACGAAGTCGGCCGACTGGATGAACAGGCCGCAGGAGCCGCAGGCGGGGTCGAGCACCCGGCCCTCGTAGGGCTCGAGCATTTCGACCAGCAGCCGAGTCACCGACTGCGGCGTGTAGAACTCGCCGCCGCGATGGCCCTCGGCGGCGGCGAAGCGCTTGATGAAGTACTCGTAGGTGCGGCCGAGGATGTCGCGAGCCTTGTCCTCGTCGTCGCCGAAGCCGACCTTGGCGATCGTCGTCACCAGCTCGCCCAGCTTCTGCGAGGTGAGCGGCGCCCGGGCGTAGATCCGCGGTAGGACCCCCCGAAGCTGCTCCTCATTGGCCTTCTCGATCTCGCCTAGCGCGGCATCGATCCGCTTTCCGATGTCCGGCTGGGTTGCGGAGGCAAGAAGGGCGCCCCAGCGAGCCTTCTTCGGGACCCAGAAGACGTTCTCGGAGATGTACTCGTCCCGATCCTCCAGGACTTCCGCTCGCTCCTCCTCGTCCTCCGTGTAGAGCTCGGCGCCCTCTTCGCGAGTGGCGGCCCCTAAGACAGCACGGCGCCGCTCGAATGAATCCGAGATGTACTTCAGGAAGACGAGGCCGAGTACCAGGTGCTTGTATTCCGCAGACTCGACGCTGCCGCGCAACCGATCGCACGCCTCCCAAAGCTCTTTCGCGAAGGGGAGGTCGTGATTCTCGGCACCGTTTGAGCCGTTCTTGCTCGGTGACATGGTCCCAGCCTATGCTGAGTAGTGGCGTCGCCGCCAATCGCCGCTGATCCCTTCGCATCTGCGCTATTTCGGGCACTGGTGCCTGAGATAGGAGCGGATTCCGAGGCGGTTGGAAAGCCCTGCAGAACAGCAAGTTCCCCACGTGCAGGCCATTCCTCCGATGGAGCTAGGCGGATTCGAACCGCCGACCTCCTGGGTGCGATCCAGGCGCTCTGCCAGCTGAGCTATAGCCCCTTGGGGCGGGCTGGGAAGTTGATCCCAGGTCCTCGCAAGGGGAAGGATAACCGCATAGTCTTCTGAGAACCTGAGGGACGCGAGCCCCTATGAGCATCCTCGACGACGCGATCAGAGAGCACCTGGAACTGAAGCGCCAGCACGGCGCTCCGGACGACGAGCTTAAAAAGCTCGAGGACGAGGCGTTCGGTCCTCCCGCCCGGCCGGACGAGCCGGGCGATCCGCTGGCGGAGGCGCCGACCGAGTTCATGACCACGCCCGACTCGCTGCCCGCTGAGTCCGCGGCTTTCGCGGCGGAGGAGCCGGCCACCGAGATCGCCGAGCCCGAGGGCCGTCGCGTCCCCGACATCGCCGACCTGCAGGAGGCACCCCCGGCCCCCGCGCCCGCCGAGGACGCGCCGGTCGATGCCGAGCTAGAGCCGCCCGCCGAGGAGCCGCACCCGGCGATGGAGCACGAGGCGATCCCCGAGCCGCCGCCCGCCCCGCCCGAGCCCGAGGCCAGCCACACGACCGAAGAGCGCCACGCGATCGCCGAACAGCCGACCGAAATGTTCGACGTCGAGGGCGAGCTCGCCGGCGACACGGCCGCCTCTGAGGAGCCGCCGGTGGCCGACAGCCCCGCCCCCAGCGACGAGGAGCTGGTCGATTCCGAGCTGGAGGAGCCGCGGCTGACGGGCGACGCGCCGCCGGCTGACGCCTTCGCCCCACCGTCACCGCCCGCCGAGCCGGCCCCCGCTCCCGCCTTCGACGACGAGGACGACTTCTTCGACGAACAGCGCCTCTCCGACGAGCTCGACCAGGCGCTGGAAGCGCCGCAGCCCGCCGCCGCCCCCGCACCCGCCGAACCGGAAGCGACCGAGGAGCACCCGCTGCCTCCGGTCGAGGAGCCGGTCTCCGAGGAGCATGAGCAGCCCTCGGCCGAGCACAGCGTCTTCGAGCCCCAGGAGGAGGGCCACGAGGACGTGCTCGAGGACACCCCCGACTTCCTCGAGGAGGCGCCCGAGGACGACCAGCTCTGGTTCGAGCAGAAGCCCCCCAAGGACTTCGACTTCGACGATTAGTCCGCTCGCGCCGCCGCCTCGCCACCCCGGCGACCCGGTCTCGATAGCGTGCGCGACCCCTTGAGTACCGAAGCGGCAATCGAGGCCAGTGGCCTGCAGAAGTCCTACGGTGACGTGCGGGCGCTCGACGGGATCGACCTGCGCGCGGAGACCGGCACTGTGCTGGCGCTGCTCGGCCCCAACGGCGCCGGCAAGACGACCGCGGTCCGCATCCTCACCACCCTGCTCCCCGCCGACGGCGGCAGCGCCCGCGTCGCCGGCCTCGACGTCGCCCGCGAGGCGGCCCAGCTGCGGACCCGGATCGGGCTCGCCGGCCAGTACGCCGCGGTCGACGAAAACCTCACCGGGGCCGAGAACCTGGAGATGGTCGGCCGGCTCTACCACCTGCCGAAGGGCGAGCCGCGCGCCCGCGCCGCCGAGCTGCTGCGGCGCTTCGAACTCGAGGAGGCCGCCGACCGCCTCGTCCGCACCTACTCGGGCGGGATGCGCCGCCGCCTCGACCTGGCCGCCGCCCTAGTCGCCCGGCCGCCGATCCTGTTCCTCGACGAGCCGACCACCGGCCTGGACCCGCGCAGCCGCCTCGGCCTCTGGGAGACGATCGAGGCCCGCGTCGCCGAAGGCACCACCGTCCTGCTCACCACCCAGTACCTCGACGAGGCCGACCGGCTCGCCGACAGCATCTCGGTGATCGACCGCGGCGTCGTGATCGCCGCCGGCAGCCCCGACGAGCTCAAGGACGAGGTCGGCGGCGAGCGCCTCTCGATCACGCTCGAGTCGAGCGCCGACGCCGACGCCGCGATCGCCGCGCTGGAATCGATGGCTGCCGAGCGCCCGATCCTCGCCGACGGCGCCCTCTCGCTGCCGGTGCACGAGCGCAAGGGCGCGATCGCCGAGGCCGTGCGCCGCCTCAACGAGGCCGGGATCGGGATCGACGACGTGGCGATGCACCGGCCCACGCTCGACGACGTCTTCCTCCGCCTCACCGGCCACGCCGCCGAGGAGCGCGACGCCGCCGCGGACGCCGAGGACGGGGAGGGGGAGCGGTGAGCGGCTTCCGCAACGGCCTCTCCGACACCCTGGTCCTCGCCAAGCGCAGCCTCCTGCGCATCCCCCGCGCGCCCGACCTGCTGCTCTCCTTCACCGTGCAGCCGATCATGTTCGTGCTGCTCTTCGCCTACGTCTTCGGCGGCGCGATCAGCACCCCCGGCTACAGCTACATCGACTTCCTGATGCCGGGGATCATCGTCCAGACGATGTCCTTCGGCGGCTTCGTCACCGCCCTCGGCCTCTCCGAGGACCTGAAGAAGGGCCTGATCGACCGCTTCCGCTCGCTGCCGATGTCGCGCGGGGCCGTGCTCGCCGGCCGCACCCTCGCCGACGTCGTCACCAACGCCTTCTCGATCGTCGTGATGCTGGTGGTCGGCGTGATCGCCGGCTTCAGCTTCGACGCGCCGCTCGCCCACATCGCCCTCGGCCTCGTGATCCTGCTGCTCTTCGGCTACGCCTTCTCCTGGGTCTTCGCCTTCGTCGGCCTCACCTCGAGCTCGCCCGAGGCCTCCCAGGCGCTCGGCTTCATCGTCATCTTCCCGCTCACCTTCGTCTCCTCCGCCTTCGTCCCGGTCGAGTCGATGCCGGCGGCGCTGGAAGCGTTCGCCGACGTCAACCCGGTCACGCTCGTCGTCGACGCGATGCGCCACCTGGTCCTCGGCGCCCCCGCGGGCAACTCGGTCTGGGGCGCGATCGCCTGGTCGCTCGGCATCGCCGCGCTCTTCGCCGCCCTCTCGATCAGCCGCTACAAACGCGCCGTCGTCCGCTGAGCGCCCCCGCCGCGGGAGCGATCCCCGCCGCTCCGTCCTACACTTTCGGGCGAGGGGCCATAGCTCAGCTGGCAGAGCGCCTGCTTTGCAAGCAGGAGGTCACCGGTTCGATCCCGGTTGGCTCCATCTCTCCGTCGCGCCAGCTCGACGACCTCGTCATGGGATGAAAAGCGTGCCGGCTTTGTGAAGCCGGCTAGCGGCGCTCGGTGGGACCGGTGTCCCGTCCGCTGCGCAGCCGCGGCGCTGCCCAGCCGACCAGGGCGCCGAGGCCGGCGGCGACGAGGAGGGCGAAGATCAGCGGCAGCTGGGCCGAGCCGAAGATGAAGTTGACCTCGACCTCCTGCAGGTTGAGGAGCATGAAGAGGGCGAGGACGGCGCCGATCGCGACGAAGGCGCGGCGTTTCCAGTTCGCGCCTTCGTCGCTGCCGACCGGCTGTCGTTGATCGGCGTGGGACACCGACTTACCCGGCGAGCCCGATCATCAGCTGCGAGTGGTCGTTGGGGTCGACCTTGACCGGGACCTGGGCGCCCGGCTGCAGCTGGCCGATGATCGCCGGCGAGACGACCTGGGTGTGGCTCACCTGCGACTGGCTGCCGTTGACCTCGACGGTCATCTGGAAGAGCAGCTCAGGCTGCAAGTTCACGGTCTTGCCGGTGGCCAGCATCTGCACGATCGTCGCCGTCCCGTCGACGCCTTCGTTGGCCAGCTTCTCGGCCAGCTCCTGGTCGGCCTGGACCTGCTGCACCGCTTCGTTGGCCTGGGCGAGGCCGTCTTTCATCATCTTGAAGCTGCCGCCCCGTTCCTTGGTCATCTGCTTGCCGGTCTTGTGCAGATCCCTCATGTCCTTGAACATGCCCATGGTCGCTCTCCTTGTTTCAGGTGGGACCCCCTGACCGATCCCGGTTGCTTGCCGCACGAACATAACCGCTCCCGGCGCGGTCGGGTGTAAATTTCCGCCGTGTTCGTCAGCGGCCTGTTGTTGCTCGCGCTCGCCCTGGCCGGCGCCGTGCTGGCGGTCGCCCCGCCGGTCGAGGAGATGCGGCTGGGGATGGCCGGGATGGCGATCGGGTGCGGCCTCAGCGGCGCCCTCCTCACCTACCTCGGCGCCCCGAGCCGCCGCGCCGACCCGCCGCCGGACCTCCTCCGCGGCAAGGCGACCGTGCTCGAAGCCCGCACCACCGGCGGCGAGGTCGCCGGCTACCCGATGGTCGAGCTGACCCTCGAGGTCCGGCCGCAGAAGGGCGGCGGCGTCCCCTTCCAGGTCAAGCGCAAGTTCTCGGCCGGCCGCCTCGGCCGGATCGAGCAGGGCCGCGAGCTCGAGGTCGCCTACGACCCGGCCAACCCCGAGCGTCTCGAGCTGGTCTGACTCAGCGCGGGCGCTCGGCCTGGACCCGGTTCGGGAAGACCTTGACGACGTGGACCTTCAGCGTCCGGTTGACCACCGTCGTCTCGCAGGGCGCGCCGCCTTTCGGCGCGGTCTCGATCCGCAGCTCGACCTTGACCCGCTTGCCGAGCGGCAGCTCCTGGCGCAGCCCGGGCGGAACCGCGAACCGGACCCGGCGCCATCTGTTGACGTCGGCCGAGATCGTGCCGAGCCCGGCGCTGGCTTCCTTGCCGTTGCGCCGGTAGATCAGGCGAGCGGTGACGGTCAGCCTCGCCGGCACCCCGGTCGAGAGCCTCACCCGCACACCCGGCAGCACCTTGCCGGGCCGCCGTTTCGGGATGAAGGTCGAGGCGCCCGCTTTCACCTGCGGGCAGAGGTTGCGCTCGACGACGACGGTCCGCGTCGTGCGGGCGATGCTGGAGCCGTTGCAGTAGGCGGTCTGTCCGGGGAAGACCATCGAGACCGAGCAGCCCTCGTTGTCGGTGACGGTCAGCGTCACCGTGTAAGTGCCGGGCTGCGCGTAGGTGTGCTGCGGGCTGGCCCCGCCGTTGGCGGCGCTGCTGCCATCGCCGAAGTCCCAGTCGTAGCGGACGACCGAGCCGCCGTCGGTGTCGGCAGAGGCGGCGGCGTCGAAGGAGACCGGCAGCATCGCCTTGCCGGGCTGCGGCGCCACCGAGAACTCGGCCCGCGGCGGTTGGTTGGGAACGATCGCCAGTGCCCCGACGAAGGAGGTGTTGAGCGGGAAGCTCGGCTGCAGCGCGTCGCCGGCGGTGAGGACCGGCGTCATCAGCCCCGTGAAGAGGCTCGCTTCGTTGTGCTGGGTGGTCGCGTAGGCGCGGCTGCCGTCGGGCAGGATCGCCACGTCTTCGAAGGAGTCCTGGTTAGGGGCAAAGCTCGTCGTCCCGGCAGCGCCGGAGCCGAGGTCGACCGGGGTTATCGCCGAACCTCCAACCGCGTAGGCCTTGGCGCCGTTGGGGGCGATCGCCAGTTCGCTCCCCGGTACGTTGGCGATCGCGCCGACGACGGTGTTGGTGGCGAGATCGATCCGCACCAGTTTTTCTTCACCCGGTAGAAGCACGTAGGCGCTGGACCCATCCGGCGTTACCGACACGGCGGAGGGAAAAGGGCCGACCGGGATTGCCGCGCCGACGACGTTGGTGGCGACGTCGACCGGGTAGACGGAGCCGTCGCCGTTGCTGGCGACGTAGAGGGTGCGGCTGTCCGGGGTAACCGCCAGTCCGAAGGCGTTGTCGCCGACAGCGATCGTCGCGACGACGGTTTTGGTCGCGAGGTCTATCTTCGAGATCTCGCTGGGCCCGACGAAGACGCTGCTGACGTAGGCGAAGCGGCCGTCCGGCGCGATCGCGATCGCCTGCCCGAAGATCGGGATCGCAATCGGCGTGCCAGCCGTGTTGGTGGCGACGTCGATCGGGACCACCTGTTCGTTGTCGACCACGTAGGCGGTCTTTCCGTCGGGGGTGATCGCGACGTCGGCGGGGGTGCCCTCGCTGCTCATGCCGATCGGAACCTGCCCGCCGATCGCCTGCGTCGTCAGCTCCACCGGCGCGGCGATCGAGCCCATGCCGCTACTGCTGGCGCCGGTGAAGTAGGCGACCCGCGCCGAGGCCAGCGCCGGCTCCATCAGCGCGACCGACGCCAGCGCGCACAGGGCGAGAACTCCAGTTGCGAGGCGGCGACGATCGACCATCCGTCTACCGATCCTCTCAGATTCGGACAGCTATTTCCTCGTTATAAAGCGGTATCTCGCCAGATCAGGCGATCAGGCTCTCGGCCCGCACAGCTTCGGGCAGGTTCTGGTCGGCGTGGTAGCTGCTGCGCACCAGCGGCCCGGCGGCGACCGACTCGAAGCCGAGCTCGTAGGCGGCCCGCTCCAGCGCCTCGAACTCCTCGGGATGCCAGTAGCGGACCACCGGCAGGTGGTTCTCGGTCGGCCGCAGGTACTGGCCGACGGTCAGCACCTGGACCTTGTGCTCGCGCAGCAGCCCGAAGGTCTCGACCATCTCCTCGAAGGACTCGCCGAGCCCGACCATCAGCCCCGACTTCGTCACCACTCCCTCGCCGCCCATCTCCTTTGCCAGCTTCAGGACGCGGGCCGAGCGGGCGAACTGGGAGCCGCGCCGGGCCAGCGGGTAGAGCCGCGGCACCGTCTCGACGTTGTGGTTGAAGACGTCGGGCCGCTCGTGGACCACCTTCGCCAGTGGCATCTCCTGGCCGCGGAAGTCCGGCGTCAGCACCTCGACCTTGCAGCCGGGCGCCAGCATCCGGATCGAGCGGATCACGCCGACGAAGGCGCCCGCGCCGTAGTCGGGCAGGTCGTCGCGGTCGACGGAGGTGACGACGGCGTGGCGCAGCCCCATCTTCTTCACCTGGTTGGCGACCCGCAGCGGCTCCAGCGGGTCGTTCCAGCTCGGCACCCCGGTCTGCACGTTGCAGAAGCCGCAGCGGCGGGTGCAGATGTCGCCGAGGATCATGAAGGTGGCGGTGCCGCGCTCCCAGCACTCGCCGACGTTCGGGCAGTTCGCCTCCTCGCAGACCGTGTGCAGGTTGTCGGAGCCGATCGCCTGCTTGAGGCGGCGGTAGTTGGGGCCGCCCGGGGCCGGGACCTTCAGCCACGGCGGCTTGCGGGCGCGCTTGAAGGGGACCGTGCCCTCGGCCGCCGCCGCGGTGCCGCCCGGCTTGGCGCGGGAGCGGGTGACGTGGACGCGCTCGGTGGGTGCGGTCGTCTCGGTCATCTCAGGCGAGCGTAGCGAGCGCGTCGAGGTCGGTCTCGACCGGGGTGCGGCCGTAGGCCTCGCCGAACTTCGCGGCCAGGGTCGAGGCGAAGGCACCGAGGTCCTGCTCGGCGCCGAGCTCGCGCGAGAGCGAGGTGACCCGGCAGCCCTCGATCCCGCAGGGGACGATCCACTCGAACGGCTGCAGGTCGTTGCTGACGTTGACCGCCAGCCCGTGCGTGGTGACGCCGCGGCTGACGTGCACCCCGATCGAGCCGATCTTGCGCTCGCCGACCCAGACCCCGGTCTCGCCCTCGATCAGGCCGGCCTGCACCCCGTGCGCGGCCAGCGACTCGATCATCGTCCGCTCGAGGTTGCGCACGTAGGTATGGACGTCGTCGCCGTAGGGGCGCAGGGAGACGATCGGGTAGGCGACCAGCTGGCCGGGGCCGTGGTAGGTGACGCGGCCGCCGCGGTCGGTGTCGCGCACCTCGATCCCCTGCGCTTCGTACCACTCGACTCCCATCGGCAGCTCGGCGGCGGTCGAGCGGCGGCCGCGGGTGTAGACGGGCGGGTGCTCGAGCAGCAGCAGCACGTCCGGGATCGCCCCGTTCTGGCGCTCGGCGGCGAGCCGGCGCTGGGTCTCGCGCGCCTCCTCGTAGGGGACCGTGCCGCAGCGGATAACGAGGATCTCGGCGCTCACCCTTGAAATCGTTGCAGGCTGCGCCCCTATGCTTTGAGGTCCTCGCCGATGGTCCAGTCCAAGGCTCTACGACCCGAGTGGCTCCCGGCTGTCGCGCTCAGCTCGGTTCTGGCTGCCCTGATGCTGATCTGGAGCCCGCCGGTCGGCGACCTCGCCGCTCAGGTCTTCCGCACCGAGCTGTTCCACGAAGCCGGCCTGGCGATCTGGAACGGCAGCTGGTACGGCGGCCATTACACGCTCACCTACAGCGTCCTCTTCCCGCCGCTGGCGGCGCTGCTGGGACCGCAGGTGGTGGGGACGCTGGCGGTGGTCGCCTCGGCCTACCTCTTCGACCGCCTCGTCCGCGACCGCTGGGGGGCGGAGGCGCGCTGGGCGACTCTCTGGTTCGGCGCCGGGGTCGTCACCCTGCTCGCCGACGGCCAGCTCACCTTCGCCCTCGGCGTCGCCTTCGGGCTCGCCTCGCTGCGCGGCCTGCAGCGCCGCCGCGCCGCCCTCGCGGCGCTCGCCGCCGTCGCCTGCGCCCTCTCCAGTCCGGTCGCCGCCGTCTTCCTCGCCGGCGTCGTGCTGGCGGGGATCGCGGAGTGGGGGAGGCGGCTCAACCGCGCCGCGCTCGTCGTCGTCGGCTTCGCCCTCTTCCTCACCCTCGCGCCCAACATCGCCTTCCCGGAGCCGGGCCAGTTCCCCTTCGTCTTCTCCTCCTACGTGGCGATCCCGATCTTCTGCGCGGGCGCCCTGATCGTCACCCAGGGCCTCGCCCAGGAGGAGCGGCAGCTGCGCCGGGTCGTGGTCGGCTACCTGCTGGCGGCGACCGCGATCTGGCTGGTGCCGAACGCGATGGGCGGCAACGCCGTGCGGCTCGGCGCCCTGTTCGGCGGCCCGGTGCTGGCCGCGGTGGTGCTCTCGCGGCGGCCCAAGGTGCCGGTCTGGTTCCTCGCCTTCTTCCTCACCGGTTGCCTCTACTGGCAGGTGACCGCGCCCGCCGCCCAGATCGCCCGCAGCGTCGGCGATCCCGCCACCGACGCCGCCTTCTTCGAGCCGGCCGCGCGCTGGCTGCGCGCCCACGGCGGCCACGGCCTGCGGGTCGAGGTGCCGCCGACCGCCAACCACTGGGAGTCGGCCTACCTCGCGACCGAGTTCGACCTCGCCCGCGGCTGGCTGCGCCAGCTCGACACCACCCGCGACGACATCTTCTACGAGGAGGACCGGCTGACCGCCGCCAGCTACGGCCACTGGCTGCGCGAGAACGCGATCTCCTTCGTCGCCCTGCCGGAGGCGCCGCTCGACTACTCCTCGGCGGAGGAGCGGCGGCTGATCCTCAGCGGCCCCTCTTATCTGGAGCTGCGCTGGAGCACGCCGGAGTGGCGGATCTACGAGGTTCGCGACCCGAAACCGCTGATCGCCCCGCTCGGCGCCGGCCGGGCCGAGACCCGCTGGGTCAGCCGCCAGGGCTTCGCCCTCGACGTCAGCCGCCCCGGGGACTTCCTCGTCCGCGTCAGCTACACGCCCTACTGGTCGATCGGCCGCGGTCAGGGATGCGTCCTGCGCCATGGCGACTGGACCGTCGCCCGCGCCAAGCGGCCGGGGGTGCTGCGGGTCGCCGCCGACTTCTCCCTCGGCGACGCCTGGAATGCTGTCACGGGGAGCCGGAACAGTTGTTGACGAGTCACTCGCTGGTAGGTTGCCGGCCGTGAAAAAGCTCGCTCTTGCACCCGTCCTCGCCCTCGCCATGCTCGCCTTCGCCGGCGCCGGCTCCGCCGCCGCGGCGCCCTGCAAGGCGAGCTTCAAGGTGCTCCACAACGATCGGATCGGGCCAGCGGAGCTGCCAGCCGGCAACTACTCGATCACGCTCGGGCCGAACGCCGATCTCAATTGCTACGCGGCCTCGCAGCTCTTCACCCGCTTCCTGCAGGACTGGGACGGCAACCTGCCGGGTGGCTGGAGCGTCACCGCGGAGGGCAGCGGCAAGGCCTCCTTTCGCAAGGACGGAGTGCTCGGCTTCTCGGTCGCCAAGGGCGCCAAGGAAGAACAGGCCGAACCGACCTCGGGAGCGCTCTGTCCCGGCACCTTTACGGTCAACTCCACCAGCCCGGTGGGGCCGCTGCGCTTCCGCAAGGGCCCCTACCTGCTCTACCTGCCGCCGCTCTCGGCGCTGAGCTGCAACCGCGCCTCGGTCCTGTTCACGCGCTTCCTCGGCAACGGCGGCACCCTGCCCTCGCCCTGGCAGGTGAAGGCGCAGTCGGCGACCTTCTACAAGCCCGCCCACCCGCAGCGTTCGGCCTTCCGGGTCGAGTCGCTCGGCGGCGCCGGCTGACCCTCGAGTCAAAGAGCTAGCGAGACCGGCTCCTCGAGCAGCGCCCGCACCCGGGCGAGGAACTCGGCGCCGTCGGCGCCGTAGAGGATGCGGTGGTCGCAGGCGAGGGTGAGGTTCATCAGCTGGGCGGGGACGATCTCGCCGCCGCGGACCGCCGGCCGCTCCTTGATCGCGCCGACCGCGAGGATCCCGGCCTGGCCACCGTTGATCACCGCCGCGAAGGCGTCGATCCCGTACATCCCCAGGTTGGAGACGGTGAAGGTCCCGCCCGACAGCTCCGGTGGCGTCACCTTGCCGTCGCGGACTTTCGCCGCCAGCTGCCGCGACTCGGTCGCGATCTGCCGCAGCCCCTTGCGGTCGGCGTCGAACACGGTCGGCACGACCAGCGCGTCCTGGCCCGCCACGGCGACGCCGACGTTGACCCGCGAATAGAGCTCGAACTTGCCGTCCCGGTAAGCCCCGTTGGCGCGCGGGAACTCCCGCAGCGCCAGCGCACAGGCCTTCACCACCATGTCGTTGAAAGAGGGCACCACATCGCCCTCCTTCGCGGTGGCCTTGATCTCCCCCCGGGCTGCCACCGCCCGGCTCATGTCCACCTCGGCTTCGAGATAGAAATGCGGCGCCGTAGCCTTCGACTCCGCCATCCGCCGAGCGATCGTCGCCTGCAGCTTGCTCAGATCTTCGTAGGACGTCTGCCCCTTGGCGGTCTCCGCCGCCGGCCCCGCTGACGCGGGTCCGGGAGAAATCGGAGAGGCCTGCGGAGCCGGCGCCGCCTCGATGCCAGGGGCGGGTCCCGCGCCCGCCGCGCTTGGTCCCCCATCCGCCTTCTCAACGTCAGCCTTGACGATCCGCCCACCGGGCCCAGACCCATGCAGCCCAACCAGATCGACACCCTTGTCCTGAGCAAGCCGCCGAGCAACTGGAGAAGCCTTAACCCGCTCACCGCTGGCGGTCAAGGGGCGGGGGGACCTATCCGCTGGGGCGGGCGCTCCTTCGGAGCTGGCCGCGCTGCTTGGCGCCTCCGGCGAGGCCCCCTCCGCATCTCCAGCGGGTGGCGCCGGGGGTGAGCTCCCTCGCGGGTGAGCGAGGGAGTCATCCCCGGTGACAGGACCCGCTGGCTTTGCGGCCGGTCCCTCGTCCGAATCGCCAACCCGCGCGATCACCGTCCCGATCGGAAGGGTCTCACCCTCCTGAGCGACGATCTCCACCAACGTCCCCGCCACGTCGCTCTCATAAGCCATGTTCGCCTTGTCCGTCTCGATCTCGACGATCTCCTCGCCGACGGCGACCTCGTCCCCGACCTGCTTCAGCCAGGAGAGGATCGTCCCCTCCTCCATCGAGTCCGAGAGCCGCGGCATCACGATCTCGGCCATCAGCCAGCACCTCCCGGCGCCGCCGGCAGCGAGCCCTCGAGCGAGGCCAGCGCCGCCTTGACGACATGCTCGGAGTGGGGGATCGCCGCCTGCTCCAAGCGCTTCGAGTACGGCATGTGGACGTCGGCGCCGGTCACCCGCTGCACCGGCGCGTCGAGGTGGTCGAAAGCCTGCTCGGTGATCAGCGCCGCCAGGTTGGCGCCGACCCCGCCGTGCGGCCAGCCCTCCTCGACGATCACCGCCCGGTTCGTCTTCCGCACCGACTCGAGGATCGTGTCGAGGTCGAGCGGGCGCAGCGTCCGCGGGTCGATCACCTCGGCCTGGACGCCGTGCTCCTCGGCCAGCTTCGCCGCCGCCTCCTCGGCCACCTGGGCCATCTTCAGGATCCCGATCACGGTCACGTCCTCGCCTTCCCGCCGCACCGCCGCCTTGCCGAAGGGAAGCACCTCGTCGTCCCCCTCGGGCACCTCGCCGCGGACGCCGTAGAGGCTCTCGTGCTCGATGAAGATCACCGGGTTGTCGTCGCGGATCGCCGCCTTCAGCAGCGCCTTGCCGTCGGCCGGGGTCGAGGGGCAGGCGACCAGCAGCCCCGGCACCTGCAGGTAGAGCGCCTCGAAGCTGTGCGAGTGGGTGGGGCCGAGCTGGTGGCCGCCACCGCCCGGCATCCGAATCACCATCGGCACCCGCACCTGGCCGTTGAACATGTAGGGGATCGCGGCGGCGTGGTTGACGATCTGGTCCAGCGCCAGCAGCGAGAAGTTGACCGTCATCAGCTCGACCACCGGCCGCAGGCCGCCCATCGCCGCGCCGACGCCGGTGCCGACGATCGTGTTCTCGGAGATCGGCGTGTCGCGCACCCGCCGTTCGCCGAACTCCTGCAGCAGCCCCTCGGTCACCTTGAAGGCGCCCTGGAAGACGCTGACGTCCTCGCCCATCACGAAGACCGCCTCGTCGCGGCGCATCTCCTCGGCCATCGCGTCGCGCAGCGCCTCCCGCATCCGCAGCTCAGTCACGTTGCTCGACCCCCTCCTGGACGTCGCCGTGGATCGCCGGGTTCGGCCGCTGTCCCTCGTCCTCGTCGGGCTGGTCGGCGTAGGCGGCGCCGGCCTCGGCGAGCTCGCGGGCGGCATCGGGCATCGAGCTCTCGCGCTCGCCGCGGTGCGGCTCCGGGCTGCGCTCGTCGACCGCGTACCAGCCGCCGGGGTCGGTGACTGCGTAGAGGTTCTCGTAGAGCGTGTCGAGCGGCGGTTCCGGCGAGGCCTCGGCGAACTCGACTGCCGCCACCACCTCCTTCTCGGCCGCCTCGCGCGCCTGCCCGACCTCGCGCTCGCCGAGCACGCCCTCCTCGACGCAGCGGCGCGAGAAGGTCTCGATCGGGTCCTTCTCGCGCCACTCCTCGACCTCCTCGCGCTCGCGGTAGACCTCGGGGTCGGCGGCGGAGTGGCCGCGGTAGCGGTAGGTGAAGGCCTCGATCAGGGTCGGCTTGCGTTCCTCGCGGGCGGCCTCGATGCCCTTCTTGACCGCCTTGCGGACCTCGGTCACGTCCATCCCGTCGATCCGCCTGCCGGGGATCCCGTAGCCCTCCGCCTTGCGCGAGAGGTCGGTCTGCCCGGAGTGGCGCTCGACCGCGGTCCCCATCCCGTAGAGGTTGTTCTCGACCAGGAACAGGACCGGCAGGCTCCAGAGCTTCGCCAGGTTCATCGTCTCGCCGAAGTTGCCGGTGTTGGAGGCGCCGTCGCCGAACATGCAGACCGTGACCGCGTCTTCGCCGCGGTAGTCGGCCGCGAGCCCGAGCCCGGCGGCGAGCGGCAGGTTGCCGCCGACGATCCCGTAGCCGCCCATGAAGCGCCGCTCGCGGTCGAAGATGTGCATCGAGCCGCCGCGGCCGCCGCTGGTGCCGTCGACGCGGCCGAACAGCTCCGCCATCACCCGCTTCGGCTCGGTGCCGCGGGCGATCGCGTGGCCGTGGGTGCGGTAGGTGCCGATCAGGTAGTCCTCCTCGCGCATCACCGAGGTGGTGCCGACGATCGTCGCCTCCTCGCCGATCGCCAGGTGCAGGAAGCCGCCGGCTTTCGCCCGCTGGTACTGGCGCCCCGCCTCCTCCTCGAAGCGGCGGATCAAAGCCATGCGCGCGAGCAGCTCGTAGCAGGTGGCGGCGTCGGGCAGCTTGGCCATCGATTCACCTTAGCGAGGCGACTGGGCGCGCCCGAAGCCTGAGCGGACGCTTGGGCGGGTTAGCCCGAGGCGGCCGCCACGCCTTCCTCCAAGCGGTCGTCGCCCCAGAAGACCTCGTCGGCGACGAGCAGCGCCGGCACCCCTTCGACGCCGCGGTCGCCGGCCCGCTCGGTCGCCTCGCGCAGGGCGCCCTTGACCGCCTCGGTCTGCACCGCTTTCAGCAGCGCCCGCGGGTGCAGCTCGCAGGCGGCTCCGGCAATCGCGACGTTGTCCGGATCGGTCAGGTCGCGGCCGGCGGCGAACGCCTGGCGGAAGGCGGCGAGGGAGAAGGAGACGGTGCGGCCGGTCTGCTTGGCGAAGGTCGCCGCCCGCATCGCGACCAGCGTGTCGCCGGGCCAGGGGTCGGGCCAGACGACCGGCGGCAGCCCGTAGGCGGCGGCGCGGCGCTCGACCTCGGCGATCCCCTCCGCGCGGGCCGGCGTCTGCGACCAGGAGCCGCGGCCGAAGCGGCCGAACAGGCCGCCGAGCAGGACCGGCACCCACTCCGGCTGCTCCAGATCCGCCTCGGTGAACAGACCGCTGACCCGCTCGGCGGCGAGATACGCGTAGGGCGAGCCGAGGTCGAAGTAGAAGGTGGCGCGGCTCATCTGAGGCCCAGGGGCCTCAGGCGTGGATCGGCCAGCCGTCGACCGCGCGGGCGGCGTCGAGCACCGCCTCGGAGACGGTCGGGTGCGGATGGACGATCCGCGAAAGCTCCTGGTAGCCGCCCTCGAGCGCCATCGTCGCCACCAGCTCGGCGATCATGTCGCAGGCGCGGTTGCCGACGATGTGGGCGCCCAGCACCTCGCCGTACTTGGCGTCGACGACGAGCTTGACCAGCCCGTCTTTGTCGTCGTAGACGGTGCCCGCCCCCTCGCCGGCGATCTTCTGCTTGCCGACCTTGACCTCGTGGCCGGCCTCCTTCGCCGCCGCCTCGGTGAGGCCGACGCTGGCGACCTGCGGGTGGCAGAAGGTGGCGCCGACCATCAGCTCCTGGTCGACCGGGTGGGTCTCGACCCCGGCGGCGTGCTCGACCGCGACCACGCCCTCCTCGGAGGCCTTGTGGGCGAGCGCCTTGCGGTTGACGAGGTCGCCGATCGCGTAGACCTTCGAGTTCGTCGTCCGCTGGTACTCGTCGACCTTGACCTTGCCGTTCTCCTCCAGCTCGACCCCGGCCTCCTGCAGGCCGAGCCCCTCGACGTCGGGCCCGCGGCCGCCGGCTATGCAGAGGTAGTCGACCTCGGCGCTCTTGTCGCCGTAGGTGAACTTGACCGAGTCCGCGCCGGCCTCGACGTTCTCAACCGGGGCGCCGGTCGAGATCTCGATCCCGCCTTTCTTGAAGGCACGTTCGACGACCTTCGCCATGTCCTTGTCCTCGGCGGGGAGGATTTGGTCGAGCATCTCGATCAGGATCACCTCGACGCCGAAGCGCGAATAGGCGGAGGCGATCTCGGCGCCGGAAGCGCCCGCCCCGACCACGGCGATCTTCCGCGGCAGCTCCGGCAGCGACCAGGCGCCCCAGGTGTCGAGGACGCGACCGCCGAACTCGACGCCGGGGATCGGCAGCGAGACCGAGCCGGTGGCGAGGACGATCGACTCCGCTTCGTAGGTCTCCTCGCCGACCTTGACGTTGCCCTCGGCGGTGAGCGAGCCGTCGCCCTCGATCATGGTCACCTTGTTTTTGTCCCAGAGCATCTTCACGCCGCCGGAGAGCGAGTCGGAGACGGCGGCGCGGCGCTTGCCGACCGCGTCCCAGTCGAGCGAGACGTTCTCGGCGACGACGCCGAGCTCGGCGCTGCCGCGCGCCTCGGCGTAGATCTCCGCCGTGCGGAGGATCGTCTTGGCTGGGATGCAGGCGTAGTTGAGGCAGCGGCCGCCGGCTTTGTCGCGCTCGACGACGGCGGTCCTGCGACCGAGCTGGGCGGCGCGGATCGCGGCCACGTAGCCGCCCGGGCCGCCGCCGATCACGATCGTCTGGAAGGAGTCGCCCATCCTGGGCTGAGCCTATAGAACCGCTAGTTCCGGGGTTCCCGTTCGGGCATCTGGATCCGCGCCATCGCCTTCACCATGAAGAAGAAGAAGGTGCCGGCGATCGCCAGCAGCAGGCCGGTCCCGATGAACTCCGAGACGGTCGAGGCGCTGACCGCGAGCCCGGAGACCCCGGCGAAGATCAGGAAGACCAGCACCAGCTGGAAGCCGAGCACCGCCCAGTAGCGGGCCCGCCACATCCCGTAGGCCATCACCCCGAGGATCAGCGTCGGCCCCGCCACCTGGGGGATCTCCGGGCGCTTGCCGTCTGCCTCGACCCCCGCCAGGTAGCCGACCACGATCGAGAGCGCGAGGAGGCCGGAGACGACGGCGCCGATCGTCACCACCAGCGGCCGCTCGCCCTCGGCCAGCGGCTCCAGCGCTTCGCGGGCTTCCTGGTTGCGCTGCTCGGCCTTGGCGTAGCCGCGCGCCATCGGGTGCTCGCCGCCCCTGCGCTGCTTGCGCTTGCGCGGCTGCTCAGCCACCGGGCGCGACGCCCTTGCCGACCGCGGTCTCGCCCAGCAGCCGGTCCTGGCCGTTCGCCTCGCCGGCGCTGGCGAAGGCGCCCCGCAGTTGCTCGGCGACCGCCGCCGGGTCGGCGGCATCGCGGATCGCCCGCACCACGCAGAGCCGCCGGGCCCCGGCGGCGACCACCTCGGCAGCGTTGCCCGGGTCGACACCGCCGATCGCGAAGAACGGTTTGGCAGCGTTCTCGGCGGCGTGGGAGATCAGATCGAGGCCGACCCCGGGGCGCCCCTGTTTCGTCGGCGTCTCCCAGATCGGGCCGACGCTGAAGTAGTCGACCGGCTGCTCGTTGGCGGCGGCGATCTGCGCCTCGGAGTGGGTGGAGGTTCCGACGATCGCGTCGGGGCCCAGCAGCGCGCGCGCCTCCTCGACCGCGATGTCGTCCTGGCCGACGTGGACCCCGTCGGCGTCGCAGGAGCGGGCCAGGTCGGGGTCGTCGTTGACGATGAACAGGGCGCTGTAGGTGTCGCAGAGCCGGCGGAAGATCGCCGCGGCGCGCTCGATCTCGGCCCGCGGCAGCTCCTTCTCGCG
>DATHUE010000052.1:0-14401 GCA_035462545.1 Solirubrobacterales bacterium
CGACGGCCGCTTCGTCGAATCGACCGGCTCGCCCGAGACCGGCTCAGAGGGCGTGATGCAGTACCTGACCTCGGTCGCCGGCAAACAGCAGCCGTTCTTCATGGTGATCTCGCTGGTCAACCCGCACGACGTCCTCTTCTACCCGAGCAAGACCTTCGAAGAAGCCGGTTACGACGACTCCTGGCTGGAAGGCGATATCCGGCCCCCGGCGACCGCCGAAGAAGACCTCTCGACCAAGCCCTCGGTCCAGGCCGAATTCCTCAAAATCTTCAACCTCACGGGGAAGCCGAAAAACCGGCGGCAGATGGCCAACTACCTGAACTACTACGGCAACCTGATGCGCTCCTCGGACAACTACATCGTCAACGTCCTCGACAAACTCGAAGAGACCGGGCTCTACGACGACACCCTGATCGTCCGCACCGCCGACCACGGCGAGATGGGGCTGACCCACGGCGGCATGCGGCAGAAGAACTTCAACTTCTACGAGGAGGCGACGCGGGTGCCGCTCGTCTACTCGAACCCGAGGCTGTTCCCGAAGCCGCAGAGCACCGACGCGCTCGTCTCCCACGTGGACTTCCTGCCGACCCTGGCCAGTCTCGCCGCGGCGCCGAAGTCGGCCCGCGCCAACTGGCAGGGGAAGGATTACTCGGAGCTGGTGCTGCGGCCGAAGGCGGCGCAGCCGGTCCAGGACTACGTCGTCTTCACCTACGACGACTTCCAGTCGGGCCAGGCCAAACCGCCCTACCCGAAACCGCCGAATCACATCGTCAGCATCCGCGAAGGCCGATGGAAGCTCGCCAAGTACTACGACGTCGCCAGGAAAAACCCGGTGCCGCCGCAGTGGGAGATGTACGACCTGAAGGCTGACCCGCTGGAGCGGACCAACCTCGCCCACAAGGGCTACAAACGCACCGAGGCGCAGGAGAAGCAGCTGCAGCGCCTGAAACGGAAGCTGGCCCGGGTCGAGAAGACGCGCTTGCGGCCGCTGTCCCCCGGCTAGTCGATCCCACCGCCCACGGGCGGCAAGAAGCCGAGCTAGCGAGCTCGCTCCTCACCGCCCTCGCCGGCCCTATGAGTCCTGGCTCTGCTCGATCTGGGCTCGCATCCGCTCCTCCTGCTCGCGCAGCTCCGGGGTGAACTCCTCGCCGAAGTCCTCGGCCTCGAAGATCTGCCGGAGTTCGATCTCCCCGGCTTCGTCGTGGGGGTTGGGGCAGCGCTTGATCCAGTCGACCGCTTCCTCGAAGGAGTCGACCTCGAGCAGCCAGAAGCCGGCGATCAGCTCCTTGGTCTCAGCGAAGGGGCCGTCGATCACCTGCCGCTCACTGTCGCCGCCGAAGCTGATGCGGGCGCCCTTGGAGGAGGGGTGCAGGCCCTCGCCGCCGACCATCACGCCGGCCTCGACCAGCTCTTCGTTGAACTTGCCCATCGCGGCGAGCATCTCCTCGTTCGGCATCTTGCCGGCCTCGGAGTCCTCGGTCGCCTTGACGATCGCCATCACTCTCATGCTGGGTCCTTTCTCTGGTCTTGCGCGGAAGCTCGGTGCCGATTCTCCGCCTTCTACCCACTGCGACGAACGGCGGGCGGCCAAATCGACACAGTGCCGAAATCTCTGCCGGGAGTGCTGACCGCTCCCGGCGGGCGAATGGAGGCAATGGCGCAGTCGAGCCACTCACGCGCCCCTGGTCACGGCGGCCACGACGGCCACAGCCACGCGATCTCGGCCGAGGCCAACACGCGGATGCTGACCCTGGCGCTGGCGATCAACGTCGCCTTCATGGTCGCCGAGGTCGTTGCCGGGATCCTCGCCGACTCGCTGGCGCTGCTCTCCGACGCCGCCCACATGCTGACCGACGCCGGCGCGATCGCCCTCGCACTGTTCGCCGCCCGCCTCGCCCGCCGCAAGGCGAAGGGGGTGATGACGTTCGGACTCAAACGCGGCGAGATCCTCTCCGCTCAAGTCAACGGCCTGACCCTGCTGGTGCCGGCGATCTTTATCGTCTTCGAGGGGATCAGCCGGCTCTTCCACCCGCCCGAGGTCGAGGCGGAGCTGGTGCTGTGGGTCGGGCTGGCCGGACTCGGCGCCAACCTCGCCGCCGCCTGTGCGCTGGCCCGCGCCAACCGCGCCAGCCTCAACGTCGAGGGCGCCTTCCAGCACAACCTGATCGACGCCTTCGGCTCGATCGCCGCCGCCGGCGCCGCCGCGGCGATCCTCCTCTTCGGGTTCGAGCGCGCCGACCCGATCGCCTCGCTGATCGTCGCGGCGCTGATGCTGCGCTCGGCCTACGTGCTGCTCAAGGCCTCGGGCCGGATCCTGCTCGAGGCGGCTCCCGAAGGCATGGACCCGGGGGAGATCGGCCGGGCGCTGGCCGCCGAGCCGGGCGTGGTCGAGGTCCACGACCTGCACGTCTGGGAGGTGACCTCCGGCTTCCCGGCCCTCTCCGCCCACGTGGTCGCCACCCCCGACGCCGCCTGCCACGAGGTCCGCTTCCAGCTCGCGGAGAAGCTCCGCGCGGAGTTCGGCATCGACCACAGCACCCTCCAGGTCGAGCACGAGCCCGAGCGGCTGCTGCACTTGGAGCGCCCCGACCCCTGATCTAGGCTCTTGCCATGCCCGAGCTGCGAACCGTCCGCGTTGCGGCCGCCCAGGCGACGCCGGCGATCCTCGACGCCGAGGCTTCGGTCGCCAAGGCGGCCGAGCTGATCGAGCGGGCGGCCGGCGAGGGCGCCGAGCTGGTGGTGCTGCCCGAGACCTTCGTGCCGCTCTACCCGTCGCAGTCCTGGGCGGCGCCGGCGGCCTCCTTCGGCGGCTTCGACGAGCTCTGGGAGCGGCTCTGGAGCAACTCGGTCGACGTGCCCGGGCCGCTGACCGAGGAGCTGGTCGAGGCCTGCCGCCGCAGCGGTGCCCACTGCGCGATCGGAGTCAACGAGCGCGAGGCCGAACGCCCCGGCACCCTCTACAACACCCTCGTCCTGCTCGGCCCCGAGGGAATCGTCTGGAAGCACCGCAAGCTGATGCCGACCCATCACGAGCGGCTCTTCCACGGGATCGGCGCCGGCGACGACATGGCCGCGGCGAAGACGCCGCTGGGCAAGATCGGCGGCCTGATCTGCTGGGAGAACCGGATGCCGCTGGCGCGCTACGCGATGTACCGGTCGGGGCCGCAGATCTGGGTCGCGCCGACCGCCGACGACAGCGACGCCTGGCTCGCCAGCATGCGCCATATCGCGATCGAGTCCGGCGCCTTCGTCGTCTCGGTGCCGCAGTTCATCCCCCGCGCCGCCTTTCCCGACGACTTCCCGGTCGAGCTGCCCGAGCGCGAGGTCTTCGGCCGCGGCGGCGCCGCGATCGTCGAGCCGACCTGGGGCGAGGTGATCGCCGGGCCGCTCTACGACGAAGAGGGGATCGTCTTCGCCGACTGCGACCTGCGCGCCGGCCTGCGGGCCAAGCGCTGGTTCGACTCGGTCGGCCACTACAGCCGCGAGGACGTGCTCGCGGCGCAGGCGGGAATCGAGCCGACCAACGGCGAGGAGGAGCGATGATCGAGCGGATCGATCCCCGCCTCGTCTTCGCCCTCACCGAGTTCGACGGCCTCGGCACGTTCGTCTTCGTCGCGGCCACGCCGGAGCGGGCGGCGGGGCCCCGCGCCGAGGAGGCTTTGGCGGTGCTGGGGGCTTAGGCGTCCCGCGACTCGCACTGCGCGCGCCTCTCGATCGCGCGCAGCCACTCGCGGCGGATCAGGCCGCTGCCGGGGCGGACCAGGAGCCAGTAGAGGCCGAAGCGGCGGCTGGCGTGCTCGTCGGTGCCGGCGATCCGGGTCTCGGTCGAGAGCACGCCATCCTCGAGCCGGAAGTCGAATGCGACCTTGGCGTAGCCGGGCTCGTCGAAGGCGGCGAACTGCTCGCTTCCCTCGACCTTGCGCAGGCCGCCGGAAAGGGTCCAGAAACGGCCGATGCCGGCGACGACCAGTTCGCGCTCGGGTTGCTCGGCGATCGGGCGGAAGCCCATCGAGCGGAAGCCGGAGAGCACCGTGCGGCTGCCGTCGCGCTCGCCCCGGCCGAGGGTGCGGATGCCCATCAGCAGCCGCATCAAGGTCATCTCGTCTCCCCGCAGCTCTTTCATCGCCGTCCAGGTCGCGGTGGCTGATGCATCGATCCTCCGGCGGTGGATCTCGCTGCGGTCATAAGCTGGCATTGCCTCGTCGAGTAGAATCATGTTCTAGAATATACTTCTAAGAGTGAGCCGCCGCAGGGAGATCCTCGACGCTGCCCTCGAGGCGTTTGGCGAAACCGGCGAGGTTGCGATCGAGGAGGTGCGACGCCGCTCCGGCGCCAGCATCGGCTCGATCTACCACCACTTCGGCGGCAAGGAGGGAATCGACGCCGCTCTCTATCTAGAAATCCTCGGCGACTACCAAGCTGGGGCGACGCGGGCGCTGGAGCGCGCCGCGGGCGGGGAGGAGGGAGTGAAGGGGCTGGTCCGCCACCACCTGCGCTGGGTCGGCCGCAACCCCGAGCGGGCCCGCTTCCTCCTGCGCGGTGGCGGCGCCCGCGCCGCGGCGGAGGCCGATCTGGCCGATCTCAACCGCGACTTCGCCGCCGCTCTCGACGGCTGGGTCGACCGGCACCCCGAGATCCGGCCCCTGCCCCGCGAGGTCTTCTACGTCGTCGTGATCGGCCCCGCCCAGGAGGCCGCCCGCCTCTGGCTCTCCGGTCGCCTCGCCTCGCTGCGCAAGGTCGAGAGCGAGCTGGCCGCGGCCGCGTGGCGGGCGGTGCGGACCGACTGACTTGACCACGGCCTCGCCTGCCGGGTAATGATTGGCCGATGCCCGCCCCCGTAAAGACCGCAACGTGACTGCGGTGGGTGCCGTCGTCAGCGGCGCGGTGCAGGGCGTCGGCTACCGCGACGCGGTTCGGCGCCGGGCCCTGGAGCTGGGGCTGACGGGCTGGGTGCGGAACGAGGACGACGGGACGGTGCGTGTCCACGCCGAGGGCGCCGCCGGCGCGGTCGAGGAGTTGACCGTGTTCCTGCGCGAGGGACCGCCGGTGGCCGAGGTCTCCGAGCTCGGGGTCGAGCCGTCCAAGGTCGAGGGGCACGAGCAGTTCGCGATTCGCGGGGTCAGCGCCGGCGCCTTCGTCGTCCAGGAGCACGCTGCCACCGCCCACCACTTCGACCTGCGGCTCGAGGTCGAGGGGACGATGCGTTCCTGGGCGGTGCCGAAGGGGCCCTCGCTCGACCCGGCGGTGAAGCGGCTGGCGGTTCAGGTCGGGGACCACTCGCTCTCCCACAACGAGTTCGAGGGCCGGCTCGGCGACGGCGGCGTGATCGTCTGGGATCGCGGCAGCTACGAGCAGGGCGGCCGCGTCGCCTGGCCGGAGGCGCTGGAGCGCGGTCACGCCGTCTTCGTCCTCCATGGGGAGAAGCTGCGCGGCGGCTTCGCCCTGCAGCGCACCGGCCCCGCCGGCGAGAAGGCCCAGTGGCTGCTGATCAAGCGCCGTGACGAGTTGGCCCGGCCCGGCGCCGACGTCGTCGCCGAGCACCCCGAGTCGGTCGCCAGCGGCCGCACCCTCCAGCAGCTGCTTGGCGAGCCGTGAGCACATACGGTTCCGCCATGACCGTGACGCTCGAGGAGCTGGTGGTCGCCGACGCGGCGGAGAGCTGGGCGGCGCTCGGGTTCGCGGTCGAGGGCGACGTCTGCGACCTCGGCGGGATACGGATCCGGCTCGCCGGTCCGGAGGCGGGCAGGGGCCTGGTCGGCTGGTCGCTGCGCGGCATCGAGACGACTGAGCTCGACGGGCTGCCGACGACGCGGGCCGACGGCCCGGCGTCCACCGATCCCGCGGCCGCCCATTCGGCCTCGCACCCGAACGGGATCACGGCTCTCGACCACGTGGTCGCGATCACGCCGCGGCTCGAGCGCACGGTCGCGGCGCTGGAGGCAGCCGGGCTCGACCTGCGCCGGATCCGCGAGGAGCCGACCCCGGCCGGCGCTCCCCGCCAGGCCTTCTTCCGACTCGGGGCGACGATCCTCGAGGTCGTGCAGGAGCCCGGCGACGTGGTCGAGCGCGACGGTGCCGACCGCCCTGCCTTCTTCTGGGGCCTCGCCGTCCTCGCCCCCGACCTCGACACCACCGTCGCCGGGTTAGGCGACTGCGTCAGCGAGATCCGGCCGGCGGTCCAGCCCGATCGCCGTATCGCCACCCTGCGCCGCTCCGCGGGCCTGGCCCTGCCGGTGGCGCTGATGACGCCGCCGCCGGGCCGCGCCGCCTAGCTGGAGATCTTCAGCGCTTCGCCGCGCGCTTGCGCTTCGAAGCCCCCTGGCCTTCCCATTCCTTCAGGTAGGGCACCGGGTCGACCGGTTCGCCGCCGCGCCAGTAGGCGCCGACCCAGTACTCGAAGTGCAGGTGGCAGCCGGAGGCGTTGCCGCTGTCGCCGACGGTGCCGACCGGCTGGCCGGCGTTGACGACGGTGCCGACCTTCAACGGCGAGGGATCGGTCAGGTGCATGTAGGCGAGGTCGACGTCGATCCCCTTGACGTCGATGACGATGTAGTTGCCGGCGCGGCCGTGGTACTCGTTGTGCGAGATCCGGCCCGGCAGCGCCGCCACCAGCGGCGTGCCGCAGGCGGCGCCGACGTCGGCCCCCTGGTGGTCGCGAGAGCCGCCGAAGCCGTCCCAGAGCCGGTGCGGGCCGCGAATCGGGTAGATCGCGGTCGGAATCGCGGTCGGCGGCAGGACGAAGAGCTTGTGCGGCGAGCGCTCCGAGCGCTTGCCGGTGAGGTCGATCACGTAGGGGCGGCTGTCGAGCGCGCCCTCGGGCACCACGGCGGTTGCGGTGGTTCCGGTGCGACCCGACGGCGCCACCGCGATCGGACCGCTGGGGCCGCGGAAGACCACCTCGCGGACCTGTTCCATCGCCACGCCGCTGACCTGGACGGTGCCGCCGTAGGTCGCCTTGCGGACGTCGACGCACTGCTGCAGGCAGGTGACGTCGGCGACGCCGACCGCGCCTTTGGCGCCGAGGCCGCCACCGGAGAACCCGGCCGCGCCGGCAGCGGCGGGGAGGGAGAGCAGGGAAATCGCGACCAGCGAACCGAATAAAGCCTTCGCCCCAGCGAACCTCGAACTCGAATTCAAAGACCGAACCTCTCTCTCGTCGGCCTACGGGGTTAGCTGACGGGCTCGCGCTGAAAGAGTCGCGCTACGGACCAGCCGGTCCGATTCGCCCCGGGGCGCCCTATTTGGGCGCCCTTTGGTTCCCCCGCTCCCGCGCTCGGTTCGCGCAGGACTCGGCAACCTTTGAAGCGGGCCAGTATAGGGAACCGCGCGGCGGGTGGAATCCGGGGCTAGAGGTAGCCGAACGGGTCGACGGCTTCGCCGTTGACGCGGATCTCGAAGTGCAGGTGGGGACCGGTGCTGGAGCCGGTGTTGCCCGAGTAGCCGATCGTCTGGCCCTGGGAGACGCTCTGGCCGGGGGAGACGGCGAAGCTCGACTGGTGCGCGTAACAGGTCGAGAGCCCGGCGCCGTGGTCGATGCAGGTGTAGTTGCCGTAGCCGCCGGTGTAGGCGGCGAGGATCACCCGGCCGTCGGCGGCGGCGGCGAGCGGCGTGCCTTCCGCCAGGGCGATGTCGACACCCTCGTGCATCCTCCCCCAGCGATATCCGAAGCCCGAGGTGACGGCGCCGTTGGCCGGCCACATCAAGCCGCTGGGGCCGATCAGCGAGGGGCCGGTCGACATCGGCAGCCCGCCCATGCCGGCTTCGGCCAGCTGCTGCTGGATTTCCGCCTGCAGGTCGGTGGCGATGCTCTCCAGGTGCTCGACGTGCTCGTCGACCTTGTCGAGGGTCGCCTTGCGGTCGCCGCGCGCCTTGCGCAGGGCGCTCTGTTCGGATTCGATTTCGGCCCGCGCCTCGGTCAGCTGCGCCTTCCGTTCGGCGATCTCGTCACGCGCCTCGCGCGCCACGACCTCGGCCGCCTTCAGTTTGGCGACCATCGCCGCGGCCCGATCGCGCAGGGTGCCGACTCTCTCGACCACGCTCTCGTCCTGGTTGCTGATGCTCTCCAGATAGGCGCTGCGGGTGGCGAGGTCCCCGTAGTCCTCGCTCGACATCAGCACCGAGACCACGTCCGGCTGCCCGCTTTCGTAGATCGAGACGAGGCGCTCGCGCAGCACGATCAGCGCCCGCCGCAGCTGGGCCCGCACTTCGCGCAGCTTGCGGCGGCCGTCAGCCAGTTCTTCCTCGGCCTCGGCAAGGTCGGCTTCCTTGACCGCCAGCTCCGCTTCCAGATTGGCTTCGCGGCCGCGCAGCCCCGCCACCGCGCTCTCCAGGCCATCGACGCGGTCGCTGAGCCGTTCGATGTCGGTGGTGAGGACCTCCTGGCGCGACTGGCCGTTCTCGATCTTCGACTGGACCGCTTCCAGTTCTTCCTGCTCGTCGGCGCCGGCGGGGGCCGGCAGGCCGGCGGCGAGCACGGTCGCGGCGCCGAGCAGCGCCAGCAGCAGCAGGAAGGGCGCGGGCGCGCCTCGCTTTCGTTCTGAAAATGGCATCGGTTCGCCGCGACGACTCCCGCGGGGTTGAAAAGGGTGGCAGAGCGACCTCGCCGCCAGCGACCCGCGACGCCGCCTGCAAGCTCGCTTGCCCCACGAAAAACGCCGCCGAGCCTAGGCCCGGCGGCGTCGCAGAGGCAGGGGTTCCCTGTTTCTAAACCCTGGCGCCTCGCCCGGCCGAGAGGCGCGGCCAAATGAGCAGCACCAGCCCGATCAGGATGAGAACGATCCCCAGTGCGTAATGAACGAGGATCGCGAGAACGATTCCGATGATGATGAGCAGCAGTGCTAGTGGCATGGCCCCTGAGTACCCCCGGGCCTCAGGCGGTAAACGCCTCCGATCCAATAGGCGTCCAGGCGCTCGCCGGTGATCACGGTTCCGTCAAGCGATTGGGTCATGCGATTCCTTTCGGTCATCGAAGGGAAGGGTGCGGTCGAGCCCGGTCAGCTCCATCACCCGGCGCACGGACTCCGAGCGGCTCGGGACCAGGCGCAGCTGGCCGCCGGCGGCGTTGAAGCGGCGGAAGACCGAGACGAGCAGGGCGATGCCGGTCGAGTCGATGAACTCCAGCCCCCCCAGATCGATCGTCAGCGAGTCGCCGTCGGCGACGCCGCTCTTGGCGATCTCCACCGCCAGGGTCTCGGCGTTTTTGAGGTCGAGCTCGCCGCTGAGGGCGAGCACGTGGCCGCCCCCCGGCGCCGCCTCGGCGCGGATCAGCAGCGGCCCGTCCCGCTCCTCGTGTGGGTCCCAGCGTTCGTCCATGCGTCTCCCGGGTTCCCCGTACCCGGCTGAGAATCTAGTGAACGGGGTAGCTGGGGAACCTGTTCATCGGGATCGGGCGCTTCGTCCCCGGTGGCCGGACCGCATCGTGCGTGCCATGGCATGTAGAACCTTCCAAGCGCTGCTCGTGGCGGCGGCGTTCCTCGGTCTCGGCTGTGGCGGCGGGGGAGAGGCGGGGACGGGGGCGGAGCCTCCGACCGCCGAGCGGCGGCAGCCGCGCCCCGCCCCCCGGGTTGAGCCGGCGCGCTGCCCGGCCGGCGTCCCCGACTGTCGGGTTGCCACCGGGCGAATCGTCTACGTCGAGCGCGTCGACCCCGACGGCGACGGCGACGCCCACTTCGTGATCGCCGACCGTCAGGGGATCACCCTGCCCGGACTCACGGCGATCGACGTGCGCGCCGGCCTGCGGCCGCAGCCGCTGCCCGGCCGGGGCGACGAAGTCAGCGCCGCCGGCCCGGTCCAGACCGGTTCCTACGGCCAGAGCCAGATCCACGCTCTGGAGCTGCGGGTGGCGGCAGACGAAGCGCCTTCGCGGCTAGATCGCTAGATCGCCAGTCCCAGCAGCAGCGAGACGACGATCGCGATCGGCGTTCCGTAGAGGCTCGTGCGGGCGAAGAAGCGGCTGAAGACCCCCTCGTAGCGGACGCTCTGGAAGAGCAGCAGGCCGACGACGTGGGCGATGTTGATCAGCGCCATCCCGATCGCGATCAGGATCCGCGCGGCGGCGGCGAAGCCGAGCCGGCCTTCCTCGAAGTCGGGCTCGGGGCCGGACGCCGAGATTCCGTCGGCGGCGAGGATCGCGAGAACGATCGTGCCGGCGATCGCGACGACGATTCCGAAGATGTCCAGCCGGGAGAGCGGCGGGAAGTTGCCGGTCGGCCGCCACCCCTTTTTGCGCCCGGCAACGGGGTGCGAGCTCTGGACGTCGAGCACCTCCGGCTCCTCTTCGCGGGTGACGACCAGCTCCAGCACCGGCAGGTCGAAGTCCCGCTCGGCTTGCTCCAGGAGGCCCTTCTCGGCGAAGGCCCCTTCCTCGTCACGGTGGGCGACGACGAGGATCTGATCGGGCTCGAACTTGAGGATCTCGTCGCTGATCGCCTGGATCGGGTCGGAGTCCCCGACCTCTCCCCGCGCCTCGAAGCCGGCGCTCCGCAGCTCCTCCAGCGTCGCCTCGAGGCGAGCCCGAGCGGGCTCGATCGCGTCGTCGACGTCGCCCATCGTGTGCTTGAGGCCGGAGTCGACGATTGCCGGGGCGACGACGAAGACCTCGTTCACGCCCTGGCGCAAATGAGCGATCAGCGCCTCGCGCAATTCCTCGCCGGCGACCCGCTCGTTGACGACGACGAGCGAGCGGCCACCGGCGCCCCCCTCCCGGGGCAAGGAGGACCAACTGGGGGAGGTGTCGGTCTGGTCCGGCATCGCCGGTCCTCTACCCCGGGAGGCGCGTGCGCAATCCGGCCTCCCAGGCGCGCTTCGGGGTCGTCGGCCCCCCGGCGGAAAGCCCTCAACCGTGGCGACTATGGACTGTGGAGCGCCTCGATCGTCGCCGCGACCGAGCCGGCCAGCGCGGGAGGCGAGTAGCCGCCCTCGAGCACGAGCCCGAGCGGGGCGTCGACCACGGCGGCGATCTCGCCGGTCCGCTCGGCGATCGCCGCGAAGTCGGCGGTCTCCAGCTCGCAGCTCGCCAGGGGGTCGTCACGGTGGGCGTCGAAGCCGGCGGAGACGAGAACGAGGTCGGGGCCGAACTCGATTGCCGCGGGCCCGACCTGTTCCTCTACCAGCGACAGCCAGAGCTCGCCGCCGGCGCCGGCCGGGACCGGCAGGTTGAGGGTGAAACCCTCGCCCGCCCCCGAGCCGCGGTCGCCGGCGCCGCCGGTGCCGGGGTAGAACGGGTACTGGTGGATCGAGGCGAAGAGGACGTCGTCGCGGTCGCGGAAGGCGGCTTCGGTGCCGTTGCCGTGGTGGACGTCCCAGTCGAAGATCAGGACGCGCTCGGCACCAAGCTCCATCGCCAACTCCGCCGCGATCGCGACGTTGTTGAAGAGGCAGAAGCCCATCGCCCGCTGCGGCTCGGCGTGGTGCCCCGGCGGCCGGATGAGGCTGAAGGCCAGCCGGTCCTCGCCGCCGAGCAGGGCGCGGGTCATCGCGCAGGCGGCCCCGGCGGCGTGGCGCGCCGCTTCGTAGGACCTCGCGCCGGCGGCGGTGTCGGCGTCGATCGTGCCACCGCCGGCCGCGCTCAACTCGCGGATCGATTCGACGTGCCAGGCCGGGTGGACCAGCTCCAGCTCGGCCTCGCTGGCGGGCGGTGCCGTGCGCGGTTCGCCTCCGAGCCAGTCGCGTGCCGCCAGCTCCGCTTCGATCGCCGCCAGCCGCGGGGGCGCCTCCGGGTGTCCCGGCAGCAGCTCGCGGGGGTCGTGCTGCAGACAGGCGGGGTGGTGGAAGAGCAGCATCGGCCGACTTTACGCCGTCCGGCGGTGGCGTCGAGAGTGCTATACTGAACCGAATGGTTCAGTATCAACAGGTAGACCAAACCTTCGCCGCGCTTGCCGATCCGACCCGCAGGAGCGTCCTCGAGTCGATCGGCAAGCAGGGGGTCGCCACCGTCTCCGAGCTGGCCGCCGAGGCCGGCATGTCCCTGACCGGGATGAAGAAGCACCTGCGGGTGCTGGAGGAGGCGGAGCTGGTGAGCACCGAGAAGGTGGGGAGGACGCGCCAGTGCAGGCTCGGGCCAAAGCGCCTCGAGGACCTGCAGGGGTGGATGGACTCCTACCGCCTGATGCTGGAGGAACGGCTCGACCGGCTCGAAGAGCTGCTCGAGCGCACGAAAGGAGATTCACGATGAGCGAGCGGGAAACGCCGAACAAGCTGACGGTTACCACTCCGGCCGAGCGGGAGATCCACACCGAGCGCGTCTTCGACGCGCCGCGGGAGCGGGTTTTCGCCGCCCACCTCGACCCGGAGCTGATCCCGCAATGGTGGGGGCCCCGTGGCACGACCACGGTGGTCGAGGAGCTGGACCCGAGGCGCGGTGGTCGCTGGTGCTTTGCGATGGAGGACCCGGACGGCGGCCGCACTCTCTTCCGCGGCTACTTCCGCGAGGTGGCCGAGCCGGACCGGATCGTCCAGACCTTCGAATGGGACGGGATGCCGGGTCACGTCTCGGTCGAGACCGCCACCTTCGAAGATCTCGGTGACGGTCGCACCCGGGTTCGCGGCGTCTCCGTCTTCCACACGATCGACGAGCGCGACGGCATGATCGGCTCGGGGATGGAGAAGGGGATGGCCGAAACCTACGACCGCCTCGAGGAGCTGCTGACTTCCTCCTGATCGTCTTCGTCTCGCGTCCTTTCCAGCACCACCCCGACCCACTCGACCTCGCCGTCGGAGGGGGCGGGGCGGTAGAACTTCTCGAAGGCGCCGCGGACCTGGCGGCGGCGGACCAGCTCCAGCACTTCGAGATTTGTGAGGACCTTGAGGTGGTAGGCGACGTTGCCGAGCCTGACCTCGGTGATGCGGGAGATGTCGGTGGCGCTGGCGACTTCCGTCTTGCCGAGGATGCGGAGGATGCGGCGGCGCAGCGGATGGTTGAGGGCTGCCAGCCACTGCGCCGCGTCGGGTCGCTGTCCCGCGCCAGTCATCGCGGTTCGCGCGCCTGCGCGCACCCTTCTTTCCTGGCCCCCCTGCCCATGCTCAAGGTAGATTAAGGCATATATGCGTTAACAGTCGGGTTTGTAAAAGCGCGAGGCTGCGGCAAGTATGCCGCCGCGCCGTCGTCGCCCGCCGCGCTCGCCCGATCACGAGGCGCTGGGAGAGGCCGTGCGCCGCCTCCGCACCCGTGCCGGCCTCTCCCAGGAACAGCTCGCCGAGCGGATGGCAACGGACCTGACGCAGGTCGGTGGCATCGAGCGCGGGATTCGCAACCCGAGCTACACGACGTTGGTGCGACTGGCGGCGGCGCTGGACACGCGGGTCGGCGCGATCGTCAACCTCGCCGACCGCCTGCGCGAGCGCGGCTAGGAGAGGCTGCCAGGCGTTTCCGGTGGGCCCGCCGGGGGTAGCCGGCCCGGCATGGACAACCAACGCGACAGCGAGGAGCCCAGCGGCGAGGATCCCGGCGACCGCTCCCGCGACCCACATCCCCACAGCGCTCTCAGCAACCCGGCCCGCGACCCCGACCCGACCGAGTGGCCCGACCCTTACGAGAAGCGCGAGGACCCGCGCGATCCCAGCGGCGCCGATGGCGAGCCGCTGGAGGACCCCCATCCCCAGACCGGGGCGATGAGCACCAGCGAACCCCACCCCTCCGACGATCCGGAGGCCGGTGAGCGCTGGGAGGGACCGAAGCGGGACAAGCTGGATCGGTAGCGCGGGATTGAGCGGTCCTGCCCGGGGTACGGGACGGACACCGCAAACCGGAAGCAAGGAGCGAGTAGATGGACAGCAGGATCGCCGGAGCCGGCACCGAGATGGGTCCCAGCGGCGCTGAGACCGGCGCCTTCGAGCGCCGCGAGACCAGCCCCAGCAAGGGCATCTTCGACAGCGCCCACCTCGAGCGGCGCGAGCGGGTGGTCGAGCTGCTGACCAAGGCTTACTGGATGGAGATGGAGACGGTGATGAGCTACCTCGCCGCCTCTGTCAACCTCGACGGCGTCCGCGCGCAGGAGATCAAAGAGTCACTCGACGGCGAGATCGAAGACGAGCTCGGCCACGCCCGCCAGTTCGCGGCCCGGATCAAGGAGCTCTACGGGGTCGTCCCCGGCTCCGAGGGGTTCAAGGCCGAGCAGTCCTTCCTGCAGCCACCGGCCGAGCAGACCGACATCGTCCACGTGATCCGCGGCGTGATCAAGGCCGAGACCGGGGCGATCGAGCACTACACCCAGCTCGTCGAAGAGACCGATCAAGTCGACCCGGTCACCCAGGACATGGTGATCGCCATCCTCCGCGACGAGCAGGGCCACCGCCGCCTGTTCGAGGGCTTCCTGCGCGAGTACGAGATCGAGGGCAAGGCCTGAATCGCAGCCGAGCGGTGGGGGTGGGGGGGCGGGGGGCCCACCACCCCCCGCACGGCGCG
>DATHUE010000053.1:0-7231 GCA_035462545.1 Solirubrobacterales bacterium
TCGTCGCCGGTGCCGACGAGGCCGGCCGCGGCTGTCTGGCGGGGCCGCTGGTCGCCGCCGCCGTCCTGCTCGACTACGAGACGCTCTCCCACGCCGACCGCCGTGCCCTCGGGGGCCTGCACGACTCCAAGCAGATGACCGAGGAGAAGCGGCTGGAGATGTTCCCGTGCGTGCTGCGCGCCGCCGCCCGGGTCAGCGTCGTCGTTCGCTGCGCCGGTGGGATCGATCGCCGCGGCCTGCACGTGACCAACATCGAAGCGCTCTCCGTGGCGCTGGAGCGTCTGCGGCCGGAGGAGGGGACGACCTGCCTGGTCGACGGGTTCTCGCTGCGGCGATGCCGGGTTCCGCACCGGGCGGTGGTCGGGGGCGACGGCACCAGCGCCGCGATCGCGGCGGCCTCGGTGCTGGCCAAGGTGACCCGCGACCGCTACATGTGCGAGGCCGCCAGTCGTCATCCCGGATGGGGATTCGACGAGCACGTCGGCTACTCGACCCCCGAGCACCGCGAGGCGATCGACCGCCTCGGAATTTCCCCGTTGCATCGCCGCTCGTTCCAGTCGGTTGCGTACTCGCAGCTGGAGCTGGCCGGCTAGAAGGCGTTCTCGATGTGCTCGACGTCGACGGCGCGAGCGCCTTCGAAGGTGACGCCGATCGCGTCGAAGCGGATCTCTTCGTAGAAGGGGAGATCGGGTCGCTCCGCCAGCCAGGCGGCGGCTAGGCGGCGGACCTGGAGCTGCTTGCGGCGGTCGATCGCCAGGATCGGGCGCTCGGGACCGTAGGCGGAGTTGCGGCGGCCGGCTTTGACCTCGACGAAGACGAGGGTGCGTCCGGCGACGGCGACGATGTCGAGCTCGCCGTGGCGGCTGTGGGCGTTGCGGGCGACGATCTGCCAACCGGCGGCGGCGAGGTGGGCGGCGACCAGCTCCTCCGCCGCCTGGCCCAATCTCTGGCGCGCGCTCGTCATCTCCGTCGTCTAAGTCCCGAGCGCGAGAAAGTCTCCCCACTTCCTGCACAGAAGATTTACCTTCTGCGCGCCACGCGTGCGTTTTTTCCCCCTAGCGTCGCCACCATGCTCGCTACGGCCCGGACCTTCACCCTCGATGGCATCTCCGCCCGCCCGGTTCGGGTCGAGGTCGACGTCCACCGCGGCCTGCCTGGTTTCGCGATCGTCGGCCTGCCTGACGCCGCGGTCCGGGAGGCGCGCGAGCGGGTCCGGGCGGCGCTGGTCAACTGCGGCTTCGAGTTTCCGCTGCGGCGAATCGTCGTCAACCTCGCCCCGGCCAGTCTGCGCAAGGTGGGCCCGGGAATGGACCTGGCGATCGCGGCGGCTCTGCTGAGCGCTTCCGGGCAGCTCGAGTGGGAGGACATGGGGCGCGTGGCGCTGGCCGGCGAGCTCGCCCTCGACGGCTCGGTCCGGGCAGTCAACGGCGCCCTGGCGATCGCCGAGGCGGCGCGGGAAGACGGGGCGGGGACGGTGGTCGTGCCAGCCGAGAACGGCCCCGAGGCGGCACTCGCCGAGGGGATCGAGGTAGTCGCGCTCGACGCGATCGGTGTGCTGCCGGCTCTCGCGGCGGGAGGGCTGAGCCGGACTCGCCCCGAGCCGCTGGCGCTGCGAGTCGAGGCCGCCTCCGGAGCCCCCGACCTCGCCGACCTGCGCGGCCAGCCGCACCTGCGCTACGCGCTCGAGGTGGC
This sequence comes from Solirubrobacterales bacterium, assembly GCA_035462545.1. Classification (GTDB taxonomy): domain Bacteria; phylum Actinomycetota; class Thermoleophilia; order Solirubrobacterales; family 70-9; genus VAYN01. The sequence continues at coordinate 1,693 of DATHUE010000053.1, forward strand.
CGCCGCCGGCGGTCACAGCCTGCTGATGATCGGTCCTCCCGGGGCTGGCAAGTCGCTGGCGGCCAGCCGCCTGCCCTCGATCCTGCCGCCGCTGGCGCCGCCGGAGGCGCTCGAGGTGGCGCGGATCGCCAGCGCCTGCGGTCGGCTCGCGGCGCTGCCCGGCGGCCGCCCGTTCCGGGCTCCCCATCACACGATCAGCTCCGCGGGCCTGATCGGCGGCGGCAGCCCACCGCGCCCGGGGGAGGCGACGCTGGCCCACCGCGGGGTTTTATTCCTCGACGAGCTCTGCGAGTTCCGGCGCGACGCGCTCGAGGCGCTGCGGGCGCCGCTGGAGGCCGGCGAGGTGGCGATCGCCCGGGCAGCCGGGGGCCGCAGGCTGCCCTGTCGTTTCATGCTCGTCGCCGCCTCCAACCCCTGTCCGTGCGGGCGCGGCGAGTCCGATCCCGAGTGCGACTGCGCGCCGCTGGCGATCCAGCGCTACCAGGGCCGTCTCAGCGGCGCGCTGGCCGACCGCATCGACATCCTCGCCGCGGTACGTCAGCCGAGCGCGGCCGAGATCTCCGGCGGTCCGGGCGAGTCCTCGGCATCGGTGAGGGAGCGGGTGACGGCGGCGCGGGAACGGCAGGAGCAACGGCTCGGTCGTGGCCGCTGCAACGCCGAGATGACTCCGGGCGAGGCCCGCGAGTGCTCGGTCAGTCCCGAGGCGGCGGGTCTCCTGGCCGAGCTCTACTCGCGGCACCGGCTCAGCGGCCGCGCCCATGACCGGGTCCTGCGGCTGGCACGCACCGTTGCCGATCTCGGCGGCGAGGAGACGATCGGGCACGAGCAGATGGCGCAGGCACTGCAACTACGGAGGCGAGACCGTGTCTGAGAAGGGTCGATTGGGAGCGGTGCCGAGCGCCTGCCCGGACTGCCTGCGCCGCGCCTGGCTGCTGGCACTGCTCGGGCCGTACGTAGAGCGGGTCACGACCCGCGAGCCCGGCTCGCGCTCGCCGGAACTGCTGCGGCTCCCCAATGAGGACCTGGTCGAGGCGGTGGCGCCGAAGGTGGCCGCCCAGATGCTGGCCAGGGTGGAGGCGATTCCCGAGCTGCAATTGGAGGAGAAGTTGGCATCGGCTGGGTGCTGGGCTTGCTGCCGGCACGGCGCTCTCTATCCGGATTCCCTGCGCGATGCCGGGGACGCGCCTTGGGCGTTGATCGGCCGCGGTGACGCCGACCTGCTCGACGGCCTCGAGCCCACCGGTGTCGTCACCGTTGTCGGCGCTCGACGCGCGACCGCCTACGGCCGCGAGGTCGCGCGTGAGCTGGGCCGCGAGCTGGCGGCGGCTGGCATCGTCGTCGTCAGCGGTCTCGCCTTCGGAATCGACGGCTGCGCCCATCGCGGAGCGCTCGAGGCGGGAGCGACGATCGCGGTGCTCGGCTGCGGGCCCGACCACGCCTATCCCGCCTCTCACCGCTCGCTCTGGCGGCGGATCTGCGAGCGGGGCCTGGTGATCTCCGAGCTGCCGCCTGGCGCGAGTCCCTGGAAATGGACCTTCCCCGCCCGCAACCGGATCATGGCGGCGCTGGCGGGGATGACGGTGGTGGTCGAGGCGGCCGAACGCTCGGGCTCGCTGATCACCACCGACCTGGCCGCCGACCTGGGCCGCGATCTCGGCGCCGTCCCCGGCCCGATCACCTCGCGGATGTCCGCCGGCCCCAACGGCTTGCTCGCCGGTGGGGCCTGTGTCGTCCGCGACGCCCAGGACGTGCTCGACGCGATGCTCGGCGCCGGCGTGCGTCGGATCGAGCGCCGCGGCCCTGACCTGGAGCCGGCGCTGGCGGAGACTCTCGCGGCGGTCGAGGCCGGCGCCGCCGACTGCGACTCGGTGGCCCTGCGGCTCGATGTCCCCGCCGCCGAGGCCGCTACCGCCCTCACCCGCCTCGAGCTGCTCGGCTACCTGACCTGCTCATCGCTCGGCACCTACTCTCGGACGCTGCTGCCCGCTCCGGACGGGAGGAATTAGGTGGCTAGGGTGAGGACGATGACTTCTCGGCGTATACCCGCGGTGCTTTCGATCGCCGGCTCGGACTCCGGTGGCGGCGCCGGGATCCAGGCCGACCTGAAGGCGTTCGCGCGCTGTGGGGTGCACGGGATGACGGCGATTACGGCGATTACGGCGCAGAACACGGTGGGGGTCGAGGCAGTCGAGTCGGTCCCGTCGCCGATGGTGCTCGACCAGATCTACGCGGTCGGCTCGGACATCGGCATCGATGCCGTCAAGGTGGGGATGCTCGGAACGCCGGAAACCGTGGAGGGGGTCGTGGCGGCGCTTGCCCTGACTTTCCATGAAGCGCCAGCCGTGGTTGATCCGGTGATGGTTGCCGAGAGTGGCGCCGTGCTCCTCGACGAGCGCACGAGGGAAACCCTTGTCATTCGCCTATTGCCGATGGCAACTGTGGTGACGCCGAACATTCCCGAGGCACGAGTTCTGACCGGGCTGGGGGAGAGCGCTACTCAAGAGGAGCTTGCGCGAGGCGTTCTGGCCCTGGGGTCTAAAGCTGTCGTTGTCACCGGCGGCCACAGCGAGGGCCTGGTCGACCTTTTCTGCGACGCCGAGCGGGTCGTTGAGATCCCCGGGGAGCGGCACCCTGCCGGCGCCGCCCACGGCTCCGGATGCACCCACTCCTCGGCCCTGGCCGCCTTTCTCGCTCATGGGTGTGAGCCACTCGAGGCGGCTCGGCGGGCGCGCCAGATCGCTTCGGAGGCCGTGGCCAATGGACTCCGCGAGATTGGCAAGGGCGCCGGTCCCGTCGACGTCTTCGGATTGAGGGAGGGACAATGGCAATAGCAGTCCAAACTGACTGGTACTCTGACTACATGGTCAAAAAAGTCACTGCCACCGACGCCAAGGCGACCTTCCTGCGCCTGCTCGACGACGCCGCGGCAGGTGAGGAGATCGAGGTCACTCGCCACGGCCGCCCGGTCGCTCGCCTGGTGCCCGCGGTTGGGGCGCGCACTCTCAAGGGTTCCTGCGAGGGCCGAGCGATGACCGCCGTCGACGAGGAGAAGCATTTCTCGACCGGCCAGCCCTGGAACGCGGCCTGACGATGAGCGCTGATGTGGGCACGGTCCTTCTCGACACCCACGTCGTCCACTGGTGGTCGGCGGAGCCGAGCCGGGTCAGCACCGCCGCGAGCGAAGCCCTTGAGGCCGCCTCGGAATTGGCGGTGGCCGCGATCACCTGGTACGAGCTGGCCTGGCTGGCGGCGCACGAGCGCATCGCCCTCTCGGTCCCGATCTCCTCCTGGCTCCAGGGTCTCGCCGTCCAGGTGAGGACGATCCCGATGAGCCCCGCGATCGCCCACGCGGCGGTCTCGCTGTCCTCATCCTTCCCAGCGGACCCCGCCGATCGCCTGATCTACGCCACCGCCGTCGAGAACGATCTGCGGCTGGTCAGCAAGGATCGGGCGCTGCGCGAGCACCCGCATCCGCGGCCGCTCGTGGTCTGGTGATTGACCGCCTCAGTAGATTTCGACGCATGAGCTCGAACGGCAGCACCGCGACCAGTCTTCCCCGGCCCCGCTCGGCGGCTGTCTTCGACGGCCCCGACCGCGCCCACTCGCGTGCCTACATGAAGGGGATCGGGTTCGACGACGACGCTTTGAGCCGGCCGACGATCGGGATCGCCAACACCTGGACCGAGGCGATGCCTTGCAACTTCCACCTGCGGGCGCTGGCCGAGCACGTAAAAGAGGGGGTCCGCGCCGCCGGCGGCACGCCGATGGAGTTCAACACCGTCGCCGTCTCCGACGGCGTGACGATGGGCACCCAGGGGATGAAGGCCTCGCTGATCAGCCGCGAGGTGATCGCCGACTCGATCGAGTTGATGGCCCGCGGCTATCAGTTCGACGCGATCGTCGCCCTCTGTGCCTGCGACAAGACGATCCCCGGCTGCGCGATGGCGCTGGCCCGGCTCGACGTGCCGTCGGTGCTGCTCTACGGCGGCTCGATCGCCCCCGGCCACTGGCACGGCCGCGACGTCACCATCCTCGACATCTTCGAGGCGATCGGCGCCCACAACGCGGGCGACATGAGCGACGAGGAACTGAACGAGCTCGAGGGGGTGGCCAGTCCCGGCGCCGGCGCCTGTGGCGGTCAGTTCACCGCCAACACGATGGCCTGCGCCTTCGAGGCGCTGGGGATCAGCGCCGGCGGCTCGGCGATGGTGCCGGCCGAAGACGCCGAGAAGGCGACCGTCGCCGAGCGGATCGGCGAGCTGGTGCTGCGGGTGCTGGCCGAGGACATCACCCCAAGCAAAGTGATCACTCGCGACTCGCTGGAGAACGCGATCGCCTGCGTCTGCGCCTCCGGCGGCTCGACCAACGCCGTCCTGCACCTGATCGCGCTGGCGCATGAGCTCGGCATCGAGCTGACGATGGACGACTTCGAGCGAATCTCGCGGGCGACGCCCCTGTTCGCCGACCTGAAGCCGGGCGGTCGCTTCGTCGCCACCGACCTCTACGCCGCCGGCGGGGTGCCGGTGATCCTCAAGCGGCTTGCCGACGCCGGCAGTCTCCGCGGCGAGGCACTCACGGTCACCGGCAAGACGATCGGTGAGGTTGCCGCCGAGGCGACCGAGAAGCCGGGCCAGGAGGTCGTGCGCCCGCTCGATGACCCGGTCAAGGCGGAAGGCGGCCTGGCGATCCTCAAGGGCAACCTCGCCCCCGAGGGCTCGGTGGTCAAGGTCGCCGGCACCGTGCGCCGCCGACAGACCGGCCCCGCCCGCGTCTTCGAGTCCGAAGAGGAGTGCTTTCGCGCCGTCAAGGACCAGAAGATCGACCCCGGCGACATCGTCGTGATCCGCAACGAGGGCCCGGTCGGCGGCCCCGGGATGCGGGAGATGCTGCAGGTGACGGCGGCGATCGTCGGCGAGGGCCTGGGGGAGAGCGTGGCGATGGTCACCGACGGCCGCTTCTCCGGTGCGACCCGCGGCCTGATGGTCGGCCACGTCGCCCCCGAGGCGGCCAAGGGAGGCCCGATCGCGGCGATCCGCGAGGGCGACGAGGTCACCGTCGACATCGACGAGCGCAGCCTCAGCGTCGCTCTCTCCGACGAGCAGATCGCCGAGCGCGTCGCTGCCTACACCTCGCCCGCTTCGCCCTTCGGCCCCGGCGTGATGGCGAAGTACGCGGCCACGGTCTCCTCCGCCGCCCAGGGCGCCGTCACCTCCTAGCTCCCCAGGAATTCACTCACGAGGGCGTTGAAGCGCAGCGGTCGCTCGAGCTGCGGCACGTGGCCGGTTCGCTCGAAGATCTCGAGGCGGGAGTGGGGGATGCGGCGATGGAGGCTGACCGCCGCGGCAACCGGCACGACCCGGTCGGAGAGGCCGCCGACGACCAGCGTCGGCAGCTGGATCCGCCCCAGCCGCTCGCGGATGTCGGTCTCGATCACGGTCTGCAGGGCGTCGCCGAACCCGTCGGCCTGACGCAAGCCGTTGTCCATCTGCTCGAAGAGGAGCTCGCCGCTGAGGCGCGATGGATAGCGCATGAAAGGGGC
>DATHUE010000054.1:0-6496 GCA_035462545.1 Solirubrobacterales bacterium
GACGCCGGCGACGACGACCGCGGTGACGAACGGTGCGAACTCGCGGATCGAGGCGAGCACGAAGAAGCCGCCGAGCCGGTCGAGGGCGCCGAACAGGGAGAGGAAGTTGGCCGCCTGCAGGCCCGGCGCCCCGAACCCGAAGGCCACGGTCGAGACCAGCAGCGGGAACCAGCAGAGCTGCAGGGCGAAGAGGAACTGGCCGATGAACTCCTCGCCGTAGGGGTACGGCGGCTTGACCGCGGACACGAGCGTGCGCGCAGTGAGGATCATCATGTCCCCAACCTGCTCGAACAGCGATTTGGCAGGCGCGAAGGCCCTGTTTACCGCGGATCCGACCATCTCTCCTCCTCCGGCGAGGGAGTCTATGGGATGCGTGGGCGCCAACCGTTAGCCGAGTGTTGAGATCGAGCCAACATGGCCGCTGGTCCGCCGGGACAAGGGAAACGGGTGGTATGTTCCGCCCGCTTTGCGGGGGACCGGTCCACATCTCCGGAACACCCGCCTCCGAGCCTTGGCGACTGGGGTTGCCGCCGTGGCGGTGGCGGCGCTGCTCAGCGCCTGCGGTGACGGGGGCGCTGCCCCGGAGTCCGACGAGGCCGCCGGCACCTACGACCTGCGCGTGACCGAGGCCAGCTTCCCGACCGAGCAGCGGCTGGGACAGACTTCCGACCTGGTGATCGCCGTCCGCAACACCGGCGAGAAGAAGGTGCCGCTGCTGACCGCGACGATCTCGCTGGTCGCCGAGAACGGCGACCCCTCGGAGCTGCCGTTCGGGGTCCGCGAGCGGCAGGAAGGCCTCGCCCAGCCGGACCGGCCGGTCTGGGTGCTTTCGCCGGGCTATCCGAAACTGGACGGCTCCAGCGAACCGGGCGGTGCCTCGACGGCCAACGCCCGCACCTTCGCGCTCGGCCCGTTGAAGCCGGGCCAGACCACCACCGCGCTCTGGGAGCTGAGCGCGGTCAAAGCCGGGGACTACACGGTCCGCTATCTGATCGGCGCCGGGCTCAGCTCAGACGTCAAGGCGAGGACCGAGAACGACGACGCTCCCGGCGGCTCCTTCGCGGTGACGATCGACGCCGAAACGCAGGACAGCGAAGTCACCGACAGCGGTCAGGTGGTCGAAATCACCAAAGACAACCGTTCCAAGCCGACCGCGGAAGCCCAACCCGGCGGCGAGCGGGCTCGGGTCGTCCCGCGCAGCGAAGGCGAATAGGGAGCCGGCACGGCGGGTAGCGTGGCCGGCATGAGACGCCGCGCCGCCACCACCCTGCTCTCCCTCCTGTTGCTGACGCTCGGCCTGCCGGCCTGTGGCAGCGCCGAGGAGTCCGACAGCGGCGATGCTGGCGCCGGCGCCAGCAAGCGCAGCGGCGTCGCCCTGAAGAAGGTCGGTGAGTTCGACCAGCCGGTCTACGTCAGCGGTGCTCCCGGTTTTCCGGAGCTGCTGTTCGTCGTCGAGCAGCAGGGCACGGTCAAGGTGCTGAACGGCGGGCGCCGCGCCGGCACCTTCCTCGACCTGCGCTCCGAGGTCAGCTTCGAAGGCGAGCGCGGGCTGCTCTCGATCGCCTTTCCGCCCGACTACCAGCGCAGCGGTCGTTTCTACGTCTATTACACGGACAACGCCGGCAGCATCAGGGTCGACGAGCTCAAACGCCGCAGCGCCATCCGGGCGGCGAGCGGCTCGCGCCGCAACGTGATCGTCATCCCCCATCCGGTCAACACCAACCACAACGGCGGCCAGTTGCAGTTCCTCGGCAACCTCCTCTACTTCGGCACCGGCGACGGCGGCGCCAGCGGCGACCCCGACAACAACGCCCAGAACCTCGACAGCCTGCTCGGCAAGCTGATCCGGATCGACCCCCGCGCCCGCGGGGGCCGGCCTTACACGGTGCCCGCCTCAAACCCGTTCGTCGGCCGGGCCGGGCGCGATGAGATCTACAGCCATGGACTGCGCAACCCCTTCCGCTTCTCCTTCGACACGGTCAGCAGCGGTGGAGCGCGGATCGCGATCGGCGACGTCGGCCAGGACCGGTTCGAGGAGGTCGACTACCTGCCGGTCGGGCGGGCCGGCGGCGCCAACTTCGGCTGGGATGCCTACGAGGGGAACAAGCGCTACCCCGGCGGCAGCGGCGATCCCGGGGGCACGGTGAAGCCGATCCTCGCCTACCCCCACCGCCGCGGCGGCAGCTGCTCGATCACCGGCGGCTACGTCGTCCGCGACCGACGCCTTCCCTCTCTATATGAGCGCTATGTCTACGCCGACTTCTGCGAGGGCGAGCTGCGCAGCTTCGTCCCCCATCTGAAGCGCGCCGGCAGCGACCGCAAGCTCGGCCTCTCCGTCTCCAGCCCCTCGTCGTTCGGCGAGGACGACCGCGGCCGGCTCTACGTCGCCTCGCTGGAAGGCCCGGTCTACCGTCTCGTGCCGCGCTGAACGATCGAATAGGCCCGACTTCACGGTCTCGGCACGAAGTTGGCGCCAAGTTGGTCTTTTCTGCGCGCCATTCGTTGCAGGTTTTTGTCTACGGTCTGTCACCATGGAAGCCGTGAGAGAGAAGTGGACCGACGAGCGCCTGGATGACCTCTCGAGGAGAGTGGAGGCGGGGTTCACCGAGGCGAGAGCCGAACTGAGAGCCGAGATGGCGGGGATGCGAGCGGAAATGAACAGTCGCTTCAACACCCTGCAGCAGACCACGATCGGCGGTTTCGTCGCCCTGCTGGCGGCGATGATCGTCACCAACCTCGGCTGATCGGCGCGGATTTTCGCTCCGGAGGGTCGCCGGGCGGCTAGAGTTGGCTGACTGGCCAAACGGCTGGAGAACGGGCGACGAAGGGAGCATCCGGTGGAGAGCGGCACGGTCGAGGGCAAGAGCACGGCGACGGCGAGCAACGGCGGGGGCACCGACGGAGCGGCCGAGCAGATCGAGGTCCTCAACCCGGCGACGGGCGAACGGGTCGGCGCGATCGCCGTGACCTCGTCCGAGAACGTCGCGTCGACCGTCGCCCGGGTGCGCGCCAACCAACCCGAGTGGGAGGCGATGGGGATCGAGGGCCGCTATCACTGGCTCGGCAAGCTGCGCGACTGGATGCTCGACAACATCGAGCAGGTCTCCGACACGATCCAGGCCGAGACCGGCAAGGTGCGGGGGGACATCTCCTCCGAACTGTTCTACGTCACCGAGCTGATCAACTTCTACGGCTCCAAGGCGGCGAAGTTCATCGGCGACGAAACCGTACGCCCGCAGTCCCCGGCCGTCGCCTCGAAGCGTCTCGTCGTCCAGTACCGGCCCCACCCGGTGGTCGGCGTGATCAGCCCCTGGAACTTTCCGCTGGCGATGGCGCTCGGCGACTCGATCCCCGCCCTGCAGGCAGGCGCCGCGGTCGTCGTCAAGCCCTCGGAGTTCACCCCCCTCAGCCTGGTCGAGATCGTCGCCGCCTGGAGAGACGAGATCGGCGGGCCTGACGTATTCGACTGCGTGCTCGGCGCCGGCGAGGCCGGCAGTGCCCTGGTCGACCACGTCGACTGCGTCCAGTTCACCGGCTCCGACCGGACCGGGCGCAAGGTGATGGCGCGCGCGGCCGAGACCCTGACGCCGGTCAGTCTCGAGCTCGGTGGCAAGGACCCGATGATCGTGCTGGCCGACGCCGACGTCGACCGTGCTGCCAATGCCGCGGCCTGGGGCGGAATGGTCAACTCGGGACAGCTGTGCATCTCGGTCGAGCGGATCTACGTCGAGGAGCCGGTCTACGACGAGTTCGTCGCCAAGCTGGCCAAGGAGGTCGGCGGCCTGCGCCAGGGTGCCGACGGCCGCAAGCCCGAGAAGGACGTCGGCGCGATGACCTCGCCGAACCAGTCCGCGATCGTCGAGGCCCACGTCGACGACGCGCTCGCCAACGGTGCCCGAGCCCTCACCGGCGGCAAGCGGGGGGACGGTCCCGGCGACTTCTTCGAGCCGACGGTGCTGGTCGACGTCGACCACTCGATGAAGGTGATGCGCGACGAGACCTTCGGGCCGGTCGTCGGGGTGATGAAGGTCCGCGACGCCGAGGAGGCCCTGCGCCTCGCCAACGACACGCGCTACGGCCTCGCCGCCTCGGTCTTCGGCGAGAAGAACCGCGCCGAGAAGATCGCCCGGCGAATCGAGGCCGGCACCGTCAACGTCAACGACGTGATCTCCAACATGATGGCGATGGGCGTGCCGATGGGCGGCTGGAAGCAGTCGGGGATCGGCTTCCGCCACGGCGAGTACGGGATCAAGAAGTACTGCCGGCCCGAGTCGATCGTCGTCACCCGCTTCGCCGGCAAGCGCGAACCGACCTGGTACCCGTACACCAGGGCGCGTCGCAGCCTCGTCGATCGCCTCGCCAAGGCGATCAACGGCCGTGACATCAAGCGCCGCCTCGGCAGGCGCGGCTGAAGATCAGGGGCGCTGGGAGTCCCGGAGGGCGCGGCCGACCTGCTCGGCCGTGATCACGCCGCAGAGCCGGCCTTCGGAGTCGACCGCCATCAGCGCGCCGACCCGGCGCAGGTTCTGGTTGGTCAGCAGCGTGTCGAGGGGCGCGTCGTCGCGGACCTCGAAGGAGTTGTCGTTGCGGTCCAGCAGGTCGCCGACGAGCGAGGTGGCGCGGGAGGTCTCCGGCACGTCGTCGGCTCTATCGCGGTCGACCAAGCCGAGGAAGCGGTGAGCGGCGTCGACGACGGGGAACCAGGGCCAGCGGTAGCGGAGGAAGTACTCGTCGAGAGCACGCTCGACGCTGAGGTCGGCCGGGATCGTCACCGGCTCGCGATCCATCACGTCGGCAACCCGGAGGCTGCCGAGCTGGCTGGAGATCGCGGTCTGCATCGCCGCCCCCCGGGCTGAGCCGTTGATCACCATCCCGATCAGCGCCAGCCAGACGCCGCTGAAGATCTCGCCGATGAAGATCAGGGCGAGGCCGGCGCCCATGATCACGTAGGCGAGGACGCGGCCGAGGTTGGCGGCGAAGCGGGTGGCGGCGGTGCGGTCGCCGGTGCGCTTCCAGGCGATCGCCCGGGCGACGCGGCCGCCGTCCATCGGGAAGGCGGGGATCAGGTTGAAGACCAGGATCAGGAGGTTGATGAAGGCGAGCCAGGCGACCATCGCCAGCAGGCCGGAGGCCTGGGAGCTGCTTTCGATCAGCGCCGCTTCGCGGAACGCCGGCCAGCCGGCGAAGACGGCGCCGACCGCGGTGAGGACGACGACGATCGCCAGGGTGACGGCCGGCCCCGCCAGCGCCACCTTGGCCTCGGTGCCGGGGCTGTCGGACTCGCGGTCCATCCGCGCCATGCCGCCGAAGACCCACAGCTGGATGCCGAGGATGCCGATCCCGTGGCGCGTCGCCACGACCGCGTGGCCGAACTCGTGCAGGAGGATCGAGCCGAAGAACCCGAGGGCGCTGGCCACCGCCAGCAGGAAGGGGGTGGTCGCGTAGCTCGATTCGTCGAGCAGATCGCCGTAGAAGCCCGACATCCAGAAGATGACGACGAACAGGACCAGGAACCAGGACCAGTCGACCGAGACGCGGATGCCGCGAAAACGGAAGAGCGTGATCGAGCCGCCGGCGAACATCGGTCAATGGTAAGTGGACTGCGCCCCCGCCCGTCGAGGGTGCGAGTTGAATCCCGACTGCGGGGTCGGATTTTCTGTCTATAAAGTCCGCGCCCGTGCCATCCCATGACGTTCTCGTAATCGGGGCGGGGCTCGCCGGCCAGCGCGCCGCCCTCGCCGCCGCCGAGCAGGGTGTTTCCGTCGGGATCATCAGCAAGGTCCATCCGGTCCGCTCGCACTCGAACGCCGCCCAGGGCGGGATCAACGCCGCCCTCAACCCAGACGACAGCTGGGAGTCGCACGCCTTCGACACGGTCAAGGGCTCCGACTACCTCGGCGACCAGGACGCGATCGAAATCATGGCCCGCGAGGCGCCGGAGGAAATCCTCCACATGGAGCACCTCGGCGTCACCTTCCACCGCAACGAGGAGGGCAAGCTCGGGACCCGCGCCTTCGGCGGCGCCTCCGCCGCCCGCACCTATTACGTCGCCGACATCACCGGCCAGGCGATCATGCACGTGCTCTACGAGCAGCTGATGAAGTACTCCGAGCAGGTCGCCCGCTACGAGGAGTGGTTCTCGACGGCGCTGGCGATGGACGAGAACGGCGAGTGCTGCGGCGTCGTCACCCGCAACGTCGCCGACGGCTCGATGGAGCTGTTCGAGGCGAAAGCGGTGATCCTCGCCTGCGGCGGCAACGGCCAGGTCTGGAAGCCGACCACCAACGCCCTGATCTGCACCGGCGACGGGATCGCGATGGCTTACCGGGTAGGGGCCAAGCTGATGGACATGGAGATGATCCAGTACCACCCGACGACCCTGGCGGGCAAGGGCTTCCTGATCACCGAGGGCGCCCGCGGCGAGGGCGCCCACCTGCTCAACGCCAAGGGCGAACGCTTCATGGAGAAGTACGCGCCGAACAAGATGGAGCTGGCC
>DATHUE010000055.1:0-5358 GCA_035462545.1 Solirubrobacterales bacterium
CCCCACCAACAAGCTAATGGGCCGCGAGCCCCTCCCAATGCGGAGGCCGAAGCTTCCTTTAGCGAACAAGCTTACGCCTGTGCGCCACATCCGGTATTAGCCCGAGTTTCCTCGGGTTGTCCCGGTCATCGGGGCAGATTACTCACGTGTTACTCACCCGTTCGCGGCTTTGCCCCAGGGCAAGCCCTGGTTCGTCGCACCACTTGCATGTGTTAAGCACGCCGCCAGCGTTCGTCCTGAGCCAGGATCAAACTCTCCGTGAAATGTACTTCTACAGAGAGCCTGTCATGCCTATATGGCCGCCGAGTACACAAGTACGGCGGCCGGTATGACGAGGTAAATCAAGACCATCCGGCGCGCTGGCGCACCGAATGGGTCGGGCTCAAACATTCCGCAGACCCGAAGGCCTGCAGATGCACGCTGCTCAGTTTTCAAAGACCGCTGCGCTCTCCACGGCGGGACTCGCCGCTCTTGATGCCCAGGGACCGGGCCAGGTGCCCAATCCCAGAAGGACGAAGGAGTATAGCGCTGCGGCGGACGCTCGTCTAGTCCCCTGCCCGGAGGCGGCAGAACCGGCGCTTGCCCGCCTGCAGCACGCGCCCCTCGAGGGTAGCGGGCGGGAGGTCTAGCGGCTCCGCGGCCAGCGGCTCTCCGTCGAGCTTGACCGCGCCCTGGCCGAGCAGCCGGCGCGCCTCGCTGGAGCTGATCTCGAAGGCGGCGGCGAGCAGGCGCGGCAGGTGGACCGTTCCGCCGCCGTCGCCGGCAAAGGGCGCGAGCCCAAGCTCGGGAGCGTCGTCGGGGATCCCGCGGTCGACGAAGATGCGATCGAACCGAGCCTCGGCACGCTCCCCGGCGCCGGCGCCATGAAAGCGGTCGGCGATCCGCCGCCCCAGCTCTCGCTTGGCCTCGTTCGGCGGCGCCTGCGGAGGCTCGGCGCCGAGCAGCAGCCGGTAGTACTGGGGCATCGCCTCGTCGGGGATGCTCATCAACTTGCCGAACATCTCCTCCGGCGCCTCGGCGACGCCGACGTAGTTGCCGAGCGACTTGCTCATCTTCTTGACGCCGTCGGTGCCGACCAGGATCGGCATCGTCAGGATCGACTGCGGCTTCTTCCCGTAGGCGGTTTGGACGTCGCGGGCGAACAAGAGGTTGAACTTCTGGTCGGTCCCCCCCAGCTCCAGGTCGGCCTCGACGGCAACCGAGTCGTAGCCCTGCAGCAGCGGGTAGAGCAGCTCCAGGGCGGCGATCGGCTGCCCGGACGCCAACCGTTTCTGGAAGTCGTCGCGCTCGATCAGCCGCGCCACCGTCGTCTGCGCCAGCAGCCCCAGCAGCGCCTCCGGCTCCATCCGCAGCCACTCGCTGTTGAAGCGGACCTCGGTTCGCTCCGGGTCCAGCAGCTTGAAAGCCTGTTCCTGGTAGGTGGCGGCGTTGGCCTCGATCTCCTCCGGCGCGGGCACGGGTCGGGTGGCGGAGCGGCCGCTGGGGTCGCCGACCCGGGCGGTGAAGTCGCCGATGATCAGGACCACCTGGTGGCCGGCGACCTGGAACTCGCGCAGCTTCTCCAGCACGACCGTGTGGCCGAGGTGGATGTCGGCGGTGGTCGGGTCGATCCCCAGCTTCACCCGCAGCGGCCGGGTGCCGGCCAGCTGCTTGGCGAGCATCCCGTCGGGCAGCACGTCGACCGCGTTGCGCGTCAAATCCGACATCGGCCGGATGCTAGACTGCCGCCTCCGCTCGACGGGCTCCGGCCAGTCCACGCGGATCCCTCTCGATGGCGGTCCTTGGACTAAAGCCCCGCCTGCGTCGCGGCGATCACCCGCCCGCGCCGCCGGCCCCACCTTCGCCCCCGAAGCCGAAGCGGCCGCGGATCAAGAAGCTGCGCATCCTCTTCGTCCTGCTCGGGCTCGGCGTCCTCGGCGTCGTCTCGATGGTCTTCGGGATGATGATGGCCGTCTCCCAGGACCTGCCGGCGATCTACAACTTCGCCCAGTACAAGGCCTCGAAAAACAGCGTCGTGCTCGACGCCTCCGGCGAGCCGATCGGCACCCTGACCAGCAACCAGAACAAGATCCTGCTCGCCGCCGGGCAGATCTCCCCCAACGTCAAGAACGCGGTGGTCTCGATCGAGGACCAGCGCTTCTACACGCATACCGGCCTCGACTTCCAGGGGATCGGCCGTGCCCTGGTCAAAGACATCCTCAGCCAGAGCGCCGCCCAGGGCGCCTCGACGATCACCCAGCAGTTCGTCAAGAACGCGCTGCTCGCCCAGGGCGACCGCTCGCTCTTCACCAAATTCAAGGAGGCGGCGCTGGCCTACCGGCTGGAGCGCCACTGGAGCAAGGACAAGATCCTCACCGAGTACCTCAACACGATCTACTTCGGCCAGGGCGCCTACGGGATCGAGGCGGCCGCCCGGACCTACTTCGGCGACGCCCACCCCGGCTGCGGCGAAGACCCGACCAGCCCCTGCGCCACCGTGCTGGAGCCCTGGGAGGCGGCGCTGCTGGCGGCGATCATCCAGTCCCCGTCCGCCTATGACCCGAAGTTCTTCCCCGAAAACGCGCTCGGGCGCCGCAACCTGGTGCTCGAACGGATGGAGGAACAGGGCTACATCACGCCGGAGCAGCTGGTCGAAGGGCAGCGCCAGGCGCTGCCGCCGCCAGGCGACATCGAGCCGCCTCAGTTGGACTCCAAGGCGCCCTACTTCACCTCCTGGCTGCGCCAGCAGTTGGTCGACCGCTACGGCGCCGCCAAGGCCTTCTTCGGTGGGCTGAAAGTGAAGACGACGCTCGACCTGCGGCTGCAGGCCGCCGCTGAAGAAGCGGTCAACTCCTACCTCGGCTACCTGCCGCCGACCGCCTCGCTGGTCGTGATCGACAACCGCAACGCCGGCGTCAAGGCGATGATCGGCGGCCCCGACTTCGAGTCGCGGCCCTTCAACCTCGCCACCCAGGGGTACCGCCAGCCCGGCTCCTCGATCAAGCCCTTCACCCTGATCACGGCGCTGGAGCAGGGCATCTCCCCTTACACGACCTTCGAATCGGCGCCGCAGGAATTCGACTTCGGCAAAGGCGGGCAGGAAACGTTCGTCGTCACCAACGACGGCGACGCCTACGCCGGCACCTGCGACATCGTCTGCGCGACCACCAACTCCGACAACGCCGTCTACGCCCAGCTCGGCCTCGAGGCCCTGAAGGGAAAGACGGTCGCCGACCGCACCCGCTCGATCGCGGCGACGATCCACGAGATGGGCTACCGCGACCCGATCTCGACCAACCCGGCGATGGTCCTCGGCGGCCTCGAGCTCGGCGTCAACCCGCTCGAATGGACTTACGCGTACAGCACCCTCGCCAACGACGGCGACAAGGTCAGCGGCACCCTGGCGCCGGAACCCGGCAACAGCGCCGTCGCCTACACCCAGGTGACCGACCAGGACGGCAACACGATCCGCGGCGGCGACAACGACTCCATGCACGACCAGGTGATCGACCAGGGCGTCGCCGAAGAAGCGAAGGGCCTGCTGGAAAGCGTCGTCAGCGTCGGCACCGGCACCGCCGCCGACGTCGGCGCCGAAGGCCAGTGGGGCAAGACCGGCACGACCGAGAACAACGGCGACGCCTGGTTCTGCGGCGCCACCGAGGAAGTGACCGCCTGCGTCTGGGTCGGCTACGCCGACTCGACGACGCCGATGCTGACGCTCTTCAACGGCGGCCCGGTGATGGGCGGCACCTTCCCGGCGCTGATCTGGGCTCGCGTCGTCTCCGCCTGGGAAGAGATCAAAGCCGAACGGGCAGCCGAAAAGCGCAGCGGCGAGGAGCGGGATTCCGAGACTGAGGACGGCGAAACCTACCTGCCGGAAACGGCGCCCGAAGAAGAATTCGAAGCGGCCCCGGAAGAAGAAGCGGCCCCCGAAGAAGCCGCACCCGAAGAAGAAGCGGCCCCGGAAGCGGCACCGGAAGAAGCCGCACCCGAAGAAGAAGCGGCCCCCGCGCCCGAATCGGGCGGCGGTGGCGGCGTCGTCGCCGGCTAGGCCAGTCCCTCCCTCTTCTAGCCGGCCGGCCGCGGGCGCGAGACGAAGCGGCTGCCGGCGGCGCAGAAGCGCCAGGGCAGCTCGACCGCTTTCGTGATCCCGATCCGGGGACCGGTGACGACCTTCGGGCGCACCCCGGCAGCGGGCCCGGTGAGCAGGAACGGCTCGCGGTCGAGGCGGGCGCCGTTGTGGGTGAGGTCGACTCCCAGCGCCTCGGTCAGCTTGCCGGGCCCGGAGCAGAGCTCGGCGTCGGGCCTGGGGCCGCGACGCTCGCGCATCCGCTCCAGGCCGGCGGTCGGCTCCAGGGCCCGGATCAGCACCGCCGCCGCCTCGCCCTCCGGTTCGGCGACCGCGTTGAGCAGGCTGTGGATCCCGTAGGAGAGGTAGACATAGGCGCGGCCCGGCGGGCCGAACAGGGTCGCGGTGCGCGGGGTGAGACCGACGTAGGCGTGGCAGGCCGGGTCGTCGCGCTCGTAGCTCTCGGTCTCGACGATCGTGCCGCCGCAGCCCTCGAAGAAGAGGCCGCAGCCGACCAGCTCACGGGCGACGTCGTGGACCGACCTGTCAAAGAAATCAGCCCCCAACGGCTCTTCCGGCCGTTGGGCCCGGCTGCCTGACCCCGCAGGCAAGACCGGTTTCAGCCCCGCTCGTCCGCGACCCGGGCGCGGACCGCCGCGAGCGTCTCCCCCGCCGCCCGGATCTGGGCGGCCAGCGGGACCGAGCCGGTGCCTCCCGCGATCCGCTTCGACTCCAGCCAGCTGCCGCGCTGCAGCACCTCGAAGTACTCGCCGTCGAGGTGCTCGCTGCGCTGGCGCAGGTCCTCCGGGCTCCACTCCGAGAGCGCGATCCCGCGCTCGACCGACTCGCGGACGAGGCCGCCGACGATGCCGTGCGCCTCGCGGAAGGGGACGCCGCGGCGGACCAGCAGGTCGGCGACCTCGGTCGCGGCAAGCATCTCGTCGCCGGAGGCCTCCTCCAGCCGCGCGCGGTCGAACTCGATCCCGGCCAGCATCCCGGCAGTGGCGTCGAGGCAGGCCTCGACGGTGTCGATCGCGTCGAACAGCGGCTCCTTGTCCTCCTGCATGTCCTTGCCGTAGGTCAGCGGCAGGGCGTGCATCACCCCGAGCAGGGTCGAGTAGGCGGCGGCGACGCGCGGGCTCTTCGCCCGCAGCAGCTCGGCCGAGTCGGGGTTCTTCTTCTGCGGCATGATCGAGGAGCCCGAGGAGAAGGACTCGTCGAGCTCGCAGAAGCCGAACTCGCTGCTCGACCAGATGACGATTTCCGAGCCGAGGCGCGAGAGGTGCATCGCGCAGGTCGAGGCGGCGGCG
>DATHUE010000056.1:0-8957 GCA_035462545.1 Solirubrobacterales bacterium
TCGCCGGCGTCGAGGCGCTCAGCGGCCCCCAGGGCCCGCTGGAGCGGATGAACCAGACGTACACCCGCCGCCGCGACCTCGTCGTCGACGCCCTGCGCGAGATCGGCGTCGACGTCAGCCCGCCGAAGGGGACGATCTACGTCTGGGCCCCGGTCCCCGCCGGCCACACCTCGACCTCGTTCGCCGAGAAGGTGCTGGAAGAGGCGGCGGTCGTCGTCTCGCCGGGCTCGATGTACGGGCCCAGCGGCGAGGGCTTCTTCCGGATCGCGCTCACCGCACCCGACGACCGTATCGAAGAGGCGGTCGAGCGGATGCGCGAGCACCTGGCCTAGCGCATCCGCTCGTTCGCGACGGGCTACTCGACCTCGATCTCGCTGACCATGCCTTTGATGGCGTGGGGCGGGCCGCCTTCACGATCGGCGATGAAGCAGTAGAAGGCGTAGCGGCCGGGCTCGAGGTCGAGGGTGACCTTCTGGGCTTCGCCGCCTTCGATCACCGCGGTCGCCTGGGTGCCCTCCTCGCTCAGCGGCGGCTTGCCTTTCTCCGTTTTGAAGAACCGCAGAGCATCCTCGGCAGTCGCGTCGCCTTCGAGCTTCGAGGCGAGCAGATGATGCGGCTGCGCGCCGATGTTGTCGAAGACGATCTCGTTGGCCCCGGACGGGAGCGGCTCCTCGGAGCTGAAGGCGTACTCGCCGGCGGTCACCGTCACATCGCCCTCGACCACCTCGTCGGACTCCTCGCCCGTCACCTCGAGGGTGGCGGCCGCCTCGGGGTCGAACGGGCCTTCGGTGTTGACCGCGTAGTAGGTGCCCGGCTGCAGCACCTGGGTGACGCTGGTTTCCTCGCCGGACGCCGTCGAGCCGACGCCGCCGCCGCCGAAGAACCAGTCCGGGAAGGCTTTGCCCTGGGTCACGGTGCCGAAAGCGTCGGCGACTTCCTCGGCGGAGTGCTCGCCCTCGGTCCGGATCAGCTGCAGGTCGGCTTCCGACTTGCCGTCGTTGGCGAGGGTGACCTCGGCCAGGCCGCTCTCGGCGCTGCTCGGCCCGGAGACCTTGCCTTTGGAGTCGACGGTGAAGCTGAGCTGCTGCGCCTCGTCGTCGCTGCTGCCGCAGGCGGCGAGTGCGGTGACGGCGAGTGCGGTTGCCATGCCGACGACCACCCCACGCCGGAATCGAGTGCTTCTCAAGAAGGGCCTCCCAGAACGCGTTGGACGAATATTGGCCTCACCTTACCCCGGGCGAGGGCGCCAAACCACCCGTCAGGAAGCTTGGCGCTCGGCCCGCTTGCGCCAGTAGCGGTCGAGGCCGCGCCACTGGTAGGCGGTCGGAACGGCTTGCAGCAGCTCCTCGACGGTCTCGCTGCCGTGACCTTCGGCGGCGAGCTGGGTGCGGATCCGGCGGCCGAGATCCTCCTCGTATGCATCGGCCGACATCTCGCGGACGAGCTCGGCCTCGCTTCGCAGCCGCTCGCGCACCGTCTCGAGATGCGCCGGCACCTCCTCGACGGCACCGAAGTGGGTCAGAGCTAGCCGCGCCGGTGCCCACTCGGCGAGGACGTCGAGGGACGCTTCCCAGGCCTCGACGTCGATGTCCGGCGGCGGCGTCGGAGGCATGACCAGTTCCGAAGGCGGGATCCGGCAGGCGGCGACGTCGCCAGTGAAGGCGGTACCGCTCTCCTCGTGCAGGTAGGAAACGTGGTGCGAGGCGTGGCCCGGGGTATAGGCGACCCGCATCCCCAGCACCGTCTCGCCGCCACCAAGCACCCGCACGTTGTTCTCCGGCACCGGCACGATTCGGCCCCAGAGGCGCTCCATCTCGGTGCCGTAGAGGCGCTCGGCGCTGGCCAGTAGCTTCGAGGGGTCGATCAGGTGGGGGGCGCCACGCTCGTGCACGTAGACCTCGAGATCGGGCCAGCGCTCCACCAGCGCGCCGGTCGCGGCGGCGTGGTCGAGGTGGATGTGGGTGAGGAGGATCGCCCGCGGCCGCTCCTCGCCCAGCGCCTCCAGCACCGTCGGCAGCGAGGACTCCGGCCCAGGATCGACCAGCGCCCCGTCGATCTCCCAGCACCCGATCACGTGCGGCCGCCCCAAGTGCATCACATCGATATTTCGCATGAACGCCAGCCTATTGTGAGTCCGGAGAGGGCTCGGCGGAGCCTCCACGCTGTTGCTCCGACGAGCCCTCTCCGGACTCGCCTAAAGCCTGCCTTCGGCGGCAAGCGTGTCGCGCAAGCCCTCCTCGACGCCGCGCGGCGCGTAGCCCAGCTCGCGGGCCGCCTTCTCGTTGCTCGCCCAGAAGGTGACCCCGTCGGCGGCGGAGATCAGCTCGCGCAGGTTCGGCGGCTGACCCATCAGCTTGCCGACCAGCGGCCCGATCGGGGTCATCGCCTTCATCAGCGGGGTCGGCATCGCCCGCTTCGGCGCCTTGCGGCCGGTGAGTCGAGCCACAGTCCCGATCGCCCCCCGGATCGTCGTCGCCTCGCCGGCGAGGATGTAGGACTGGCCCGGCCTGCCCTCGTCGAGCGCCAGGAGGATGCCTGCAGCCGTGTCCTCGACGTGGGCGAGGCAGATCCCGAGGTCGGGGAAGGGGATCAGCGGCATCTTGCCGGAGAGGAACTGGTCGAGGAGCTGACCGATCGAGGAGGTGTCGCCGGGGCCGTAGACGCCGCCCGGCTGGACGATCGTGCAGGGCAGGCCCTCGCCGGTCAGCCGCTTGGCGACCTGGTGCGCCTGCCACTTGGTTTCCTCGTAGCAGGAGGTGAAGGGCCCGTCCGGCGCCTCGAAGGACTCGTCGATCGTCTCGCCGTGGGTCTGGCCGATGCC
Organism: Solirubrobacterales bacterium; assembly: GCA_035462545.1. GTDB lineage: Bacteria > Actinomycetota > Thermoleophilia > Solirubrobacterales > 70-9 > VAYN01. The sequence continues at coordinate 2,822 of DATHUE010000056.1, forward strand.
GACGGTGGAGACGTAGACGACCTTCGGGGTCTTCGCCTCGAGAGCGGCGCCGAGCACGTTCTCGGTGCCGCCGACGTTGGCGTCGCGCATCGCCTGCCGCGCCGAGGCGGGGATCCCGACCTCGTAGACGGCGGCAGCGTGGATCGCCGCATCGCAGCCATCGAGGCCGGCGCGGATCGCGGCGGTGTCGGCGAGATCGCCGGCCACCAGCTCGCAGCCGAGCGCTTCCAAAGCGGCGGCTTTGCCGGGACTGCGGACCAGGCAGACGACCTCGTCGCCGCGGTCGCGCAGCTGGCGCGCGATCTCGCCGCCGATGAATCCCGTCCCGCCCGTCAGGAAGACCCTCACGGCGCCAACCCTATCCGGCCCGAGGCGCCACCTACACTTTGCCTGAGTGAACCGATCGCGAAACGGCCGCACGACCCAGACCCCCTACGCCGGGAAAGCCGCCGGCGTCTCCAACCCGCGGGCGCGTCAGCGGGCGCTCGCGATCGGCATCCTCGACGGTCCCGAGGAGGGGGAGCCGCTGGCCGAGCTGAAGGAGCTGCTGCGAACCGCCGGCGTCGCCACCGCCGGCGTCGCCACCCAGCAGCGCCCAGAGCCCGATCCCGACCGCTACTTCGGCCGCGGCCGGCTGGCCGAGCTGAAGGCCGAGATCGCGGCCTGCGACGCCAATCTGGTCGCCTGCGACGACGAGCTCGCGCCGCGCCAGGAGCGCAATCTCGAGGCGGAGCTGGGCGTACCGGTGATCGACCGCACCGCCGTGATCCTCGACATCTTCGCCGACCACGCCCACTCGGCCGAGGGCAAGCTGCAGGTCGAGCTGGCCCAGCTCGAATACAACATGGCCCGCATGCGGGGGCTCTGGACCCATCTCGAGCGCCTCGGCGCCGGCCGCATGGACGGCGGCATCGGCACCAGGGGCCCGGGCGAGAGTCAGATCGAGACCGACCGGCGGCTGGCCCGCAACCGGATCTCGGCCCTGCGGCGCCGGCTGGTCGAGACGGAACGCAACCGCGGAGTGATGCGCGCCCGCCGCGACCGCTCCTCGCTTCCGCGTGTCGCCCTCGCCGGCTACACCAACGCCGGCAAGTCGACCCTGCTGAATGCCCTCACCGGCGCCGAGGTGAGCGTCGGGGACAGGCTCTTCCACACCCTCGCCCCGACCACCCGCAACTTCGAGCTCTCCGGCCGCGACGACCTGCTGACCGACACCGTCGGCTTCATCGAGAAGCTGCCCCACCAGCTGGTCGTGGCCTTCAAGGCGACCCTGGAGGAGACGGTTCTGGCGGACCTGATCCTGCACGTGGTCGACGCCTCCGCCAGCGAGGAGCGGCGGCAGCTGGACATGCAGGCCGTCGACGAGGTGCTGGAGGAGATCGGCGCCGGGGAGAAGCCGCGGCTGCTGGTCCTCAACAAGGCCGATCTGCTCGACGAGGACGCCCGACACGAGGTCACAGTCGAGCAACCGGGCGCGACCCTCGTCTCGGCTCTGAGCGGGGAAGGCCTGGAGGAGCTGCGCGAGGGAATCGAGCGCGCTTTCGAGGAGACGCTTGCCGAGGTCGAGCTGCTCGTCCCTTATAGCGAGGGCAGTCGTCTACACGAACTGCACGAGGTAGCCGGAGATCTCGAGCGCACTGAGCGTGAGGATGGAGTGCTCGTCCACGCCAGGGTGCCACGGGCTGAGCTCCACCGGTTCAGCGACTTAGCCGTGGCGTAGTCCGCGGGGGGATGGGTCCGGCGCACACGCCCTTTTCGTCCGCCGGACCCGTCCCCCCGCGGACCTCGCCGGTAGGGTGCGGAACCCGTGGAACTTCCCGTCGCCAAGCTGAAAGAAGAGGCCGTGCTGCCGAGCCGGGCGCACCCTGGCGACGCGGGACTGGATCTGTACGCCTGCGAGCCGGCACACATCGGGCCGGGGGAGCGGTGGAGCGTCGGGACCGGGGTGGGGGTCGAGATCCCCGAGGGGCATGCGGGACTGGTGCTGCCGCGGTCCGGTCTCGCCCGGGACCACGGGATCGCGCTGGTCAACGCGCCCGGCCTGATCGACTCCGGCTACCGGGGCGAGCTGCGGGTGCTGCTGCTCAACACCGATCCCGCCGAGACCTTCCGGGTCGAGGCCGGCGACCGCATCGCCCAGCTGGTCCTGACGCCGATCGCGCTCGCCGAACCGGCCGAGGTCGAGTCGCTGACCGAGTCCCCGCGAGGCCGCGCCGGCTTCGGCTCCAGCGGGCGTTAGCTTCCTTCGCTACGCCTTTGAGGCCCCTATAGGGGCCTCAAGTCGTGAGTCACGCGCCCGCGGCGGCGCGGGCACTGGCGTGGGCGGCGGCCTCGAACCCGTCGTCGAGCGGCTCCAGCTCCGGGCGGGTTCCGTAGCGGCGCTCGAGCGCGCCGGCGATCAGGTGGTCGGCGAGCCAGGCGTTCTTCGGCAGCAGCGGCCCGTGCAGATAGGTGCCGATCAGGTTGTCGCGGCGGACACCCTCCAAGCCGTCCCGGCCATTGTTGCCGTGACCGGCGAGGACCCGCCCCAGAGGCGTCGCGCCCGGTCCCAGATAGGTGCGGCCGCCGTGGTTCTCGAACCCGGCCAGCAGTCGCGGGCCGGCGCCGAGATCGGTCTCGATCGCGACGTTGCCGATCAGCCGCTCGCCAGGCTCGCGCACCGTCTCCAGGTCGGCGAGCCCCAGTCCCGGCAGCTTCTCCTCGCCGAGCTGGTAGCTGTGGCCGAGCAGTTGGTAGCCCCCGCAGACGGCGAGCAGGACGGCTCCGTCGCCGCTTGCGGCCGCCAGCGCCTCGCGCTTGCTGGCGACCATGTCGGCGGCGACGGCCCGCTGATCGCGGTCCTGGCCCCCGCCGATGTAGAAGAGGTCGTGGGCGCCGGGATCGACGCGTTCGCCCGGTCCGGCGCCGGCGTGGACGAACCCGATCCCGCGCCATTCGCAGCGCCGTTGCAGGAAGACGATGTTGCCGCGGTCGGCGTAGATGTTCATCTGCTCGGGGTAGAGGCTGAGGACGCGCAGCTCCATCAGGACTGGGCCTCCTTGGCCAACACGACCACCGTCGAGCCGACGTGGATATCGGTGGGTTCGATCTCGCGACGTTCGACCGGCACCAACCCGGCCCCCTCGGCCTCCGCCTCCAGCTGCTCCGCCGGGAAGGTGGAGATCCGCACCCGGTTGTGCTCGCTGCGCAGTTCGCCGGCAGGCGAGACGATCTCCCTGAGCCGGTGGATGACGATCTCTCCCGGTCCCACAGACGCCTCGACCGCCAGGCTCGAGTAGACCCAGCCGTCGACCTCGCGCACGTCGGGAAGCGGGGGAGGGGAGCCATCGGGCTCGGGCATCGCCTCGAGGATGGCGCCGGCGAAACGACCGCCGGGGCGCAGGTGGGCGGCCACCCGTCGCAGACAGGCTTCCCGGTCGGCGGGTCCGTCGAGGAGCTGCAGGGTCTGCATCGGCGCCAGGGCCAGCGCGACTTCCCGGTCGAGGCGGAAGTCGCGAGCGTCGGCCTCGACGGCCGCCAGGGGAAGTCCCTCGGCGCGCCGGTCGAGCGTCGCCAGCAGCTCGCCGTCGACGTCGAGCCCGATCACGGAGTGACCGCGGCGCGCCAGGTGGACGGCGACGCGGCCGGTGCCGCAGCCGAGGTCGAGCACCTCGCCGCCCGCCGTCTCGGCCAGCTCCTCCCACAGCGCCAGGTCGGCGGCGTAGGAGCCGCACTCCAGGTCGTGCCAGACGACCGCCTCCGCGAGCCGCGCGCTCATCGCCAGAACTCCTGGGCGAGGCCGCGGTCGGCAAGCAGCTTGCGCAGCTCGAGCAGCGCCGTGTAGGTGGGGAGGGCGAAAAGACGGTCCGGGGCCGCCGCGACAGCGCCGTCGAGTGCCGCCTCGATCTCCGGCTCGACCGCGATCCGCTCCGCCGGCCAGCCGGCGTACTTCAGTCGCAGCGCCATCTCCGGGGCCCTGGTGCCCGCGCAGACCACCCGCCGCACCACGCTCGCCAGCAGCTCGAAGTCGGCATCCCAGACCCAGGAGACGTCGCGGCCATCGGCGATCCGGTCGTTGAGCGCTATCCAGAGATCGAGCCCGCCTCCATCGGAGCCACCGGCCTCCAGTTGCAGCGTCCGCAGCACCTCGTTGGCGCCGGCCGGGTTCTTGATCAGGAGGATCGAGACCGGCGTGTCGCCGACGTCGATCGTCTCGACTCGGCCGAAGGCGGCCCGCATCGAGCCGAGCGCGGCCGCAATCCGCTCGGCGCCGATCCCCAGCTCGATCCCGCCGGCGATCGCGGCGAGGGCGTTGTAGACGTTGTAGAGACCGGGAACGGGAAGCTCCAGCTCGATCTCGCCGGACGGGGTTCGAACGCTGGTCCGAGACCCGTCCATCCCGCGCAGCTCGATCGCGGTCGCCGCCACCTGCGGCTCCGGCCGCTGGGCACCGCAGCTGGGACAGGAGTAGTGACCGAGGTGGCCGACGAAGGCGCGCTCGTAGGCGTAGGGGTGGCCGCAGCGGCGGCAGTGCTTGGCGTCGAAGGCGTGCTGCAGCTCGGGCAGCGCCTGGCCCGGATCCTCGACCCCGAAGTAGACGACGCCCTCGCGGCGGCGGCCGGCACCGTCGCGGCCGAGGTCGGCGATCAGCGGGTCGTCGGCGTTGAGGACGAAGCGGGTGCCGCCGCCGGCGCCGCGCTCGACCACGCCGGCCCACTCGTCGGCCAGCGCCTCCATCTCGCCGTAGCGGTCGAGCTGGTCGCGGAAGAGGTTGCCAAGTACGACCAGGCCGGGGTGGAGCTGCTGCGCGACCCGGGGCAGCCAGGCCTCGTCGACCTCGAACAGCCCCTCCTCACCCCGCTGCTCCAGCAGGGCCGTGGCGACGCCCCAGGTCATGTTGGAGCCGGCCCGGTTGTGGACGGGTTGGCGGCCCTCGGCGGCGAGCAGGGAAGCGATCATCCCCGCCGTGGTCGTCTTGCCGTTGGTGGCGCTGACCAGGGTCGTGCGCTGCAGCCGGGCGCCGAGCCTGGCGATCGCCTCCGGCTCCATCCGCAGCAGGGCCCGCCCCGGCAGGGTGGTGCCGCCGCCGCGGCCGCTGGCGCGGCTGGCGCTGCCGAGAGCCCGCGCCGCGGCGACCTTTGCCGCGAACAGGCTCAAGGGGCGTCGGCGGGCGGCGCCAGCACGCTCAGCGCTCGCGGCAGCACCCGCAGCGAGGCGGGGAGGTCGGTGATGTGCTCGCCGTCGGCGTAGAGCGCAAATGGCTTGCTGGCGCTGAGCTCGAGGTGCGGGGCGCGGAAGACCTCGACCTGCTCCTCCTCGACATGGGTGCCCTTGAACACCTTCGGCAGGTTACCCACGAACCGCAGCTTGCCGACCTCGCCGATCGTCACCACGTCGAAGGCGCCGTCGTCGAGCTCGGCGTCGGGGGCGACGAACATGCCGCCGCCATAGGCCTTGCTGTTAGCGACCGCGACCGTGTAGCCGGTCAGCCGTGTCCGCTTCTCGTCGACCCGGATCGTGAACCGGGCGGGTTTCCAGGCCAGCAGGGCTCGCACCGCCGCATAGGCGTAGACGAGGTTGCCGCGCAGAAAGCTGGTCTCGTTGGCGATCCGGTTCGCTTCCGAGTCGAAGCCAGCGCTGGCGATGCCGAGAAAACGCTTGCCGTTGGCCTCGCCGACGTCGATCTGGCGGCTGTGGCCGGCGAGGATCGTCTCGGTCGCGGCCTCGGGGTCGCTGGGAATGCCAAGGACCCGGGCGAGGTCGTTACCGCGACCCCCCGGGATGATCCCCAAGGGGACCTCGGAGCCGGCCATCGCGCCGCCCACCGCCCCGATCAGGCCGTCGCCGCTCATCACCACCGGCAGCTCCCCGACCTCGATCGCGGCCAGCGCCTGTTCGGCCCCGTGCTCGAGCCCACGCGTACGCTGCACGCGGAAGACGATCCGGCGGGCGTCGAGGGCGGCCTCGACCGCCGGCAGCAGCTTCAGGGTCTTTCCGTGGGCGGAGTGCGGATTGACCAGCAGGGTTAATGGCATTCCCTCGATCGACATCGAGGCGCAGCCTAGTCGGATGGGACGGAATCGCCGCCGCCGTGACGACGGCCGAAAGAGAAGCTGCCGCCTCCCATCTGCTCGCCGCCCAGACGTACGATTCCGCG
>DATHUE010000057.1:0-11437 GCA_035462545.1 Solirubrobacterales bacterium
AAGAGCAGGCGATGCGCTGTATGACCAACGTCGCCCGCGGCCGGATCGGGCTGCGCCGGCTCCGCGGCTCCGACGAGCTCGACGGCGCCGCTGCCGGCACGGCGGGCGACCTCATCGGCTGCGACGAGTTCAGCCATCAGGCCTGTGGTCGTGAGTTCACCTACTGGATGGACCGGGTCGGCTACCTCGACGCCGGCTGCTGGCGGGCCGGCGAGAACATCGCCTGGGGCACCGGCCGGCTCGGCAGCGTGCACTCGATCTTCTCCGCCTGGATGCGCTCCTCCGGCCACCGCCGCAACATCCTCGGCCGCTACGGCGAAATCGGGATCGGGCTCGAGGTCGGCTCCCTCGACGGTTACTCCGGCGCCGCCGTCTGGGTCCAGCAGTTCGGCTCCCACTGCTGACGAGCGTGTCTGACTTTCGCCGCCATATGTGGCGGGAAAAGTCAGACACCCCCTGGCCGGACCTAGGATGGCGGCGTGCCGGAGGCGTTTTACGAGCGCGACGGGGATCGCTACCTGGCGACCGAGCTGACCCGCGGGCCCTGGGACCCGGGCGCCCAGCACGCCGGCCCGCCCGCGGCTCTGCTCGGACGCGAGGTCGAGCGGCTCGATCCCGACGGCGAGTTCCAGGTCGGCCGGATCACCTTCGAGATCCTCGGCTCGGTTCCGATCGGCCCGGTCGAGACCTCGGCGCGGGTGGTGCGGCCGGGCCGCCGGGTCGAGCTGGTCGAGGCCGAGCTCGGCGACGGCGAGCGGGTGCTGATGCGGGCCCGGGCCTGGCGCCTGCGCACCGCCCCGGTCGAGATCCCGCCCGAGGCGTTGCCGCTCGACGAGCCGCCGCCCGCCCCCGAGCAGGGTTCGGAAGTCGAGTTCTTCCCCACCGGCCAGGAGCTCGGCTACCACACGGCGATGGAGTGCCGGTTCATCTCCGGCGGCTTCGTCGAGACCGGGCCCTCGCAGGTCTGGCTGCGGATGCGCCAGCCGCTGGTGAGCGGCGAGGAGCCCTCGCCCCTGCAGCGGACCCTGGTCGCGGCAGACGTCGGCAACGGCGTCAGCGCCGTGCTCGACTACCACCGCTACCTGTTCATCAACGTCGATCTCACCGTCCACCTGGAGCGGTTGCCGGAGGGCGAGTGGGTCTGCGTCGACGCCGTCACCCTGCCCCAGCCCCACGGCACCGGCACCGCCGAGTCGGTCCTCTCCGACCAGCGCGGCCGTTGCGGCCGCGCCCTGCAGACCCTGCTCATCGCTCAGCGCTGAGCGGCCGATTCGCGCCGGGGGCGATGCGGGTCGCGATCAGGGCGGCGCAGGCGAGGGCGATTGCGGCGGCGAGGAGGAAAGCGCCCTCGTAGTCGGTGAGGGCCGCTGCCAGGCCCGCAAGGGGCGCGCCGAGCCCGACGCCGGCGTCGAAGAAGGCGGTAAAGGTGCCGAGCGCCGCACCGCGGCCGCTCTCCGGCACCCGGTTGACGACGATCAGCGACAGCGACGGATAGAGCAGCGAGAAGGCGGCGCCGATCGCCAGGGCCCCGAGCAGGGCCACCGGCAGGCTGTGGGCGAGGGCGAGCGTCGCCAGCCCCGCTGCCTCGACCAGGGCGGCGCCGATCGCCACCCGGCCCGGGCCGACCCGGTCGGGAAGGTCGCCGGCGATCAGCCGGGTCAGCACGACCATCGTCGCGAAGGCGCCGAAGACGGCGGCGCCGTGGCCGACCCCGCGCTCGTCGAGGTGCAGGACGACGAAGGAGGCGACGGCGGCGTAGCCGATCGAGCCCAGCGCGAGCGCCGTCCCGGGCCGGATCGCCGGGCGCGAGAGCAGCGGGTGGCGCTCGCCGTGGACGACGGGACGGAAGGGATCGGGCACCCGCGTCGCGATCAGCGCTCCCAGCAGCGGCAGCGCCCCGGAGAAGATCCAGACGGCGCTGTAGCCGCCGCCGTGGCGGATCAGCTCGCCGAGCAGCGGGCCGATGCTGAGCCCCGACCAGACCGCGAGGCCGTAGAGCCCGATCACCCGGCCGCGCCGCTGGGGCGGCGCCAGGTCGACGATCCAGGCCGAGCCGGCGGTGAAGACGGTGCCCTCGCCGGCGCCGAGCACCAGCCGCGCGGCGATCAGCCCCGGCACCCCGAGCGGCAGCAGCAGGAGAAAGCCGCTCACCCCCATCAGCAGCGAGCCGACCAGGACCGTGGGCCGGCGGCCGCGGCGGTCGGCGGCGCGGCCGGCAAACGGCCGCAGCAGCAGACCGGTGATCGCGTAGGCGCCGATCACGATCCCGACTTCGACGTCGCCGCCGCCGAGCGGGCCGTGCACGTAGCGCGGCAGCACCGGCAGGGTGGCGCCGACCGCGAGCAGGCCGCAGAAGGTGACGGCGAAGATGCCGGCGAAGGCGACCCCGGGGCGCTCGGACGCCACCGTGCCGTCGCTGCCCGCCGCGCTCACCGCAGCAGCGCGGCGAGATCGGCGACGACGTGGTCGGGCGGCTGCGCCGCCGCCGCGGCCTGCTCGCGGGTGCTGGCGCCGCTCAGAACCAGCACCGTCGCCAGCCCGGCCGCCCGGCCGCCGTCGATGTCGGAAGAGATCCGGTCGCCGACCATCGCGATCCTGACCGGCGAGCCGATCGCCGCCAGGGCCATCTCGAACAGGTGGCGCTCGGGCTTGCCGCCGATCTCGGCTCGCCTGCCGCTGGCGGTCTCGACCGCGGCGAGGATCGAGCCGGTGCCGGGCCAGGCGCCGCCCGGCATCGGCAGGGTCGGGTCGCGGCTGGTGGCCAGCAGCGCCGCGCCCCCCTGCAGCGCCAGCGTCGCCGTCAGCAGCTCCCCGTAGTCGAACTCGCGGTGGCCGGAGACGACGACGACCTCGGCCCCGCGCCCCGCCTCGCCCTCGAGCACCTCGACCCCCTCGGCGACCAGCTCGCGAAAGGCGGGAGCGCCGATCACGAACGCGCGGCCCTCATCGCCAGCCGCCTCCATCGCCAGCCGCGCCGTCACCATCCCCGCGGTGACGATCCGCTCCGGTGTCACCTCCACGCCCGCGGCGGCCAGCCGCTCGGCGTAGGCGGCTGCCGGCTTCGCCGGGTTGTTGGTGACGAAGACGATCTCCTTGCCGGCCGCCAGCAGTGCCGTCAGCGCCTCGGCCGAGCCGGGCACGAGCTCGCGCCCGACCCAGACGACCCCGTCGAGGTCGATCAGGAGTCCGTCGAATTCGTCCGCCAGCGCCACCGGCCGCAGGCTATTCCCTGACCTCGATACGGTGCCGAGGATGTCTTCGAACGGTCAGGTCGTCATCGCCACCGATCTCCGCCGCCGCTTCGGCGAGGGCGACGCCGCCGTCGATGCCCTGGCCGGCGTCAGCACCGGCTTCGAGCGCGGCGCCTTCACCGCGATCATGGGCCCCTCGGGCTCGGGCAAGTCGACCCTGATGCACATCCTCGCCGGCCTCGACAAGCCGACCGCCGGCACGGTCGAGCTCGACGGGACCGAGATCACCGGCCTCGACGACGGCGAGCTGACGAAGCTGCGCCGCGACAAGCTCGGCTTCGTCTTCCAGTTCTTCAACCTGCTGCCGGTTCTCACCGCCGAGGAGAACATGCTGCTGCCGCTCTCGATCGCCGGCCGCAAGCCGGACGCCGAGTGGCTGGAGCGGCTGATCCGCACCGTCGGCCTCGAGGACCGCCGCACCCACCGCCCGGCCGAGCTCTCCGGCGGCCAGCAGCAGCGCGTCGCGGTCGCCCGCGCCCTGCTCTCGAAACCGGCCGTGGTCTTCGCCGACGAGCCGACCGGCAACCTCGACTCGAAGGCCAGCGGCGACGTGCTGGCGCTGCTGCGCCAGGCGGTCGACGAGTTCGGTCAGACGGTGGTGATGGTCACCCACGACCCGGCCGCCGCCGCCCACGCCGACCGCCTGATCACCCTCCGCGACGGGCGGATCGTCCAGGACGGCCGCCCCGGCTCGGCGGACGAGGTGATCGAGCTGATGAAGCAGATCGGCTAGGCGCCTTGTCCGGGCTCGCCCTCAAGAGCCTCTGGGCTCGCAAGGTCCGCGCCCTGGCGACGACCTTCGCGGTGGTGATCGGGGTCGCCTTCATGGCCGGCTCCTACGTCCTCACCGACACGATCTTCGCCGCCTTCGACGAAATCTTCGAGAAGTCGAACGAGGGCGTCGCGGTCGTCGTCACCGCCAAGAACCTGGTCAAACAGGAAAGCGGCGAAACGCCGACGATCAGCGCCTCGCTGCTGAAGCCGGCGAAGAGGACGCCCGGCGTCAGGGTCGCCGCGGGGGCGATCTTCACCGTTGGCGGCTTCTTCGACTCCGAGGGCGAGGCGATCGGCTCCAAATTCGCCCCCAAGTTCATCTCTTCGGCCCTGCCGCCGCCCCTGGAGTCGCTCGAATACGTGCAGGGGCGCCAGCCGCGCGGTTCCGGCGAAGCCTCGCTCGACCTCGCCGCGGCCGAAGAGGCGGGGGTCGAGCTGGGCGACGAGGTCACCCTCGTCGGCCGGATCCCGGCGCAGAGCTTCCGGCTCGTCGGCTTCACCGAGCTCGGCGGTGCTTCCTTCGGCGGCGCCAGCATCGCCCAGGTGACGCTGCCGGAAGCGCAGCGGATCACCGCCAAGCGCGGCCGTCTCGACCAGATCTCGATCGCCGCCGTCGACGGCGTCTCGCCCGAGCAGCTGAAACGCCGGATCGAGCGGGTGATGCCGTCCTCGGTCCGGGTCGAGACCGGCGAAGAAAGCGCCCAGCGCGCCTCGGAGGAGATCCGCGAAAGCCTCGGCTTCCTGGAGACGATGCTGCTCGTCTTCGCCTTCGTCGCCCTGTTCGTCGGCGCCTTTCTGATCTTCAACACCTTCTCGATCACGGTCGCCCAGCGGATCACGGAGTTCGGGATGCTTCGAACCCTCGGCGCCTCGCAGCGGCAGATCCTCGGCTCGGTGATCGTCGAGGCGCTGGCGATCGGGCTGCTGGGAGCGCTGCTCGGGATCGCCGGCGGCTTCCTGATCGCGCTCGCGCTCAACGCCCTGTTCGAGGCGATCGGGGTCAACCTGCCGACCACCGACCTGGTGATGAAGAGCCGCACGATCGTCGTCTCGCTGCTGGTCGGGGTCGGGGTGACGCTGGTCTCCTCGCTGGTCCCGGCGGTCCGCGCGACGCGGATCCCGCCGATCGCCGCGATGCGCGCCGAGACGCTGGTGCCCACCCGGCGCCGCCGGGTCCTGCGCATCGTCCTCACCGCGCTGCTCGGCCTGGGCGGCCTGGGGCTGCTGCTCGGCGGCCTCTTCGGGGGTGCCGACGGCGACGCCGCGGCGCTGATGATGGGGATCGGCGCCGTCCTGGTCGTGCTCGGCGTCTCGCTCTTCAGCCCCGCCTTGGTGCGACCGCTGGCGGCGCTGGCCGGCTGGCCGCTGGAGCGGATGCGGCGCCTGACCGGCCGCCTCGCCCGCGAGAACGCCCAGCGCAACCCGAGCCGGACGGCGATCACCGCGGCGGCGCTGATGATCGGGCTGGCGCTGGTCGCCTTCGTCACCGTCTTCGCCGCCGGGATCAAGAGCTCGATCGCCGAGGCGGTCGACGACAGCTTCCAGGGCGACCTTGTGATCCAGAACAGCGACGGCTTCTCGCCGATCCCGCCGGCCGCCGCCGTGGCGGTGCGGCAGGTGCCCGGCGTCGAGCTGGTCGCCACCCTGCGCGGCACCGAAGCGAAGCTGCTCGGCAGCGGCGCGAAGACCCGGGTCAACGGCCTCTCGCCCGACGCCAACGAGGTCTTCGAGCTGGAATGGGAGCAGGGGGGCCCGCAGACGCTGCGCAAGCTCCGGGACGACCAGGGCCTGCTCGAGGACTCGTTCGCCTCCGACCACGGCCTCGAAGTCGGCGAGCGCTTCGGGCTGCTGAGCCAGACCGGCGAGCGGCCCCGTTTCGAGGTCGCGGGCATCTACAAGACCAAGGTCGGCCTGGTCGGCGGCGCGATCGTCACCCAGGCGGTGATGGCGCGCGACTTCGACCAGACCCAGGACACGATCGACTTCGTCCGGGTGGCGCCGGGGGTCGATGCCGCCACGGTGCAGAAACGCCTGGAAACGCTGGCCGAGAAAGCTTTCCCGACCGCCGACGTGCTGAACCAGCAGGAGCTGAAGCAGAAACAGGAAGAACAGGTGAACCAGCTGCTCGGCCTGATCTACGCGCTGCTGGGGCTGGCGATCCTGATCTCGGTGTTCGGGATCGCCAACACGCTGGCGCTCTCGATCCACGAGCGCACCCGCGAGCTGGGAATGGTGCGGGCGATCGGGATGTCGCGGCGCCAGGTGCGGACGATGATCCGCTACGAGGCGGTGATCACGGCCCTGATCGGGGCGATCCTCGGCATGGCCCTCGGCCTCGCCTTCGCGGCCCTGATCGCGCAGCCGCTGAAGGACGAAGGCTTCGTCCTCTCCTACCCGGTCGGCTCGCTGGTCGTGCTCCTGGTGCTCGCCGCCGTGATCGGGGTGATCGCGGCGATCTTCCCCGCCCGCCGCGCCTCGCGGATGGACCCGCTGCAGGCCTTGCAGTACGAGTAGCGCTCCTGGGAAGAGCGGCGAGAGCCTTATACCCCCAAGGGGTATAAGGTATGAGGATGGCCACGCTCGCCCTCGTCCTCTACGCCCTCTACCTGGCGCTTGCCTTCGGCCTGCGGACGCTGATCCAGTTGCGGCGCACCGGCTCGACCGGGTTCCACGGCCTCGGCGGCCGGCCGGGCTCGGCCGAGTGGCTGGCCGGAGTCGGGTTCACGCTGGCGCTGCTGCTCGGCGCCGCCGCCCCAGTGCTGGCGCTGCTCGGTCTGGTGGCGCCGGTCGGTGCGCTCGACGTCGCCGCGGTCCACGCAGTCGGCTTGGTTCTGGCGCTGGCCGGGATCGGCGCCACCTTCTACGCCCAGGTGGCGATGGGGACCAGTTGGCGGATCGGCGTCGACGAGGCCGAGCGAACGGAGCTCGTCACCGCCGGTCCCTTCGCCCTCGTTCGCAACCCGATCTTCGCGGCGATGCTGCCGACCGGGCTCGGACTGACGCTGCTTGTGCCGAGCTGGGTCGCCTTCGCCGGATTCGCCGGGCTGGCGGTCGCGCTCGAGCTGCAGGTGCGGGTGGTCGAGGAGCCCTACCTGCACCGCGCCCACGGGGCGGCGTACGCTCGCTACGCGGCCCGGGTCGGCCGCTTCTTCCCCGGCCTCGGCCGGCTCGGATAGCGCCGGCCGCTCAGGCCGCGGCGGGCTGCGTCAGACCCATCCGCAGCGCCCCCGCCGCCTCCAGCATCGCCGCCCGGGAGCTGCGGCTGATCGCGGTCAGGTTGGCGAAGGTGTGGGTCAGTCCCGGGTGACGGACCAGCGCCACCGGCACCCCCGCCTCGCGCAGGCGCTTGCCGTAGGCCTCGCCCTCGTCGCGCAGCGGGTCGAAGCCGGCGGTGGCGACGTAGGCCGGGGGCAGGCCCGAGAGATCGGGCGCCCGCAGCGGGGAGATCCGCGGATCGGCCGGGTCCACGCCGGCGGGGATGTAGAGGGCATCGAACCGGTCCATGTCCGCTTTGGTCAGGAGGAACCCCTCGGCAAAGCGTTGGCGCGACTCGGCACCGGCGTCGATGACCGGGTAGATCAGCAGCTGCATCGCCGCCCCGAGGCCGGCTTCGCGGGCCAGCAGGCAGAGGACGGCGGCGATGTTGGCGCCGGCGCTGTCGCCGCCGACCGCGATTCGGTGCGGATCGGCGCCGAGCGCGGCGGCGTTCGCGCCGAGCCAGGCGAACGCCGCCCAGGCGTCTTCGATCGCCGCCGGGAAGGGGTGCTCGGGGGCGAGCCGGTAGTCGACCGCGAGGACCGAGACCCCGGCGGCGGCGGCGAGGAAGCGGCAAACGCCGTCGTGGGTGTCGAGATCGCCGACCACCCAGCCGCCCCCGTGGAAGTAGAGCAGCAGCGGCCCGGGCGCGGCGGCGCCGAGTGGGACGTAGTGGCGGGCGCCGAGCAGGCCGGCGCTGCCGGGGATCGTCAGCTCCGTCACCCGCTGCATCGGGATCGGCGGCCGCGCTCCCGTCACGGCGGCGTCGCGGCGGCGCTCCTTGCGGGCCGCCGCCGGCGATCCCTCGCCGGTGATCGAGCTGCTGCCCGCCTGCTCGGCGAGTTTGATCAGGACGTGGATGTCGGGCGCCAGCGTCTGCCCGTCGCGCGTCGGCGGCGGCCCGAACAGCCGCCGCTGGGCCCGGGGCGAAAGGCCGCAGAGGCGCTTGATCAGGCGGTGCTCTACGTCGACGGGAAGGCGGGGAAGACTCACAGGCGCTCAGGCTACGGGATGATCTCTGGGCAATGGAGACAGCGGTCCAAGAAGCACAGGTATCGCCTCCGCCTGGACTCGTCTCAGGTCTGCCGCCGGGCCCGCGGATGCCGCGGGCGCTGCAGACCGCGATCTGGTCGCGGCGGGCGCAGTGGATGCTGGAGCAGTGTCGGGCCCGGTTCGGCGAGCTGTTCACGATCCGGATCGCCCACGAAGGGACCTGGGTGGTGCTCTCCGACCCGGCGGCGGTCAAGCAGGTCTTCACCGGCGACCCGAAGGTCTTCCACGCCGGCGAGGGCAACGAGATCCTGCGGCCGATCCTCGGCGACAACTCCGTCCTCGTTCTCGACGAGAAGCCCCACATCGCCCAGCGCCGGCTGCTGCTGCCGCCCTTCCACGGCGAGCGGATGCAGGGCTACGGCGAGACGATGGCGGAGATCGCCGGCCGCGAGATCGACGGCTGGCCGCGGGCCACGCCGTACAAGCTGCGGCCCCGGTTCCAGGCGATCACGCTGGAGATCGTCATCGAGACGGTCTTCGGCGTCCAGGACCGTGAGCGGATGGACCCGTTGCGCTCGGCGCTGCGCGGCTTCCTCGACCTCACCACCAACCCGATGCTGCTGGCGCCGGTGATCATGATCGGGCCCGAGCGTATTCGCCGCATCCCCGCCTTCCGCCGCCGCGTCGACCGCGTCGATGCGCTGATCCGGACCGAGATCCGCGACCGGCGCCGGGCCGGCGATCTCGCCGGGCGCGACGACGTCCTCTCGATGCTGGTCGCGGCCGAGCACGAGGACGGCAGCCCGATGAGCGACGACGAGATCCGCGACGAGCTCCTCACCCTGCTCGTCGCCGGCCACGAGACGACGGCGACCGCGCTCTCCTGGGCGGTCGAGCGGCTGGTACGCCACCCCGAGAAGCTGGCGCGGCTGCGGGCCGAGGTCACCGCCGGCGAGGACGCCTACCTGACGGCGACGATCCAGGAGACGCTGCGGCTGCGACCTGTCCTGGTCGGGGTGATCCGCAAGCTGACCGAGCCGGTCGCGATCGGCGGCTACGAGCTGCCGGCCGGGGTGTCTGTCGTACCCAGCATCCACCTGATCGATCGCGATCCGCGGATCTACCCCGAGCCCGGCCGCTTCCTGCCCGAGCGGTTCCTCGGCGAGGGGCCCGGCACCTACACCTGGATCCCGTTCGGCGGCGGCATCCGCCGCTGTCTCGGCGCCGCCTTCGCCCAGTTCGAGATGGCGGTCGTCCTGCGTGAGCTGGTCAAGCGCCGCGAGCTGAGCCCAGCACGGCCGCAGGCGGAGCGCTCGTTCCGCCGGGCAATTACCGAGACCCCTCGGCACGACGCCGAGGTGGTGCTCAGCTAGTCGGCTCGTAGGGCTTGGGCTCGCCGAGCCGCAGGACGAAGGGCTCGTTCCGGCCTTCGACGAAGACCTCGAGGCGAACTGGAGCCCGGCCCTTGACCCGAATCCCGCCCGGCCAGATCGTGCGCGGCTTGTTGCCGCAGAGCTGGAACTCGACCTCGCTGTAGCCGCGGTCCCCGGCGAAGGAGGAGGCGCCGCCGAAGTAGAGGAAGACCCGCCCCCGCAGGTCCCGCGGAACGCTGACGGTGACCGCCTCCGGCTCGCGCCCTTCGACCAGGATCGGCATCTTCGTCACCAGGCCGTTTTTCGTCTGGGACATCATCCGCAGGGGCCGCTTCCTCACCCCGACCGGCCCGGCGACGACGGACTCGCTGCGCCAGTCGGCTGACCCATGCCCAATCACCGCTTTCTCGCATGGGGAGACGGTTGATGTGGTGGGCGCCGCCAGCGCCAACGCAGCCGCCACGGCCGCCAGGAAGTGCATTGCCCGAATCTACCGCTACGTCCTCAACCGCAGCCGGTGTTGTTGCCGCAGGAAGAGCACGTGTAACAAGACCCCGTGCGCTGCATCATGCCGCCGCACTGCTCGCAGGCAGGGCCGAGATCGAGCCCCGACATCTTCGCCGGCCGCACCGGGGGAGTTTCGGTGAAGGCCGCCGCCGCGGGGACGGAGCCGCCGTTGCCGGCCTGGCCGCCGCCGTTGGCGGGACCGGCGGTGTCGGTCGGGATCCCGAGGCCGAGCTGCGAGGTCTCGGCATCCTTTTTGGCCCGCACCTCCTGGGTCATGATCCCCAGGTCCTCGAGCACTTCGGTGTCGTCGATGAAGCGGCTGCCGAGCCAGCGCATGATGTAGTCGGGCAGCGATTTGGCGAACGGGATCTCCGGGTTGCCGGTGATGCCCTCCGGCTCGAAGCGCATGTAGCTGAACTTGCGGACGAAGGTCTCCAGCGGCACCCCGTACTGGAGGCCGAGCGAGATCGCCGTCGCGAAGGCGTTCAGCAGCCCCCGCATCGTCGAGCCCTCCTTGCCGATGTCGGTGAGGAAGATCTCGCCGACCGAGCCGTCCTCGTATTTGCCGGCGGTGTTGTAGCCCTCGTGGCCGGCGATCGAGAACTTGTGGGTGATCGACTCGCGCTCGCGCGGCATCTTCTTGCGGATCGGCTGCGGCATCGCCTCTTCGGCCTCGGCCACCTTTTCGTCCTGGGCGTCGGTGCGCAGCGCCTGCGCCGTCTTCGAGCCGTCGCGGTAGATCGCCAGCGCCTTGAGCCCGCCCTTCCAGCCGCGCGTGTAGGCGTCGGCGATGTCCTCCACCGTGGCGGTTTGCGGCAGGTTGACCGTCTTCGAGATCGCCCCCGAGATGAACGGCTGCGTCGCCGCCATCATGTCGATGTGGCCGGTGTGGGAGATCGCCCGCTCGCCGACCGCGACGTCGAAGACCGGCAGGTGCTCGTCCTTGAGGCCGGGGGCGCCGACGATCGTGTTCTTCTCCTTGATGTGGGCGTTGATCGGGTCGATCTCCGCGTCCGAGTAGCCCATCGCCTGCAGCGCCAGCGGCACCGACTGGTTGACGATCGTCATCTGGCCGCCGCCCAGCGCGCCTGGGATGACGCCGTCGAGCTCGGCGAGCAGTTCGGCTACCGCAACGCGCAGGCAACGGTGCTCGCGCCGACCGGGACGATCTCGTTCCTGATGGACTGCGACACGACCGGCATCGAGCCGGACTTCTCGCTCGTGAAGTTCAAGAAGCTGGCCGGCGGTGGCTACTTCAAGATCGTCAACCAGAGCGTGCCCGGC
>DATHUE010000058.1:0-19645 GCA_035462545.1 Solirubrobacterales bacterium
GGCCTGCATCGAGGCCGGCTGCGACTACCTCGACATCTGCGACGACGCCGACGCCACCCTGGAATTGCTCGGCCGCGACATGGACGCCAAGGCCGCCGGCATCCGCGCCCTGGTCGGGATGGGCTCCTCGCCGGGGGTGACGAACGTCCTCGTCCGCGCCGCCGTCGACGCGCTCGGCCACGCCGACGAGGTCGATCTCTCCTGGGTCGTCGACGTCGCCGACGTCAACGCCGCCGCCCTGCAGCACTTCTGGCACATCTTCTCCCCGGTCGCCGCCGACGGGACTCGCTCGCCGGTCCCCGCCTGGGACGAGCTCAACCTCCGCACCGCCAGCTTCCCGCCGCCGCTCGGCGACCGGCTGGTGATCGAGCTCTCCCACCCGGAGCCGATCACGGTGCCGCGCTTCCTCGACGTCGACCTCGTCCGCAACTACGGCAGCATCGTCCCCGAAGACGCCCTGGTCGTGAACTGGGCGCTGGCCCGGCTCGGCGCCGGGGGCGGCGCGGGAGCCGAGATCGAGCTCGGCGGCTCGGCAAACGGGACCCCCGCCGTCGCCGCGGCCCTCTACGACCGCTATCTGCAGACCCGGGCGCCGACCGAGTACCTCGGCGGCGGCCTCGTCGTCGACGTCTGGAGCGGCGAGGACGGGATCCGTTTCGCCTCGGCCGACGAGCTGAGCATGGAGGAGTCGACCGGAATCCCCGCCGCCGCCGGCATCCTGCTGATGCTGGAGGGCGGTCCCGAGGGTAAAGGCGTGTTCGCGCCGGAGTGCCTGGAGCCGGCCGAGTTCTTCGCGGCGCTGGGGCGAACCAGTCGCGGCACCGGCTCGCTCGGCGCCCGTCGGCTTGAAAACGGCGCCGAGGGCGAGAAGATCCGCATCCGAGATCTTCTTTCCACTCGAACTCGCTAAAGGGAGGCCCGATGGACCGCTTCAAGGACAAGACCGCGATCGTCACCGGCGGCAGCAAGGGGCTCGGCCGTACGATCGCCGGCCGGCTCGCCGCCGAAGGGGCCGAGGTGCTGGTCACCGGGCGCGGCGAGGAGGACCTGAAGAGCGCCGTCGCCGAGCTCGAGCAGGCGGGCGGCCGCGCCTGGTGGCTGAGCGGCGACGTCGCCGATCCGGCCGCCTGCGAGGGGCTGGTCGCGGCGGCGCTGGAGCGCTGGGGCCGGATCGACGTGCTGGTCAACAACGCCGGGGTCTTCGACGAAGCGGAGCTGCTGGAGATCGAGCTGGAGAACTGGGACTTCGTCCTCGACGTGATGCTGAAGGCGCCGTTCGTGCTCTCGCGGGCGGCGGCGCGCTCGATGATCGAGAACGGCGGCGGCGCGATCGTCAGCCTCTCCTCGATCGACGGCCACGACGTCGACGGGCCCTTCACCAGCTACTCGGTGGCGAAGGCCGGGCTGATGCAGCTGACCAAGAACATCGCCGTCGAGCTCGGCGCAAAAGGCGTGCGGGCGAACACGGTCAGCCCCGGCTGGGCGCTGACGCCGATGGTCGAAGCGGCCACCGCGCCGGACGAACTGGAGATGATGAAGAACGACTTCCGGCGGGTGCCGATGAAGCGGATGGTGATGCCCGAGGAGGTGGCGGCCGCGGTCTGCTTCCTGGCCAGCGACGAAGCGTCGGGGATCACCGGCACCGACCTCGTCGTCGACTGCGGCACGATCGCCGACCTCTACATCCTGCCGACGCTCGAGAGCGGCGGCGGCGCGAAGGAGCAGGAGGCCGGGTGAGCCATCCCGCGGTCGCGGTGATCGGCGCCGGCGTCGCCGGCCTCAGCGCCGCCCTGCGCGCGGCGGAGCTCGGCTGCCCGGTGACGGTGATCGAGCGCGAGCACCCGGCCTCGGGCTCCTCCGGACTCTCCGCCGGGATCTACAACATCAACTCGACCGAGCTGCTGCAGGTCGAAGTGCGGGTCCAGACCCGCGCCCTGCTCGACCGCTTCGAGGCCGAGAACGGCCTGCCGCTGGCGCGGATCGGGTACCTGCGCCTGGCCCGCAACGAGGCGCATCTGAAGCTCTTCGAGCAGGTGATCGCGCTGCAGCGCGAGCTCGGGGCCGAGCCCTCGCGGATCGTCGGCGTCGAGGAGGTGCGGGAGATCGTCCCGCACCTGCGCACCGACGACCTGCTCGGCGCGATCCACAACCCGCTCGACGGCCACATGGACGGGCCGCTGCTCTGCGGGGTGCTCGCCGAGCGGGCCGAGGCCGCCGGCGCCAGCATCCTGCACCGGACCCGGGTGACCGGCTGCGAGCGCGGCGGCGAGCGTCGCCACCGGCTGCTGACCGACGGCGAGCCGGTCGAGGCCGACGTCGTCGTCAATGCCGCCGGGCCCTGGGCGATGGAGATCGGCGAGCTGCTCGGCCACCCGTTCCCGCTCGTCAACCAGGTGCACGAGGTGATCAAGGTGAGTTTGCCGCCCGCCGTCGACTACACGGTGCCGATGGTGCAGGAATACATCCCCGGCGAGGACGAGGCGGCCTACTTCCGCCAGGACGGCCCATCCAGCATGATCGCCGGGATGCACACCTACGCCGCCCTCGAGCAGCTCGGCTCGGCCGACCCCGAGACCTACCAGCGGACCGTCACTTGGGACACCTGGGAGGCGGTCGCGGAGCGGGTCAACGACCGGCTGCGGGTCGAGGGGCTCGGCTTCGAGACCGGCTGGACCGGGCTCTACCCGATCAGCGCCGACGGCGAGTACGTCGTCGGGCCCTACGAGGCGGACGAGACCGTGATCGCCTGCGGCGGCTTCGGCGGCCAGGGGCTGACGGCCGGCGTCTCGGTCGGTCCGCTGGCGGCGGAGTGGGCGGTCTACGGCGAGCCCCGCAGCCTGCCGGGCGCGGTCGCCTGGCTGCCGGACCGGCCCGGTCTGCGATGAGCCGCCCTTTCCCCGACTTGTGGTTCCTTTCAGACGGCATGCGTCCGAAAGGAACCACGCGATGAGCGCGCCGCGGCTGGTGGTCACCAACGACGACGGCATCGCCGCCGAGGGCCTGCACGCGCTGGTCCGCGGGCTCGGCGCCGCCGGGCTGCCGGCGGTGACGCTGGCCCCGGCCGAGAACCGCAGCGGCGTCAGCCGCAACGCCTCCTACGGCTGGCCGGTGCCGGTCGAGCGGCTCGCCGACGTCGGCGCGATCCCGCACTACGCGGTGCGCGGCTTCCCGGTCGACTGCGTGCGGGTCGGGATGCTGGGCGAGCTCGGCGCCGGGGCGGAGCTGGTCGTCTCCGGCATCAACCACGGGCCCAATCTCGGCGACGACACGCTCAACTCGGGCACGGTCGGGGCGGCGATCGAGGGGGCGCTGCTCGGCGCCACCGGCCTCGCCGTCTCCCAGCAGCACTTCGACGGCCACTTCCACATCCTCGACTCCCACGACCCGACGACGCCGGTCTACGACACCACCGCCGCGATCGCCGCGATGTTCGCGGCGGCGATGCTGGAGCGCGAAGCGCCGGAGCGGGCGGTGCTGAACGTCAACGTGCCGGCGACGGTGCGCGAGGCACGGGTCGAGGTGACGCGGCTCGGTCGCCGCTTCTACCCCGGCGACTCGCTGATCGAGGCCGAGCGCGAGGGAATCCACGGCCTCCTCACCTACGGCGAACGCAACGGGCCGCCGCCGCCCTACGAGGACGAGCCGGGCACGGACTTCGGCGCCCTCGCCGCCGGCCGCGTCTCGGCGACGCCGATGTCGTTCGCCTGGCACCGCGCCGACAGTGGGGCCGAGGCGGCGGTCTGGGCGGCGGAGATCTGCGCCGAGGTCGAACGGCAGCTGGCGGCGACCTTCGCCGCGGGCTGAGCGCGGTGGCCCCGGCCGGTCCCGAAGACAACCCGGTCCTCGAGCTGGTCGGGGCCGAGCGGCTGAGCGTGCCGGCGCTGCTGGCCGAGCGGGCGCGGCGCAGCCCCGAGCGGCTCTTCCTGCGCTGGCAGGGTGAGCGCTGGAGCCACGCCGAGGCCTGGGAGGAGGCGCTGCGCTTTGCGGCTTGGGCGCGTGGCCCCGGCGGCGTGGCCGGGCCCGGCGCACGGGTCGCGGCCTTCCTCCCGAACCGGCCCGAGATGCTCTGGGCCTGGCTCGGCACGCTCGCCGCCGGGGCCGTCTTCGTGCCGCTCAACCGCGCCCACCGCGGCGAGATCCTGGCTGAGATGATCGCCCGCTCCGGCGCCCGGGCGCTGGTCACCGACGCCGCCGGCAGGGCGGACCTGCCGGACCTCAGCGGCACCGGGATCGAGACGGTGCTGCTGGCCGAGGACTGGGACGAAGTGCGGGCGCGGGAACCGGCCGAGCCGGCGGCGCCGGCGCCCGGCGACCTCGCCGAGCTGATGTACACGTCGGGGACGACCGGGCGCTCGAAGGCGGTCCGGCTCAGCCACGGGCAGCTCTGCCGCGGCGCCGGCTGGGTCGCCTGGTCCCTGGCGATGGGCGAGCGCGACGTCTTCCACGCCTGGATGCCGCTGTTCCACATCGCCGGCCAGAGCGACACGGTTCTGCCGGCGGTGATCGCCGGGGCCGCCGTCGACCTGCACCCGACCTTCTCCCGCTCCCGCTTCTGGGACCAGGTGCGCGCCTCGGGGGCGACCCTGTTCATCGGCTTCGCCAACGTCGCCCGCTTCCTCTGCTCGCTGCCGCCGCGCCCCGACGACGCGGCGACGACGCTGCGGGCGGGGGTGACCGGGGCGATGCCGGCCGAGCTCGCGGTCGGGTTCGAGCGTCGCTTCGGGGTGCCGCTGCACGACGTCTACGGGATGACCGAGGGCGAGCCGATGGCGCTGCCGCACCCGGGAGAGGCGACGCCGCCGGGCTCCTGCGGCCGGCCGCGGCCCGATCTCGAGCTGGCGATCCTCGGCGAGGACGGGGAGCCGCTCGGCCCTGGCGAGGTCGGCGAGATCGCCGTGCGGGGCCGGACCGACGCGGTGCTCAGCGACGGCTACGAGGGCGACCCGGAGGCGACCGCGGCCGCCAACCGCGGCGGCTGGTTCCACACCGGCGACCTCGGCCGCCGCGACGAGGCCGGCTTCGTCTTCTTCGCCGACCGGCTCGTGCACTCGATCCGCCACCGCGGCGAGAACATCTCCTCCTGGGAGCTGGAGAGCCTGCTCGCCTCGGCGCCGGGCGTCGCCGAGGCCTGCGCCGTCGGCGTCCCCTCGCCGCTGGGCGAAGAGGACGTCAAGGCGGTCGTCGTCCCGGCTGAGGGCGCTGGCGTCGACCCGGCCGAGCTCTGGCAGTGGTGCCGGGGCCGGATGGCCGCCTTCATGGTCCCCCGCTACATCGAGGTCGCCGCCTCGCTGCCCCGCGCCGACACCGGCAAGGTGATGAAGGAGCAGCTGCGCGGGCTCGGCCCCGATGTATGGGACGCCGAGGTCGGCTCGGGCGGCTGATCAGGTCCAGAGCGCGGCGAGCGGAGTCGCCCAGATCCGGTCGCCGAGGGGAATGGTGTCGGGACCGGTGTGGAGCACTAGGCCGAGCCGGAATCGCTTTCCCAGTGCGTCGCGCATGAGCGCCAGGCCGGACGCGTCCCGGGCACGGGGCGTAGACGATGCCTTCACCTCGATCCCGACGACGTCGCCATTGGGGCGTTCGAGCACCAGGTCGACCTCATGACCGCGCTGGTCGCGGTAGTGATGGGGACGAATCTGCGGGGCAAGATCGCTGGCGTCAACCATCCGAATCACCTCGGTTACGGCGAAGGTCTCGAAGACGCTGCCCGCGATTCCGCCGTCTCCGATCAGGCGATCGGGCTCGGCACCGATCAGGGAGCAGAGCAGACCGGTGTCGGCGATGTGGAGCTTGGGGCTGCGGACGACCCGGTGGCCGAGGTTGGCATGCCAGGCGGGTAGACGGATGAGGAGGAAGAGCTGTTCGAGGCTGCGTAGGTGGTTGCCGACGGTCTTGTGGTCGATTCCCAGCTCCTGCCCGATCGAGGACAGGTTCACCAGCGCGGCCGAGCGTGCCGCGGCGAGGCGGATCACGCGAGCGGCGGCCTCGTGATCGCGCACCGATCCCAGTTCCTCTATCTCTCTGCCGAGGATCGAGTCGACGTACCCGGCGAAGAAGCGCTGCCGTCGGGCCCCGCTGGAACCGACTACCTCGGGGAAGCCTCCGCGGACGATCCGCTCGACATAGCCCTCTCGGCCCGTCGGCGGGTCCTTGGCTTCTGGCGGTTCTCCGAGAAACGCATCCCCGAGGACGGTCGTGCTGCTTTCCGCCAGCTCCGCCTGCGAGAACGGCCATAGGGTCAGGTAGTCGACGCGGCCTGGGAGCGAGTCCGCGATGCGAGGGTGGGTGACGATGTTGGCTGAGCCCGTGAGGAGGAAGCGTCCGCGGGTGGGGTCGTCGTCTACGACCCGCTTGATCGCCAGCATCAGCTCCGGGGCACGCTGGATCTCGTCGATGGCCAGGCGCCCCTCTCCTGCGACGAACCCCGCGGGGTCGGCTTTGGCGGTTTCGAGAGCGGCGGGATCGTCCAGGGTTACGTAGCGGGCGGGGTGCTCTTCACCGGCGATTGCCTGGACGAGCGTGCTCTTGCCGCTCTGCCGCGCTCCCAGCAGGCAGGCGACGCGGGCCTCCCCGAGGGCGTCGACCAGCTGAGGTCGTATGTGACGTGGGATCAGTGCCATGGATCTGACAGATTGGGATCAACATTTTGACAGATTGGGATCGGGAATCCGACAGTTTGGGATTTCATCCCTGACAGATTGGGATTTCAGCGGCGGCGGTAGCGGGCGAGCAGCTCGCCTTCCGCCTCCAGCAGCCAGGTCAGCTCGAGCTCGACCACGCTCGGGAGCTCTCCCTCGATCAGGTTCGGGGCGCCGAGGCCGCGCAGCTTCGGGGCGAGGGTGAGGAAGAGCTCGTCGACCAGGCCGGCGGCCTGGAGCTGAGCATGGAGGTGGGGCCCGCCCTCGCTGAGCAGGGCGCGGACGCCGTGCTCGGCGCGGAGGTGGCGCAGCGCCGCGGCGAGGTCGACCCGGTCCTGGTGGCGGACGACCTCGACCTCGGACTCGGTCGGCGGCGGCTCGACCTCGGAGGCGGTGAAGATCAGGACCCGGCCGCCGTCGGTGAACAGCGGCGCCTCCCAGGGCAGGTCGAGGCGGCCGCTGACGAGGACCATCAGCGGCTCGGGAGGGAGGCCGAGCGCTTCCCGCCGCTCGTGCGTCTCCGGCTTCGCGGCGAGCCGGCCGTAGCGCTCGGCCCGCATCGTGCCGGCGCCGATTATCACCGCGTCGAAGCGGCCGCGCAGCCCGACCAGCATCTCGGTGTCGGCGTCGGACCCGATCGGGCCGGAGACGCCGGCGATCGTCGCCCGCCCGTCGAGCGTGGTGGCGAAGTTCATCGCCAGGAAGGGCCGCTCGGGGTGGGCGCCCTCCCAGGGCCGGTAGGCATCTAGCTGCTTGGCGACCGAGGTCGGTCCGGGATCGGGAAGCAGGCGGCGCATCAGGGCGGACCCTACCCGCGCGGTCGACTTTAACCCCTCAAAAGAGGGGGGAAGGACTACCGCGCGTCAGCTGTAGTCGTGCCAGCCCGGAAACTGGCGGCCGGCGAACTTCTGCAGCTCGGCGACGTCCTCGGTGAAGCGGCCGCGCAGGGTCTCGAACAGGTCGTCGGGCAGCTTCGGCTTCTCGGCCGGCGGCTTGTCGGGATCGTGGACGACCTTCTCGACCAACCAGCGCAGCGACTCCGGCAGGCGGTCGAAGTTGCGGTCGAAGGAGCGGAAGCCCGGCAGCTTGATCAGCTTCTCCATCAGCTGGTATTTGTCGCCCTCCTTGGCCGCGGACTTCTCCCACTCGCGGTCGAACTGCTCGGAGGTGAAGTCCGGGTCGACGCCGGCGAAGGCGAAGGCCTTGCGCATCGTCGCCTCGCGCTCGGTCTGCAGCTCCTCCTGGGCGATCACCTCGATCTGCCCTCGGTCGAACAGCTCGAGGTAGGGCTGCAGCTGCATCCAGTACTTGGAGCGGTTGACGTAGGAGGTGTTCGGGTCGGAGAGGACGGGGACCATCTCGCCGGTCTCGTAGCCGGCGCCGGTGGCGTGAACCCAGTGCGAGAGGATCCGCTTGATCGGGTCGCGCACCATGTAGATCAGCTTCGCGTCGGGGCAGTTGCGGTGGATCCGCTCGGCGACGCCGGTGAACCGCGGCAGGTTCGTGTAGTGGGGCGAGGACTCGCCGCGGACCTTGAAGCGGCTGTCGAAGCGGCTCGCGTACCAGTCGAGGCCGAGGTCCCAGTTCAGCTCCTCGACGAAGAAGTTGAGCTCCTTCGGCTTCGACATCTGGATGTCGGGGTGCAGCCCCAGGTAGTGATGGATGCTGGTGGTGCTGCACTTGAGGCCGCCGACGATGATCAGGTTCGGCAGTTCCGCGTGGCGTTTGCGGCGGCGGCGGAAGCGGCTCTTGCGGTCGGCCGCGTAGCGCTCGCGGGCACGGTCGCACATCGCCACATCGGCGGGGTCGGGACTGGCGAGAGGGGGCGGCGTGTGCGTGTCGGCGTCCGGCACGAGCGGGCTAGTGTAGCTGCGCATGCCGTTCTCCGACCTCGCATCGAGCTTCCGGGAGTTCTTCGAACGCAGCGCCGAATTCTTCCGCTACCTCTCGGAGATCCACTGGACCGCCTTCGCCGCGGCCCTGCTCTGCCTGCTGGGGATGCAGCTGGCGCGGGCCTGGGCCTGGCGCAACGTGCTGCGCGCCGCCTATCCCGGCCGGCGGATCTCCTTCCTGCGGCTCAGCGCCGCCTACCTGGCCGGGGCCGGGATCAACGCGATCGTCCCCGCCCGCGCCGGCGACGTCACCAAAGTATTCCTCGCCAAACGCCAGATCCCCGGTTCCTCCTACCCCGCGGTCACCTCTTCCTTCCTCGTCCAGACGGTCTTCGACACGAGCGTAGGGATCCTGGTGCTGGCCTACGCGATCACCCAGGGGCTGCTGCCGCCGCTGCCGCAGATCCCGAAGCTGCCGGCCTTCGAGATCTCCTTCTGGGTCGAAAACCCGACCGCATTCTTCATCACCCTCGGGGCGCTGCTGCTGGGTGGGGCGATCGCCATCTACCTGCTGGCGCACCGGGTGCGGCGGTTCTGGGCGCGGGTTCGGCAGGGCGTCGTCATCCTCACCCAGCCGCGCCGCTACCTGCGCGAGGTGGCGGCCTGGCAGGGCGTCGGCTGGCTGCTGCGCTTCGCCGCCTTCTGGTTCTTCCTCGACGCATTCGGGATCGGCGGCTCGGCCGAGAACGTGCTGCTGGTGATGAGCGTGCAGGCGATCGCCAACGTCGTCCCCTTCACCCCCGGCGGCGCCGGCGCCCAGCAGGCGCTGCTGGTCGCGACCCTGCACGGCCCGACCCGCGCCGCCGTCCTCTCCTACTCGGTCGGGACCCAGATCGCGATGGCGGCCTGGTCGGTCGTGCTCGGCTTCGCCGCGATCCTCTTGGTGTTCCGGACGACGGACTGGCGGGGCCTGATCCAGCAGGCGAAGGACGACAGGGGTCAGGAGGAAGAGGCGGCGGCCAAGGCCTGAGCGAGCGGGTCGCGGCCGTCCCAGTCGCCGCTGGAGGCGAGCGGGCGGAAGCGGATGAAGGCGGACTGGTGGTGGAAGGGGCGCTCGGCGTGTGCCTTGAAGGCGGCGGGATGGGCGCCGCCGGGCCGGGTGACGTAGGCGCGCATCTCAGCGTTGCTGTTCCAGACCGAGAAGGTGGCGACGAAGCGCGTCGGCCGCGCCAGCCCGATCGTCGCCAGCAGGCCGGGTGCGTCGAGAACCTCGCCCTCGGCGGCGGCGCTGGCTTTGAGGAACGGGACGACGCGGTTCAGCCGCAGCTTGCCGAGGGTGAGGACGACGACCGGCTCGTCGTCGTCTACCGGCAGCTCCTCCGCCGGCAGGCCCGCCATCTCCGGCCAGGTGCCGAACACCCGCAGCGGCTGCAGCCGCGCCCGCCAGCCGCCGGCGAAGCGCTTGGCGAGCGGGTGGCCGGCTTCGAACGCGTCGAGTGCGGCCGCGTCCTCCCAGGAGGCGATCAGGCCGATGCCGCCGGCGCTGGGGGTGGGGAGGAAGCTCGGGCCGAGCGGGGCAGTGATGGTCGTCTCGGCGTAGCGCAGGCCGGGGACGAGGGCCGGGTGGGGGCGGCCGCGCAGCGCTCCCGGCACTCCTTTGGCGCCGACCTCGGCGAGGTGAACCGAGACGATCATCTTCTTGCCTCCCTCCGCTCCGCGGAATAACCTAGTCGTGATTAGGAAGTTGCCGGGCGAAACCGTACCTAGGGAGCGTTAGGTTGTCAACCGAGACCAAAGACGCCGAGCCGCGCAAGCGCATGAGCGCCGCCGAGCGCCGCGAGGTGATCGAAGCCGCCGCCACCGAGGTCTTCGCCGAGCGCGGCTACCGCGGCGCGGCGATCGACGAGATCGCCCGTCGGTCCGGGGTGACGCCGCCGGTCGTCTACGACCACTTCGCCTCGAAGCTGGCCCTCTACCGGGTCCTGCTCGAGCGCCACTACGCCGAGCTGCGCGAGGTCTGGGGCACGACCTTCGCCGTCGAGGGGCCGCCGGCGGAGCGCTTCGCCCGGGCCGTCGACACCTGGTTCGCATATATAGAGAGCAACCCCTTCGCCGGCCGCCTGCTGTTCCGGGCTCCGGCTGGGGACCGGGCGGCGGAAACGGTCCACGCCGAGGTCGCCGCCGCCAGCAGCGCCGCGGTGATGCGGCTGTTCGCCGCCGAGCCCGGCGCCGAGAACCTCGCCGGCTCGCTCGACGCCGCCGGCATGGAGATGGCCTGGGTGGTCCTCCGCGGCGTGCTCCAGGGCCTGGCCCTCTGGTGGGCCGAGCACCCCGAGGTCCCCCGCGAGCGCGTCGTTGCCACCGCGATCAACGCGCTGTGGGTTGGGTTCGAGCGGGTCAGCGCCGGCGAGGGCTGGGCGCCGGCTGGCTGAGCCGGCACCGGCTGGACGCGGTCCGGGCGATCGGGGACGATGTGGCGATGGTCGTGATCGACGAGAAGAAACGCGTGCCGCCGCTGGACAAGCAGCGACTCGAGCGCCTCACGCAGGCCCTCGACCAACAGGGCGACGCCGCTGTTCCGGCACCGCGCCGTGCGCGATGGTCGCCGCCTTCTGGAGCGCGATGGGAAGACCCGGGTTCGCCTGGAGGCGAGGGCACTGCTCGACTACCTGGATACGAAGCCGTTGCGCGAGGAGCTGGCGCGGGGTTTGCGCCACCGCATCGAGGAGGGCCGGTTTGGTCGACCCTGAGGGCATTTCCGACGACCTGCGTGAGTTCGCCGCTTTCGCTCAGGCGCAGATCTAGCTCGACCAGCCGGGGTAGCGCGATTCGACTCGCCCCTCCCAGGGTGGTCGCTCGGCAGGGGGGAACTCGTAGTGGTCGCGGCCAGGGAGCGTCTCGAGTGGGACCAGGGCGGGGTCGTCCTTCAGCAGGACGGGTGTGCCGGCGGCGGCCTCGACATCAGCCTGGGTGGCCCGGCGGCGAATCGCCTCCCAGCCGAGGGTGGGGCGGTAGAGCCAGTAGACGACCTCGACCCAGCCGTCCGACCGGCGCCGGTCGACCAGCTGGGTGAAGGCGGTGACGCGGCGATTGGAGGCGGTCAGGTGTGGGCCGGCGAAGACGGCGCAGCTCTCGCGGCGACAGCGGCGGAAGTCGACGGGCATCAGCGGCAGGCCGGAGGGACCGGCGAGCGGGACCGGTGCCGGGGCGAGCGCCCGCGCCAGCCGTGCCAGCGGCCAGCCGTAGGCGGGGACGAGCGGGTGGTGACGGCAGGCGTCGGGGAGGCGCGGCGTGCAGGCCAGGCGGCGGCCGAGCGTCGCGGCCAGGTCGCGGCCCGCATCGACCTTGCCGCCCGCGGCGATGGCCGCGGCCGCTGCGACCAGGACCAGCGCGACCAGGGCACACAGCCCCGCCTGCTCGACGCTGGCGGAGCCGCGCTCGCCGGCCGCGACTCGCCTCAGGAACTCTGGATCGCGCATGCGCCCGACGCTAGGGAGGAAAAGCGCACGCGTGGTGCGCAGATCGCGCCAACTTCGCCTCGCGAATGCGCCCTTCTGATTACATGTCACCCATGGAGGGCAGCCCCTTCAACCTGTTCGGCGACCCGGACGAGTTCCGGGCCCGGATGGAAGAGCTCTCGGAGCAGATGCAGTCCTCCCAGCGCGTCGCCTGGGCCGACAACGCGATCAAGCTCGCGGTTGAGATGACCGTCGCCTCGATCGGCCGCCTCGACCTCACCGGCTCCGCCGACCAGCAGGCGATGCAGGTCCGCGACGCGATCCGCGTCCTCTTCCCCGAGGCCGTGACGCTGGTCCGCGAGGCCCGCGAAGGCCTCAGCTGAGCTAACGGCCGTTCGAGCCCTCTAGTCGATTTCGGGTGCCCCGAGCCCGGAATTCGCAGAACCTACGAGCCGTACCACCCTTTCCTCGCACTTTGTGGGTGGCGGCAAACCCCTCTCCAGAGCCATCCTTGTCTTGCTCGCTGGGACTGCGGGCAGGGATTGGGAAGAAACGACCGGGCCAGGGACCCGAGCGCTCCAACGACTTGCGGAGCGCGCGGGCAGATCCGGTCAGAAACGAGGAGAGAGATGGGACCGAGACGCCACGCGAAGGCTTCGTCCGCTGGATCGACTTTGGGCACCGGCAAGAGCCGTCCCTGCGGCAGTCGGTTGCATGTTGCCGCTGGCTTTCCTGCGACCCTGCTCGTTCTTCTCCTCTCGGCGCTCGTCCTCAGCCCCTTGGCCAAGGCCGACGACCCGAAGGTGATTTTGAGCACGTTCGGCTCGCTCGGATCTGCGGGCGGTCAGTTCTCCGGCCTCGGTCCGGCGCTGGCCGTCAACCGGACCGGGGCGGGAGGGGTCACGGCGGGGGATTTCTACGCCCTCGATATCGGGAACCGCCGAATCCAGCAGTTCTCCAAGACCGGCAGCCTGATCCGGGCCTGGGGGATGGACGTGGTCGAAAGCGGCCCGGGCAACGCCGGGACGGGCTTCGAGATCTGCGTCGTCGCGAACGGCGACGTGTGCAAAGCGGCCACCTCACCGGACAGCCCCACCGCCGGAACCGTCGCCGGCACCCTCGGCGGGATCGCCGTAGACCAGGCGACGGGCCTGGTCTACTCCACCCACCCCCTCCAGAAGCGAGTCGACGTCTTCTCCGCCACCGGGCAGTTCGAAGGCGCCTTCGGCTGGAAAGTAACCGGAGCCGAAGAACTCGGATTCTGCACGACGCCCTGCCAGGCCGGGCTCGCGGGCGGCAAAGGCGGTCAGTTCAACGCGGGGGCGACCTCTCCGCGGGGCATCGGCGTCAACCCCCAGACCGGACGAATCGTCGTCGCCGACTCCGGTGGGCTCCGCATCCAGGAATTCGAGCCGACGCTTGCCGCGGGCAAAGTCACTGGCGTCTCGTTCGTCGGGGCGTTCGGCTGGGACGTCGTCGAATCGGGTCCCAGTAACGCCAACCAGATCGAAAACGTCGTTGTCAAAGCCTCCGGCGGGGACTTCAAACTCAGCTTCGGCGGCCAGACCACCGCGGACCTCGACTTCGACGCCAGCGCCGCCGAAGTCGACGCGGCGCTCGAGGCGCTACCCAACATCGGTGCCAACGAAGTCTCGGTCACTGGCGGTCCCGGAAACGCGACGGGATCAAATCCCTACGCGATCACCTTCGTCGGCCCGGTGATGGGCGAAGTCGCCAACGGCCCGATCACGGCGGCCTCGGGGACCGATCCACTCCAGGGCACTGTCACGGTCCCGCCGCCGATGAACGTCGGCGGCGCGGCGCAGTTCGAGGTTTGCACGCCGAGCGACGTCTGCAAAGCCGGAGTGCCGGGCGCCGGCGCCGGCCAGCTCTCGGGAAATACCGCGGGTGCGGGCGCCAACCTCATGGAGCTTGCGGTGGACTCGCGGGGAGCGATCTACGTCCTCAATTCCTCTGAATCTGCCTGCGACGCGACGAACAAACTCTGCCGCGTGCAGAGGTTCGCGCCCTCCGGGCGCTTTGCGGAGGACTTCGCGCCTGGGGCGTTGCGGAAGGAAGCGTTCAATGGTAGGGCGCAGTCCATCGCCGTCGACCCCGTAAGCGATCACGTCTTCGTCTCCGTGCATCCGCCGGCGCCTGTCAGCAAGTACGAAGTCCAGGAGTACGACACCTCCGGTGCGCTCGTGGCGACCTCGCCGGCTAACTCGGGTGAATCGCTGACCAATGGCACTGTCACCTTCGGGGCCATCGCGGTCGGCGTCGAAGAGCTTCTCTACTTCTCTGCGCCCCAGCGGGTCTTCACCCTCGGACCGCTCCCCCCCGCGGAAGTATCTGAGCCTACGTGCGATGTCCCCGTCGCCACCGAGGCGATCTGCTCCGGGACCGTGACCGTTCCAGCTACGGCATCTGGTGCGGTGGCGACCGTCTATCGCTTCGAGTACTCCAGCAACGGCGTGGATTGGGCACGCTTCCCTGAAGAAGATGCCGCCCTGAGTCAGATTGCAGGTCCCCAGGCGGTCGAGCAGACGATCAAACCCCTCGAGCCGAATACCCTGTACCAGGTTCGCCTTTGCGCGACCACCTCGTCGACTGTCTGCTCGGGCCCGGTGCAGGTCAAAACCCCGACCGCAGGCCCTGCAGTACTCGACAGCTGGGTCGAAGAGGTGACCCAGACCGAGGCCGTGCTCGGCGCCGAAGTCAATCCCCAGGGTCTGGCGACGAGCTATTACTTCGAATGGGGCGAGACGCCCGCATACGGAAACCGCGTCCCTGCCTTCAACCGCCAGATCGGCGCCGGTAAAATGGCCGTGATCGCGCAGGAGCCGATCGACGGTCTCGCCCCGGGCTCCACCTACCATTACCGGATCGTGGCCCGTAACGCCGCGACGGATCCTGGCTTCGTATTCGGGCTAGCTCGCGAGTTCGAAACGCTCAACGCGTGCGGCCTGATCGACGCTCGTTGCTATGAGCTGGTTTCACCCGCCCGAAAGGGCCCTAACGCCGTCGCCGGAAAAAATGGCGCGCTCGGAGGTGATATGCAGTTCCAGGCCGCCGCTGAGGCCCCCGGGATCGCCTACACGGTGGCAGCCGGGTTTCCCGATGCGACCGCGGGCAGCGAAGTCCTCTACCGGGGATTGCGCAGCGCATCCGGGTGGCACTCGTCTCAGCTCAGCCCACCGGCCCTCGTCGCCAGTCAACAGAGTCAGGACGGTGCCACCGTCAGTCGGACCAAGGCACTCTCCGACGATCTGTCGTGCGGGGTAGTGGTTACCGCGCAGCCGCTCTCGCCCGACGCGCCCGAGCAGATCGTCGAGGCCGGCGGCGGGAACCTGTACGTGCAGCGGAATGGAGTCTATGAGCCGATCACGTATCTGCCGCCCTCGAATATGGAAGAAGTTCTAAAAAGCCTGCCGAACAATTTTGAAGAAGAAGAATATGACGTTCTCGGCATGTCGGACGACTGCAATCAGGTGGTCTTCCGCACCCCCTACGCCTATCCGGGCATTGCACCCGTGCCCCCCGGACAATCTCGAGTATATGAATGGGACGAAGGAAGCCTTCGCGCCTTGGAGATCGTCCCCACGGGCGGAGGATCGGAAGCAGTGGCGCAAAGTCTGGACCTCGAAAGGCAATGGAACATTCTCTCCGACGACGGCTCGAAGGCCTTCTTCTCGGCGACCAGTCAGGCGGGCGACGATGCCGGGAACACGGCGGTGTTCGTTCGCAAGAACGGGACCAAAACCGTCAACGTCTCCCAGGCAGCGCCAGATGGGACTCTTGAGAACCAAGGGGCGACTTATCAGACCGCGAGTGATGATGGCCGCTACGTCTTCTTTCTCGCGAATTACGGTCTGACGGCAGACTCCAGCAGCGGGTTGACCGCCTGCAATCCCGTTAATGCATCCGCCACGGGTAGCGGTGCCGGCTGTGAGCTCTACCGGTTCGACGTCGAGACGGACACCCTTACCGCCATTTCGGCGGATTCGAACCCCGCTGACAAACAGGGCCCCGGAGTGGCTGGAGTCCTCGACATCTCCGAAGACGGAACCAGCGTGTACTTCGCCGCCCGCGGGCAGCTGATCCCCGGCGAGGGCAGAACCTACAACCAGAACATCTCGCAAGACACCTACAACGTGTTCTATTCGGGCCAAGGAGGGCGGCGCTTCGTTGGCGTCGTCCGGAGCGCGGATCTCATCACTACGTACGGAGGTGTTCTGGCGGTCAAGGTGGAAGCTTGGCAGTCACGCGCCACTCCCGATGGGCAGTTTCTGCTCTTCAACTCCGCCGCGAACGTGACCGGTTACCAGAGCGGAGGTGCCGTGATGGTCTACCGATACTCGGTTGCGGACGAAAAAACCGAATGCGTGTCGTGCAGGCGGGATGGGCTCCCCTCGGTAGCGCCGTTCTTCTATGAACCGCTCCAGAAGACGAGGCGGCTCTACTCGTCGGTGATGATCACGGCAGACGGCTCGCGGGTCTTCTTCCGTTCCCTGGACGATCTGGCCAATGGTGCGGTGAGCGGCCGGCCGAACCTCTACCAGTGGAAGAACGGTCAGGTCGCCCTGCTCAGCACCGAAGTTGCAGGTCAGGAAGAGGACCTGCGGTTTGCTGGCGCCAGCGCCGACGGGACCGACGTCTACTTCTCCACCTCGGTGCGCCACAACGCCGAAGACCTGGACGAAGCCTCAGACGTCTACGATGCCCGTCGCGGCGGCGGCTTCCCGGTTGCCGGGCTGCCGCCGAGCCCGCCCGTTCCGCCCACCCCCTGCGATCCGCTGGAGGAAGGGGCCTGTCAGGGACCGACGGCGCCCGCGCAGGTGCCCGGCGGCCCACCTGCCAGCTCGGCTGTCTCGGGCGCGGGCAACCAGGCATCCACTCAGCCGATTCGCTGCAAGAAGGGCTTCAAGAAGAAGAAGGTCAAAGGCAAGGTGAGATGCGTGAAGGCTCAGAAAAAGAAGCAGTCGCGAGGCACAAAGAAAAAGCAGGGACAGGCTCGACACGCCAACACCGACCGGGGGATCTCAAAGTGAATAGCTACTCGCGTCTCGCCGTAGCCGTCCTCGCGGGGATCCTGGCGGTGCTCGCAGCAGCGCCAGCGGTCCAAGCCGCACAACCTGCCTGGCACATATTCGGTGCCACCGGGCCGACCAACGTGCCGCCGACCACGAGTGAGGTCCAAGAAGTCGGCGTCGATGCCGCGGGTGGCAGCTTCACCCTCACCTTCGACTCGCAGACGACTCCACCGCTCCCCTTCGACGCCGACGCCGACCAGCTCGAAACCGCTCTCAACGGACTTGGCAGCGTCTCTGGTCTGGCGGGTGACGTCGTGGTCCGCGGCGGGCCCGGCAACCCCGGTGCGGAGATGCCGTACTTTGTCAGCTTCGGCGGCGGGCTCAGCGGCGCCAACATCGCTCAGATGGGCGCCGACAGCTCGGCGCTCACCGGCGGCTCTGAAACGGTCACCGTCTCCACCAAAACCCAGGGAGCGCCGGTCGGCTCCGCGCAAATCGCGGTGATCGCCACCAACGTCGGCGGCGCCACGACCTCCGGCACGGTGACGCTGACGGTCGGTCCCCTGCCTTCGGGCATCACCACTTCTGGCTTTGCAGAACCAGGCAACCCAACGTTTGGCGCATGGAGTTGTCCCAATGGTGCCGGCGCGACGGTCGTCACCTGCACGGGCTCCACGAAAATCTTCCTCCCCCCCGCGGGCGAAAACACCGCCCTGCCGCCCGGCCGGGCGGCGGAAAGCCTGAAAATCCCGATCACGATCGACGGCACCGTTGCCGCACCGCTCTCCTCCGTGCCGCTCTCGATCTCCGGCGGCGCCGCCGCCAGCAGCGCCAGCAGCGAGGTGTCGGTCCGGGTCTCCGCGGAGCCCGCATCGCCCGGTATCCAGGCATTCTGGGCGGGAGCCTTCGACGAGGACGGGCACGTCGCCACCCAGGCCGGCGGTCATCCCGCCCATGCCTTCACGGGCTTCTTCAGCAACACCGTGCTCTCCCCGATCGGCGAGATTGTGCCTGCCGGCGACCTGCGCGACGTCCGGGTGGAGCTGCCGCCCGGCTTCATTGGCAACCCACTCGTCTCCGAACGTTGCCCAGCGATATCGGCCCCGAACCTAAATCCGTCTGGACTGCTCTGCGGCTCGGACGCCGCCATGGGCTTAATCCAGCCGCTCACTTCGTATTTTGGCTCGTTCTTCCCCCCGTTCCCGATCTACAACAACGTTCCCAGTCACGGTTACGCCGCGCAGTTCACCAGCAAGATCGCGATCCCCCTTCAGGCGTTGGTGGGCTCGTTGCGAAGCGACGGGGACTACGGCGTGACCGTCGAAGCGCCGAACGTCGCCAACTACTACAAGGTCTACGGCTCGGTGGCGAGCTTCGACGGCAATCCGGCGGGAGCGGGCGGCAAGGCTTTTTTAACCAACCCGATGAGCTGCTCGCTGGGCACTTCGGTCGTCACCATCAGCGCCGCCACCTGGCAGGAGCCGACGGTGTTCTCGGGAGCCTCCGACGAGCAACCGGCGATGACGGGCTGTGACAAGCTGGAGTTCCACCCGACCTTCGGCTTCCAGCCGTCGACCACCGAGGCCGCCTCGGTGACCGCCGCGACCGCGGAGCTGAGCGTCGATCAGCAAGGCCTGCTGGACCCAAACGAATTGGCGCCGCCGCACCTGAAGAAGAGCGTCGTGGCGCTGCCGGAGGGGATGAACCTAAACCCCGCCGCCGCCAACGGCCTGCAGGCCTGCTCGACCGCACAGATCGGCCTGCGGGGCACCAACTTCGCCGCCCCGAACCCGATTCGCTTCGACAAGAATCCCGTCAGCTGTCCCGATGCTTCGAAGCTCGGAACGGTCGAGGTGGTTACGCCGCTGCTCGACGACCCGCTTGACGGCGTCGTTTACCTGGCCGCACAGGGCGACAACCCCTTCAACTCGTTGCTGGCGATGTACCTGGTCATCGAAGACGAGCGCTACGGGATCACGATCAAGCTCCCCGGCAAGGTCACCCCGGATTCGAAGACCGGTCAGCTGACGGCGGAGTTCGACAACAATCCGCAGACCCCGTTCAGCTCGCTGAAGCTGAGCTTTCGCGGCGGCGGCCCGCGCTCGCCGATCGCCACCCCGGACGTCTGCGGCACCTACGCCACCAGCGGCAGCTGGACCCCCTGGTCGGCCCCCGAATCGGGACCCCCCGCCCAGACCACCGACAGCTTCACCATCGACAAAGGCGTGAACGGTGTGGCCTGCCCGCGGACCAAAGCCGAGCGGCCCTTCGACCTCGGCTTCTCCGCTGGCACCACGGACCCGGTCGCCGGCAAGCACTCCCCGTTCACGATGCGGATCACGAGGCCAGACGGCAACCAGGAGATCGATGCGATCTCCGCCACCGTCCCGCCGGGCCTGCTGGCGACCCTGAAGGGTGTGGAGATCTGCTCTGACGCCCAGGTCTCCAAGGCCAGCTCCCGCAACCAGCCCGGCGACGGCGCCAAGGAGATCTCCGACCCCTCTTGCTCGTCTAACAGCCAGGTCGGCACCACGACGATCGGCGCCGGCGTAGGAAGCGAGCCGATCTACGTCAAGACCGGCAAGGCCTACCTGACCGGCCCCTACAAGTCCGCCCCCGCCAGCCTCACCTTCATCGTCCCGGCGGTGGCAGGTCCCTTCGACCTCGGGGTCCAGGTCGTGAGA
>DATHUE010000059.1:0-4287 GCA_035462545.1 Solirubrobacterales bacterium
GGCGGCGATCGGGAAATGCGCGCCCTCGGTCAGCCCCGTCAGCGAGCTGACCAGGTCAGTGGGCAGGCGCCCGTAGGCGCGGGCGTAGAGCAGCACCTCCTGCACGTACCAGTCGGCGTGGTTGTAGGCGAAGATCGCGTCGTAGAGGTTCTCGGTCCCGCCGGCGGCATCGAGGTAGCTGGCGGCGGCGCAGATCGCGTCGACCGGGTTGTAGGGGTCTTTGCGCCCGTCGCCGTTGGCGTCGAGTCCGTAGGCCTCCCAGCTTTCCGGCATGAACTGCATCCAGCCCATCGCCCCGGCGCTGGAGATATTGAGGTTGGTGCCGAAGGCGGTCTCGATTTTGTTGATCGAGGCGAGGATCTCCCAGGGGATTCCGTATTCGGTGCCGCAGGCCTGGTAGATCGGCAGCAGGAAGGGCGGGATCTCGAACGAGTCGATGACGAAGTTGGGGACCCCGATCGGGGCGGCGCCGAACGGCGCGAAGGTGACCGTCGGGTTGGCCGTCGTGGGGGAGCCGCCGTCGTTGAAGTGGGCGCCGCCGTCGCCGTTCTCCGGGACCGGCTGGTCGCCGCCGCCGTTGGCGCTCGGCGCGGTGATCGAACCGTCGCCTCCTTCGCCGCCGCTGGTGTCGCCGAGGCTGTCGTTGCGGTGCGGACTGTCGCCGCCGCCGACTGCGCTGCCGTCGATCGCGGCGCCTTCCTCCACACCTCGACCTTGGGTTGAGCCTTCGTCGGAGGGGCCCGGTGCTTCGGGAGCGGAGGGGACGGCAGGTGCCGGTGCCGGGGCGGCGTCTTCGGTCGGCGCCGCGAGCGGTTCCTCCTCGAGGTCGGCGACGTCGGTGCAGTCCGGGTCGGCGAGATCGATCAGTCCGTCGCGATCGTCATCGAGGCCGTTGACGCAGGCGGTCGCGGCGGGAACGGCGGCGGCGGTCACGCCTTCGCTCAGCGGATCGGTTGCGCCGGCGCCGCCGACGCCAAGCGCCGTGACGATGCCGAAGCCGGCCAGCGCAACCATCAGTGCGAGCTTGTTTCTCATCCCTGGGCGCCTCTGCCCCTTGCCACGGGCGGTGGTTCGAATCCACGCCCTCCCCGCGCAAAAGACAGGCTCACGCTACCCGTTCCCCCGCGGGCTCGCAACGACTCCAGTCGCCCCCAACAAGGGCTTAATCAACGCTGCGCGCGCTCTCGTCCTCATGCCTACCGCCGGGGAGACTCTCAGGCGACCCGGATGGGCCGGTTAAGCTGCTGCAAAAGCGAGGCGGGAGGCAGAGAATTGACCATTGACCAGGAGCAGGACGGGCTGCGAGCGCGCAGCGAGCAGGCCTTGGGGGAGCTGGCCCAGGCGCTGATCGACAACCCCACCCTTCACAACGCGATCTCGGCCGCTTTCGGAGCCCGCGAGAAGGCCCTCGAGGCGCAACAGGCGGCGATGGGCGCTCTCAACCTCGCCTTCGCCAGCGACGTCGAACGGCTCGAGCGGCGCCTGCGCTCCTTTTCCCAGCGACTGGAGGACGCCGAGGAGCAGATCGACGATCTGACTCGCGAGCTGGCCTCGATGCGGCGAAAGGCAGCCTCCAAAGGCAAAGCCTAACCTTCGACTTGAGGGTTAGAGTCCAGGTATAGGAGACTCGCCGCGACCCGCCCGGCGTGTTTCGCGGCCGCCGCCAATTCATCCTCGCTGAGCTGCCCGCCGCGAGCCTCCTCGGCGACGATCAGGACCGCGGCCAGCGAGACCCCCAGATCCCTCGCGCGTCCGAAGAGGGTGGCGGTCTGCATGTCCGCGACGTCGCCGGCCTCAACCGGGGCAGGAGCCCCGCCGCCATGGAAGACGTCGAGACTGGCGACGGCCGCCGTTCGCCCAAGGCGACCGGCCAGTCCCGCGCCCAGCACGGCGTCGGGGAGGACCGGCTCGCCACCACCGCCGCCGCTCCAGGTGTGCGCCTCGGCGACCGCCAGCAGCTCACCCGCCCGCAGCTCCGGCGCGAGGGCGGTGCCGGTGCCGATCCGGATCGCACGCCGCACCCCCAGCTCGGCGAGGTCGGCGAGGACCAGGGCCGCGCTCGGTCCCCCCATCCCGGTCGACTGGATCGTCAGCGCGCGGCCGGCGGCAGTGTCGGGAAGGCCGGTTGCGGTCATCCCCGTGTAACCCCAGAGGCCGCGGGCGTGGTTGCTCATCTTCGGCTGTTCGAGCAGCTCCTGGGCGAGCAGCAGCGCCCGGCCGGGGTCGCCGACCAGGATCGCCTCAGCGGCGACTGAGTTGGTGGGGCGCAGCCGGGCTGGCATCCGCGGCCGACCCTAGTGAGCCCTCCGCCTCCTCGCCGGTTGGCGTGGCGAGCAGCGACTCCTCGTGGGCGGCGATCGCCCGTCGCAGCTCCCGCTTGCGCATCCACTCGGCGGCGAAGTAGCTGCCGACCACGAAGACGAAGGCGAGCGCCTGCGCGACCAGCGTCTCGACGGTCGGGTAGATGCCGAGCCAGGTCCCCATCCAGAGCGGCAGTTCGACGTCGATCGGGTGGATCGAGAGCCAGCCGACCCCCTGCATCGTCCGCGTCGTGTTGCCGACCAGCACCACCAGGACGAGGGCGATCAGCACCCCGGTGACGATCAGCATCTTTTTGTAGGGCAGCCGGCGCTCGAGGGCGAAGGTGATGGCACCGACGACGGCGGTCAGCGCCAGCCCCAGCGAGACGCCGGCCAGCACCACCCCGGTGCCGGAGCTGAGCTGCAGCGCCTGCAGGAAGAGCACGGTCTCGAAGCCCTCGCGGAAGACGCTGGTGAAACCGAGCGTGTAGAGCCCGGCGACCGTCGCCGCGCCCGCCCCGGTCGCCAGGGCCGCTCCGGTCAGCGCTTTGCCGCGCTGGCGGTGCCCCTTGATCCACTCGGTCCAGTAGACGCGGTGGAAGAACCAGTTCATCACCAGCAGCAGGACCGCGATCGCGACGATCCCGACCACCGCCTCCAGCTTCTCGCCGTATTTGGAGAGCGAGTCGAGCAGCAGGATCGCGAGGACGAAAAGGAGCATGCTGGCCGGGATCGCCAGCAGCGCGCCGCGGTAGATCGGCTGCCGCAGCGGCGCCCGCGGCCCGATCATGCTGGCGGTGATCGCGGCGATGATCAGGATCGCCTCGAGGCCCTCGCGGAAGACGATCAGGGCCGAGTTGGTGATCGTCGTCAGGGCGCTGGCGCCGTCGCCGGTGATCGCCCGCGCGTCGGCGAGCTTTTCGTCGAGGTCGAGCCGGGTCTCGCGGATCTCGCTCAGCGGCGCCCGGTCGGCGAGCAGGCTGGCGAGGCCGCGATCGCCGTCGGCGCCGTACCAGATCAACCCCTCCAGTTCGAGCGCCAGCTGCGGGTCGAAGGCGCGCAGCTTCAGCTCCGGGCCGAACTCGAGGAAGCCGTAGGCGGCGAGCCGCGCCTGCTCGGCCGCCTGGTACTGGCCGGCGCCGGCAGCGGCTTCGAGCTGGTCGAGCGAGACGGCGACCAGTTCGTAGTCCGCTTCGTCGCTGCCCTCGGCCCACTCCTCAGGGGAGATCCGCTCGATCTCCGCGGCGGCCCGCTCGGCGACCTCGGTCACCTGCTCCTCGGGCGCCACGGTGCGACCCTGCTGGGCGTCGTCCACGTACCGGCGCAGCTCGGCGAACTCGGCCCGGATCGCTTCCACCGCCGCTTCGTCGCGCTCGAGCAGGGCCGGCTCGAGGTCGGAGAAGGCAGCTTCGACTCCGTCCATGAAGGCGACCGCCTCCTGCACCTCGAAGGGGATCGTGACGCGACCGTCGCTGACGCCTTTCTCGTACTCCTTCGGCACCAGGTCGAGAAAGCGCTCCAGCTGGCTCGCCCGGTTGACCTCCTCGTCGGGGGTCAGCGGCGCCGCGGTGAAACCGCGCAGGTCCGCCTCGATCCGGCGCCGGATCGCCTCGAAGCCACTCCGGTCGCCGGCGCCCCCCGCGGCCGCGAGGCGGGCGAAGTCGCGGTCGGCGGCGCGCCGCTCCGCCGCGCCGCGCTGGTCGCCGTACTCGGGCGCGATCGCCCGCCAGTAGCCGGCGGCGATCGCCGCCGTTTCGGCGAAGCGACCGTCGAAGCCGCGCTCCGCCGCCTGGGCCGCTTCGTCGAGGTTGGTGACGAGCCGCGCCTGGAAGCTGTCGAGCAGGTCCTTTTCGATCTGCAGCACCGTTTCGCCGGGAGCGGTCTCGCCGGCCGCGAGTTCCTGCAACGCCACGGTCCCGTCGACGCCCGCCCGGGTGAAGCGGGTCGCCTGGCGGACGGCGCCGGTCTGCAGCCAGTCCTGGGCCCG
>DATHUE010000060.1:0-2147 GCA_035462545.1 Solirubrobacterales bacterium
GGGGTGAGCGGCGAGCGCGCCTACCGCGGCGCCGTCAAGGTCTTTTCGGCGATCTTCATCGTGATCGGCGTCGCAGTGCTGGCGACGACGCTGGCTGCCGGCGGCGGCCCCGCCTCGGTCGGCTTCCTGCTCGGGCTCGCCTTCCTCGCGATCGGCGCCGTCCGCTTCTGGTCGGCCCGCGGCGGCGAGCGGTGAAGCGGCTCGGCGTCCCTTGGTTGTTCGCCGCCGCCTACTCGGCGGTCGGCTTCTCGATCTACTTCGCGCTTGGAGTCGTCGCCGAGCGCGGCCTCGGCCTGACGCCGCTGATCTTCCTCGCCGCCGGATTGCTGTTCGGGCTCACCACCCTCACCTACGTCGAGGGCGGGGCGATGTTCCGCGAGCGCGGCGGCTCCTCGACCTTCGCGCGCCACGCCTTCAACGAGCTGATCGCCTTCGTCGCTGGCTGGGCGATCCTGATCGATTACCTGATCGTGATCGCCCTGGCGGCGATCTCGGTGCCCCACTACCTGCAGCCGATCTCTGCCGACCTCAGCACCGGGGGGTGGGAGATCGCCCTCGCCGTGCTCGTGATCGTCGCCGCCTGCGCGCTCAACATCCGCGGCGTCACCGGCCGCGGCCGCCAGGGCTCGCTGGCGTTCCTGGCGCTCGCCGACCTCGGCCTGCAGCTGGCGGTGATCGTCGTCGGCGCCCTGGTCGTGATGCACCCCGAGCGCCTCACCGAGGAGCTCAACCTCTTCGCCGACCCGAGCTTCAGCGACGCCGCCTACGCCTTCGTGGTGGCGATGCTGGCCTATGCCGGGATCGAGGCAGCCTCCGACCTCGCCCCCGACATCGACGTGCCGAAACGCGATCT
The DNA here is from genome assembly GCA_035462545.1 of Solirubrobacterales bacterium. Classification (GTDB taxonomy): domain Bacteria; phylum Actinomycetota; class Thermoleophilia; order Solirubrobacterales; family 70-9; genus VAYN01. Next base: position 854 of record DATHUE010000060.1, read on the forward strand.
CAAGCGGATCGCCTCGATCGGCGCCTTCACGGTGCCGCTGGTCTACGCCGGGATGGCGGTGGTGGCGCTGATGGCGGTGCCGGTGGTGGCCGGGCCGCAGGGGCCGGAGACCGAGCTCGGGACCACCTTCGTCGAGGACCCGGTGCTCGGCGTCGTCTCCGCTTTCGAGCCCGGCTGGGTGGCCGACGGGATGCGCTGGATGGTCGTCCTGGTCGCGACGCCGGTCCTGTTCTGGGCGGCGACGACCTCGATGCTGGGCGTTTCCCGCCACATCTACACGCTGGCGATCAACCGCCAGATCCCGAGCTGGCTCGGCCGGCTCGACAAGAGCCACGCGACGCCGACGGTGGCGATCGTGATCTGCGGACTGATCGCCATCGGCCTCGTCCTGCCGACCGACGTCAAGCTGCTGGCCGGGATCTACGCCTTCGGCGCCACCCTGGCGATCACGATCGCCCATCTCTCGATCCTGCGCCTGCGGGTGCGGGAGCCGGAGCGGCGGCGGCCGTTCAAGATCCCGCTCGGGATCAGCTGGGGAAAGGCGGAGCTGCCGCTGCCGGCGCTGATCGCGGTCGTCGTCAGCGCCCTCGCCTTCGTCAGTGTGATCGCCTACCACGACACCGCCCGCTGGGTCGGCGGCGGCTGGATGGTCTTCGGCCTGCTCTTCTACGTCGTCTACCGCAAGGTCTTCGAGGGGACGACGCTGACCCAGCGGGTCTCGGTGACCGAGCGGGCGCTGACCAAGCAGGTGCCCGAGATCCAGTTCCGCAACATCCTCGTGCCGGTCTTCGGCAGCAAGCTCGACGACGACATCGTCGCCACCGCCGGCCGGCTTGCGGCGGCGGCAGAGGGCGGGGGAGGAAACGGCGCCGACGCCCGGCTCGACGTCGTTTACGTGATCGAGGTGCCGCTGACCCTGCCGCTCGACGCCGAGCTGTCGCCCGAGCAAGAGGAGGAGGCGGTCCGCGCGGTCGAGCGCGCCCGCGACGTCGGCGACGAGTACGAGGACGTCGCGGTGAGCACCGAGGTGGTTCGTGCCCGCAACGTCGGCGCCGGCATCCTCGAGGCGGCACGCCGCTGCGACGCCGAAGCGATCGTCGTCGGTGCCGAGCCGCCGACCAGGGTGCGCGGCGGCGCCCGCCTCGGCGGCATCGCCGCCGCCCGCCCAGCCGAGATCGGTCCTGTGACGGAGTACGTGCTCAAGAAAGCGCCGTGTCGGGTGCTGCTGACGGCGCCGCCGGAGGGCCCGGAGCCAGACACGATCGAAGAGGGGATACCGGGCTGAGGGTGGGGT
>DATHUE010000061.1:0-5655 GCA_035462545.1 Solirubrobacterales bacterium
CCGCCCTCCGCTGCGGGCTTCGCCGCCGCGGCGTCGCGCTCGAACAGCGCCACGCACTCGATATGCGGGGTCTGGGGGAACATGTCGACGGGGCGCACGCGGGTCAATCTATAGCCGGCCTCCGCCAGCTGGGCCGCGTTCGGGGCGAGCGTCGTCGGGTTGCAGGAGACGTAGACGATCCGCGGCGCTTCGCACTCGATCACCCGGCGGACGATTTTCTGCGAGAGCCCGGCCCGGGGCGGGTCGATCACGACCACGTCGGGCTTGCCGGCCTGCTCGAGCAGCGGCCGCACGCTCGTCCGCGCGTTGCCGGCGACGAACCTGGCGTTGCCGATCCCGTTTTGCTCGGCGTTGCGCTCGGCGTCTTCGATCGCCTCGGGGACGATCTCCAGCCCCCAGACCTCACCCGCCTGGCCGGCCATCGTCAGCCCGATCGTGCCGATCCCGCAGAACAGGTCGAAGACCCGCTCGCGGCCGCTCAGCCCGGCGTACTCGGCGGCGACCGTGTAGAGCTGCTCGGCCATCTCGGTGTTGGTCTGGAAGAAGGCGCCGTGGGACATCTCGAACTCGAGGTCGCAGAGGCGCTCGCGCAGGCGTTCCTCGCCGAGCACGCCGGTCGGGCCGTCGGTGCCGCCGGAGTCGCCCTCGACGATCGTGTGGAGGTCGACCGGCGGTTTCGGGAGGCGCGACTCGGCGGTGATCAGGCGGGTCTGCACCTGGCCAGTGCGCCGCCCCTCGCGCACGGCGAGGTTGCGGAGGACGCCACGGCGGGCGCGGGCGTCATAGGCCGACACCGCCTCGACCTGGGCCCATTCGCGCACCGCGTTGCGGGCGGCGTTGCCGCGCTCGGAGGCGAGCAGGCAGTCGTCGACGTCGACGATCAGGTCCCAGCGGCCGCGGGCGTGGAAGCCGAGCGCCGGCTCGCCGCCCTCGCCCTCGCCGAAGGAGTACTCGAGCTTGTTGCGGTAGCGCCACTGTTCCAGCGCCGGCACGATCGGCTCCAGCTCGAAGCCCTCGAGGCCGCCGATCCGCCGCAGGGCGTCCGCGACCTGCTCGCTCTTGTAGGCGAGCTGGCGCTCGTAGGGGAGGCCCTGCAGCGGCGCGCCCGGGCAGGGCTCGCCGCCGTGCACGCAGACGTCGGCGATCCGCTCGGTGCCGGGCGCGAGCAGCTCGACCGTGCGCGCCTCGGCGAAGCGCCGCTTCGCTTTCGTCACCTCGGCGAGGACCCGGTCGCCGGGCAGGGCGCCGGCGACGAAGACGACGAGGCCATCGGCGCGGGCCAGCCCGCGGCCGCCGAAGGCGAGCGACTCGATCTCCAGTTCGAGCCGCTCGCCGCGGTGGCGCCGGGCCGCCGGCTTCTCGCCGGTGGCCTGTTCCACTACCCCAGCTTCTTCCGCGCCCGCCGTGCTGCCTGGGTCGCCTGTTTGCGCACCGGCTGCGCCCGGCCGCCGACCTCTTTGCGCGCCTGGTTGACCAGTTTCTCCAGCTCGCGCAGCAGCGAGTCGGTCTGTTTGCGGCCCCGTTTGACGAGATCGCCGAGCATCTTCTCGGCGTCGCTGCGGGTCATCCGGCCGCGCTTGACGGCGTCGTCGACGACCTCCTGCAGGCGGTCGCGGCTGACGGTCACGTTCTGCTCGAGGCTCTCGCGGAACTGGGCGATGCTCTTGTCGAGCCCGCTCGTCGCTTTGCTGCTCGCTTTTTTGGGCGCTGCTTTTTTAGCGGCGGCTTTTTTAGCTTTTTTCGGAGCCGATTTGCGGGCGGCTTTTTTCGCCGGTTTCTTAGCCGCGGCCTTTTTGGCTTTCGCTTTCGGTTTTTTGCTGGCCGCTTTTTTAGCTTTCGCTTTGCCGGTCGCTTTTTTCTCTGCCATCCGTGTCGTCTCCTTGACTGGTCGGGGCCGGGGGCTGTGCAGTAGCGACTATCTCAGTTCCACCGGCTCCGCAACGGCAAACTTCGCTTCGACGGGGGCGTGGTCGGAGAGGCGGAGGGCGAGGCCCTCGTGCGGCAGCTCCCGGCGCTCGGGCGGCCAGGCGGCCGGCGGTGCCACCGTCTCCATCCCGCGGACGAGCAGGTGGTCGATCGCCCGCGGCCCGGTCGGGGCCTCCAGCCCGAACTCCTCGCGCAGCCGCTCGAAGGCCCGCGACTGCTCGGCCGGGCGCAGGTTGAGGTCGCCGCCGAACAGCAGCGGCGCCCCGGCGGCGAACTCGGTCGCGGTGCGGGCGGCGAGCAGCACGTCGGCGGTGGCGAGGTCGGGACGGTGAGCGCTCGCGTGCAGGTTGCCGACGCAGAGGCCGGAGGCGGTCCGGGTCAGGGCCATCGCCCGCCGCTCCGGAGCACCGGCGTGGATCTCCACCTCGCGCCGCTCGGCGATCCCGCCGAGCCTGCCGGGCACCCGCACCAGCGTCAGGTTGGAGCCGCCCTCGCCGGAGGCCATCAGGTCCGGGTTCTGCCGCGCCAGCAGCCCGCGCAGGAAGCCGAGCGAGTTGCGCGAGGTCAGCGCCCGGTGACCCTCGGCGCCGCAGGCGCGGGCAAGCGGCGTCGCGAAGCGGGGCGGGCACTCCTGCAGCAGCGCCACGTCCCACTCGGCCCCGGCCAGCAGCTGCGCGAACTCGGCGCTGAGGTCGCGGTTGACCTGAATATGGGTCTGGTTGCGCTCGTCGAAGCGCAGCAGCCGCGACCGCCAGGTCCGCAGGGATTCGTCGGGCGGGAAGTCGCGCCCGTGGAAGAGGTTCCAGCTGATCGCCGTGAACTGCACGCGGCGTAGTATCCGCAAGGCGTGACCGTCATCAATGAGAAGTCACGGGTTCCCGCTCTCGATGCAGCTGCCCTGGAGCGCTTGGCAGGTGCACTCGATTGCGAGGGCGTCGTCGCCGGGATGCTGATTGGCTCGCAGGCCCGGGGGGACGCCGGGCCGCTATCCGATGTCGACATCGCCGTCTGGCACGAGCCTGACCTCGATGCCGCCGCCCGCTTGCAGCTGCAGCTGCAGATCGCGGGCGCCGCCGCCAAGGCAGTCGGCAGCGACGAGGTGGACGTCGTCCTCCTCAACAAAGCGCCTCCGCTGATGCGCCACCGAGCGATGCGGCACGGCAAACGCCTCGTCGAGCGGGACCGCGATGAGCGGGTGCGGATGGAGACCCGGGCGATGCTCGAGTACCTCGACACCGCGCCGTTGCGTGCCGTGCTGGGGCGTGCGATGCGGCGCCGCATCGAGGAAGGCCGCTTTGGTCGACGCTGACCAGATCGAGGCACGTCTGCAGCGACTCGAGGAGCTGCTCGAGCGGCTGCAGGCGGTGCGGGAGGATGGCGAGCAGGCCTACCTGGAGGACGCTCAGTTGCGGGCCGCGACCGAACGCCAGCTGCAGGTGGCAATTCAGGTTTGCATCGACCTCGGTGCCCAGGTCGTGAGCGAACAGTCCGCGCCGCCACCATCGAGCTACTCCGAGGTGTTCGAGATCCTCGGCGACAAGGGGGTCATCTCGGTCGATGCCGGACGGCGCCTCGCTGCCGCCGCTCGTCAGCGCAACCTCCTGGTTCATCTCTATATAGAGATCGACGACCGAGCGGTGTTCGCCTCGCTGGCCTACCTTGACGATCTGCGCGAGTTCGCGGCGGCGGTCGAGGGGCTGGCCCGCGGTTGAGCCGCTCCGGCGCCGGGCCCATCGCGGCGTAGTATCCGCGGCTTGCAAAAGCGAGACTTCCTTACCGGCGAAGAGTTCGGCGCCTTCGAGCTCGGCGAGCTGCTGGAGCGGGCGGCGGAGCTGAAAGCCGGCCGCGCCGAGCGGCTCGGCTCCGAGGCCCTGGCGGGGCGCAGCGTCGCGCTGGTCTTCGAGAAGCCTTCGACCCGGACCCGGATCTCCTTCGACGTCGGCGTCGCCGAGCTGGGGGCGCACCCGGTGGTCCTGCGCGGCGACGAGATGCAGCTCTCCCGCGGCGAGTCGGTCGGCGACACGGCGCGGGTCCTCTCGCGGATGGTCGACGCGGTCGCGATCCGCTCCGGCTCGCACGAGGCGGTGGCCGAGCTGGCCGCCGCCGCGACCGTTCCGGTCGTCAACGCGCTGACCCCGCTGCACCATCCCTGCCAGGCGCTGGCCGACCTGCTGACCCTGCGCGAGCGCTTCGGCGAGCTCGACGGGCTGCGGCTCGCCTATGTCGGCGACGGCAACAACGTCGCCCGCTCGCTGGCGGTGCTGGGTGAGCTGGCCGGGGTCGAAGTGGTGGTTGCGGCGCCGCCGGGCTACCAGCTCGAGGAGGGGCACGGGGCGAAGCTGACCGGCGACCCGCGGGCCGCCGCCGACGGCGCCGACGCCCTGTATGCGGACGTCTGGGTCAGCATGGGCGACGAGGGGACGGCCGAGCGCCGCCGCGCCGACCTCGCTCCGTTCCGGCTCGACGCCGACCTGCTGGCGGCGGCCAGCGACCGCGCCGTCGTTCTCCACTGCCTGCCCGCCCATCCCGGCGAAGAGATCACCGCCGAGGTTCTCTACGGGGAGCGCTCCGCCGTCTGGGACCAGGCGGAGAACCGCCTCCACGCCCAGAAGGCGCTGCTGGAGGCGCTGCTCGCCGCGTAAGCGGACGAGCGCCAGGCCATGTACCCGGAGATCAACGCCGGCCCGCTGACCTTCCAGACCTTCGGCCTGATGTTCGCGCTCGCCTTCCTCGCCGCCGGAGCGCTGGTCTGGAAGCGGCTGGGTGAGCTCGGCAAGCCGGTCGACTGGGCGTACGAGATGGGGTTCGCGGCGCTGATCGGCGGCGTCGTCGGCTCGCGTCTCTATTACCTGGTGCAGAACTGGAGCGAGGTCAGCGGCGACCTGCTCGGCAACCTCTTCTCCGGCTCGGGGCTGGTCTGGTACGGCGGCGCGATCGGCGGCGCCGTGGCCGTGATCCTCTGGGCCTGGTGGCGCCGCTTCCTCGGCCTCGCCCTGCTCGACGTCGCGGCGCCTGCCCTGGCGCTCGGCTACGCGCTCGGCCGCGTCGGCTGCCAGCTCTCCGGCGACGGCGACTACGGCAAGGCCTGGGACGGGCCCTGGGCGATGGCCTATCCCGACGGGGTCGTTCCGACCGAGGAGGCGGTCCACCCGACGCCGATCTACGAGACGCTCTCGATGGGCCTCTGCGCCTGGGTGCTGTGGCAGCTGCGCGACCGGGTCCGGGCCGGGGTCCTGTTTGCGCTGTACCTGGTCTGGGCGGGCGCCTCGCGGTTCCTGGTCGAGTTCCTGCGCCGCAACGAGGACGCGGCGCTGGGCCTGACCGCGGCGCAGCTGGAGAGTCTTGGGATGTTGCTTGCCGGAGTCGTGTGGATCGCCGTCGTCCGGCGCCGGCATGGCAATCTTTCCCGTCCCGATCTCGGGACGGCAGGGGCGAAACCGGCCTCGGCTTGAGGGCCGGAGCGCTGTTACCCTTGCGCAGGATATTTAGAGCGGTCGATTAGGGAGGATGTCGCGGTGGCAATTGACGTTAGGAGCGAGGAGGGGCCTGTGCGCACCGTGAGCAGCGTGCTCGACGCCGCCGCCGAGAAGATCGGCGCCGCCGGTTGCGAGCACCCGCGAGCCGATGCCGAAGCGCTGGTCGCCGACGCGCTCGGCGTGAAGCCGGAGGAGCTCTCGGTCGAGAGCGCCGCCGAGGTGCCGGCCGACATCGCCGCCGCGATCGAGGCGA
>DATHUE010000062.1:0-3804 GCA_035462545.1 Solirubrobacterales bacterium
AGCAGGGCGTCGAAGGCCGCTTCGAGGCCGGCGACCGCCGAGTCGAGCGGGGCATGGTCGCCGGCGGCGCGGGTGCGGACCAGGGCCCCCTCGATCGTCGAGACGACCAGGCCGGCGAAGGTCTGGGCCTGCTCCGGCGCGACGCCTTCCTGCTCGAGTGCGGCGGCGATCGCCGCCTCCCAGCTCTGGAACGCCGCCGTGGCGGCGGCGGCCAGCGCCGGGTCTTCGGGCCGCGCCAGGGCCGCGGCGGCCACCGGGCAGCCGATCCGCTCCGGGTGCTCGTCGGCGCGGCGGCGGAAGAGGTCTCCGAACATCCGCAGCGTCTCCTTCATCCCGCGCTCGGCCAGCCCCTTTTCGATCGCCTTGCGGACGCGGGCGCCGTCGACCTCGGCGGCCTCGGCCGCGAGCTGCGCCTTGCCGCCGGGGAAGTGGTGGTAGATCGAGCCGCGGGGGGCGCTGCCGCGCTCGGCGACGTCGCGCAGCTCCATCCCCGCGTAGCCCTTCTCGGCCAGCAGGCGGCCGGCGCCCTCGAGCAGGCGCTCGCGACCGTCGCGGCGCTTCGGCTCGGGCGGCTGCCCGTCGGCGAGTCTGGATATGCCCACGGACATAGTCTATGCTGCGCGGGCGATGTATGACAGTGGGCATAGAAAGGGCGCGGTGGCGATCGCCTGCGCCGGCGCCTTCGTCGCCTTCCTCGACACGACGATCGTCAACATCGCCTTCCCGGACATCGCCGCCTCCTTCCCGGACGCGGACCGCGGCGCGCTCTCGTGGGTCCTGGACGGCTACTTCGTCGTGATCGCGGCGCTGCTGGTCCCGGCCGGCGGCCTCGCCGACCGCTTCGGCCACAAGCGGATCTTCCTGCTGGGGATGGCCGGCTTCACCGTCGCCAGCCTGCTCTGCGCGATCGCCCCCAGCCTCGAGCTGCTGATCGGCTTCCGCGTCCTGCAGGGGATCGCGGCGGCGATGATCGCGCCCTCGTCGCTGGCGATCGTCCTCGACAGCTTCCCGGCCGAGCGGCGCTCGGCCGGCGTCGGCCTCTGGGGCGCGGCCGCGGCGGCCGCCGCGGCGGTCGGGCCGACCCTCGGCGGAGCACTGGTCGAGCTCTCCGACTGGCGCCTGGTCTTCCTCGTCAACCTGCCGCTCGGCGCCGCCGTGTTGATCGCCGGTCGCAGCCATCTGCCGCGGCCGAAGCTGCTCGACAGCCGCCTGCCCGACCTGCCGGGGGCGGCGATGCTGGCGCTCGGCCTCGCCGCGATCACGCTCGGGATCGTCGAGGGCAACCCCTGGGGCTGGACCGCGCCCGCCACCCTCGGCTGCTTCGCCGCCGGCCTCCTCCTGCTCGCCGCGGTCGCCTACCGCAGCACCACCCACCCGCGGCCGATCGTCGAGCCGGCCCTGTTTGAGCACAGCTCGTTCCGGATCGGCAACCTCGGCACGCTGTTGTTCTCGCTCGCCTTCTTCTCGCTGATCCTCGGCAACGTCCTCTTCCTGACCACGATCTGGGGCTACACCGTGCTGCAGGCCGGCGCCGCGACCCTGCCCGGGCCGGCGCTCTCGACCGTCTTCGCCGGTCCCGCCGGCCGGCTCGCCGACCGCTTCGGGCACCGCGCCGTGATCGTCCCCGGCACCGTCGTCTTCGCCGCCGGGGTGCTGGTGCTGGGCTCGGCCGGCGCCGAGCCGGACTGGCTCGGGCTCTGGCTGCCCGGCGCCTGCCTGACCGGGATCGGGATCGGCCTCGCCTTCCCGACCCTCGGCTCGGCCGCCGTGCGCGACATCCCCGACGACCGCTTCGCCACCGCCAGTGCCGTCAACGCCGCCTTCCGTCAGGTCGGCGCCGTCCTCGGCACCGCGATCCTCATCGCGATCGTCGGCGACCCGACCAGCCTCGCCGACGCCCTCTCGGCCTCCGACAGCGCCTATCTGTTCGCCGCTATCGCCTCGGTTCTCTCAGGCGCCGCTGTGCTCGGCCTCCGGCCGGTGCCTACTTCGAGCGGCCGGCTTTCTTCCTCTTCTTCGGCTTCGCCTGACCCTTCAGCTGCACGACCGAGCTAGTCGTCGTCACCCGGTCGATCTCGTCGGTGGCGCTGACAGTCACCGTCAGGGTCAGGAACCGTTTCGGGGGAAGTGCCTGCAGCGCGCTGTAGAGCGAGCTCGGGAAGGCCAGTTCGAAGCGCCCGATCCTGCCCGGCTCGACGGTCTGGGACGAGGCGCTGAGCTGAATCTGCCTGGGGGCTCTTTTCCTGATCCTCGGCACCGAGGCAACGCCGGAGACGGAGACCGGCACCTTGCGCGAGGTTGCGACGGTGGTCGTGACGGACCTCGGCCCGGCAAACACCAGCGCATCTAGCGCGATCGCCGGGCAGTTGGCCGGAGGGGTGAGGTTGGCGGGCCCGTAGTTGACGACCGGGGGCTTTTCGCACTTGACCACTTCGACGACGACGGCGGCACTCGCCGTCGGTGCCGCGATCAGCGCCAGCATCGCTGCCGCGCCGGCGATCAGCGCCCTCTTCGTGCGTTTTCTGTGCGGTTGGGTTGGTGCGCCGCTATTGGCGTAAAGAGTCTTCTCCATACGCCGAGACTAACGGCTCAGCCGCTCAGAGAAGGACGTCGCCGAGCGAGCGCCAGGCGCGCTCGGCCTCGGCGAGTGGGACGGCGAGGCTGCGGTCGCCGGCGCCGATCTCGATCGTCTCGCCCCCGACCTCCCCGACTAGCACCGCGCCGAGCTCCTCCAGCACCGCTCGCTCGCCGCTGACCAGGAAGCCGCCCGTGCCCTCGCCGAACAGCGCCTCCTCCGGCTGGCAGCCGCGCTCGCCCAGGTGTTCGACGTTGGCTCGGCAACCGAGGCCGCCGCCGATCGCGCACTCGGCCAGGGCGATGGCGAGGCCGCCGTCGCTGACGTCGTGGACGGACGCGAGCTTGCCGGCGCGGACCGCTTCGCGGACGACCGCGCTGGCGGCGGCGACCGCGGCGATGTCGGGTTCCGGCAGACCGGGGCCGAGCCCGCCGCGCTGCTTCGCCAGCTCCGAGCCGGCGAGGGTGGGGGAGAAGGGGCCGATCAGGCCGATCGCGTCCCCGCTCGCTGCGAAGGCGCTGCCGGCGACCCGCGCCGGGTCCGGCAGCTCGCCGACCATCCCCACCACCGGGGTCGGGTAGATCGGGCCTTCCGGGCCCTCGTTGTAGAGGGAGACGTTGCCGCCGACGACCGGGACGCCGAGCGCCTCGCAGGCCTCCGCCAGTCCGCTGACGGCGCGGTCGAGCTGCCAGGCGGGGGCCGGCTTCTCGGGGTTGCCGAAGTTCAGGCAGTTGGTCAGCCCGAGCGGCTCGGCACCGACGCAGGCGAGGTTCTGGGCGCACTCGAGCACCGCCTCGATCGTCCCCGCGTAGGGGTCGCAGGCGACCCGGCGGCCGTTGCCGTCGATCGAGACGGCGATCGCGTTGCCGGCCTCGGGGATCTGCAGGACGGCGGCGTCGGCCGCCTCCGGCCGGCGCACCGTGCGCGAGCCGACCAGCGAGTCGTACTGCTCGAAGACCCAGCGCTTGGAGGCGATGCTGGGGGCGGCGAGCAGCGCCAGCAGCTCCTCGGCGGCGCTCTCGGAGCCCGACAGCCGCGCCTCGTTGCCGTAGAGCCAGCCCTCCGGCTCGGCTGGGCTGAGGTCGTAGAGCGGGCAGCCGTCGACCAGCGCCTCGACCGGCATCTCGCCGACCGGGTCGCCGTCCTTCAGCACGCGGACCATCCCCGAGTCGGTGATCGCCCCGATCTCGGCGCCGCCCGTCTCCCATTTCTCGCAGACCGCGAGGACC
>DATHUE010000063.1:0-3631 GCA_035462545.1 Solirubrobacterales bacterium
TTCCCTGCCAGACACTCAACCGCGAGCCATAGCGAGCTGTGTCTGGAGGGGGAGTCCCCCCGGACCGCCCGTCCTACCCCGTAGGTGCGGGAACCATCACCTGCTCGAAGGAGTCGGCCAACCCCCGCTCGTTGACCTCGACCACAGCTCCCATCACCCAGACGTCCTCCTCGGCGGTCTCGAACTTGACCGGCATCTGGGTCAGGAATCGCTGCAGGATCAACTCCGGCTTCACTCCGAGGACGCTGGTCCGCGAGCCGGTCATGCCGACGTCGGAGACGAAGGCGGTGCCGTTGGGGAGCACGCGGCCGTCGGCGGTGGGGACGTGGGTGTGGGTGCCGAACACCGCCGCCACCCGGCCGTCGAGGTGCCAGCCCATCGCCACCTTCTCGCTGCTGACTTCGGCGTGGAAGTCGACGATCGCCGCGTCGGCCTCGACCCGCTCGAGGAGCGCGTCGACCTCGTCGAAGGGCGAGCGGGCGACGGTCATGCCGACGCTGCCGCTGAGGTTGATCACCGCCACCCGCATCCCACCCGCTTCGACCACGGCATGGCCGCGGCCGGGGTTGGCGCGCGGGTAGTTGGCCGGCCGCACGATCCGCTGCTCGCGGTCGAGGTACCCGTAGACCTCGCGGTGGCGATAGACGTGGTTGCCGCTGGTGATCACGCCGGCGCCGAGCTCGAACAGGGACTTCGCGGTCTTCTCGGTGATCCCCATCCCACCGGCCGAGTTCTCGCCGTTGACGATCGTCAGATCGGGCGAGTAGCGCTCGCGCAGCCCGGGCATCGCCGCCGCCAGGCCGCGGCGCCCCGGCCCGCCGACGACGTCGCCGATGAAGAGAACCCGGATCACCCCTCGACCCTACCCGCGATACTGACCCCGGCAAGGAGATGGCCAGCCGCGACCGACCCCCGCTCCAGCCGCTCGACTACCCCTTCGAGCAGCCGCTCGCCTCCTATCTGCAGGTCGGGGAGAGCACGCAGCAGCTGCCGACCCCTGTCCTTGACCTCGACGGCCGCGCGCCACTCCTCGCCTATGGCGCCAACGCTTCGCCGCTGGCGCTCGCCCGCAAGCTTGCGTCCCTGCGACCGTCGCCGCTGCCGATGCTGCGGGCGCGACTGCGCGACCTCGACGCCGTCTACTCGGCCCACGTCTCGCCCCACGGAGCGGTGCCGGCGACCCTGCACGCGAGTCCCGGCACGACGGTCACGGTCTTCGTCGCTTATCCCGATCCCGAGCAGCTGGGGGCGCTGACCGCGACCGAGCCGAACTACGAGCTGACCCGCCTGCGCCGGCTCGACCTCGAGCTGGACGACGGCGGGCGGGTCGCGGAGCTCGATGCCTACCTGAGCCGCCATGGCCCGCTGCTGGTCGATGGCACACCACTGGCCCTGGCCGCGATCGAGGCCTTTGGCCGCCGCTTCCCACAGGCGGACCAGCGCCAGGCTCAGGCTCACGCCGACTCCCTGCCCCGTCCGTTCTAGACCGCGGCGAAGCGGCGCAGGGCAAGGCGGGCGAGCAGCCCGTAGGCGACGACCAGCCCCGCCAGGTGCAGAAGCGGCTCGCCGATCCCGGAACCGGCTGAATCGAGCGCCGCGGTCATCGCGTTCAGCGTCGGCTTGAACGGGAAGAGCGCCGTCACCACCCCGATCGCGTCGTAGAGAAACGGGCTGACTGCGCCCGACGGGATCAGCGAGAGGAAGGCGATCGGCAGCGAGACCATGAAGGCGAGCAGGGAGACGGCGCGGACCTCGCGCGCCGCCGCGCCGAGCGCCGCCCCCGCGGCGGCCAGCGCCGCGCCACCGCCGAGGATCGCCAGCAGCCAGAGGCCGATCCGGTCCCACTGCAACGGCACGAAGAGCTGCAGGCCGAGCAGCATCAGGAGGGTGACGACGAGGCCGACCGCGACCCCGAGCAGAAGCTTCTCGACCAGCATCGCGGCTGGCGAGACGAGCCCGCGGGTGAGGCGGGGGAAGGCGTTCTCCTCCCGCTCCAGCGCCAGGGCGCCGGCGACCAGCAGCACCGTGACGAAGGTCAGGGTCAGGGTCGCGGCAACGGCGATCGCGAACACTTCCAGCGGCGGCGAGGAGCCGCTGACCACCTGCTTGTCGACCTCGATCGGCTGCGCCAGCCGGTCCAGCAACGGCCCGGCGACGTCGAGGTTCTCGCGGGCGAGGTCGGCGAATCGGATCACCTCGTCGAGCGAGCCACGCAACGGGCCCGGCGGCAGTTGCGGGCGCAGGGCGCCGAGGATGACGCCGGTTGCCCGCAGGCCGAGGATCGGGTAGCTGCCGCCGAGGACCTCGAACCGCCCGCCGTCGATCAGCAGTCTCAGGAAGCGGCTGCCTTCGCCGGCGATTCGCCGCGCTACCAGCAGGTTGGCCTGCGCCAGCAGCGCGTCGATGCGGTCGCTGACCAGCCGCGCCTTGACCGGGTCCTCCTCGTTGATCAGCACTTCGACCCGCGGCTGCCGCGGGTTCAGGGTCGAGAGCGAGTTGAGCCGGTCGACGAGGTCGGCGGGGATGATCAGGCCCGCCAGCACGTTGCCCGACTCGACTTCCGCTTCGGCCTCGGCCCGGTTGCGGACGCGCACGCATTCGACCCGGCTGCAGATCCGCTCGTCGACCCCGACGGAGGGCAGCTTGGCCCCGCCCACGGTAATCCGGCTTTCCGCCGGCACCTGGTTGAGAAAGGCAACCCGCGGCTTGTCGGAGTCACGGGAGATCGCGAAGCCGACGAGGACCGCGATCAGGATCGGGTAGAGGATCAGCAGCGTCGTCTGCAGCGGCGACCGGCGGAGGATCTGCAGGTCCTTGAGCAGCAGCCAGCGCATCAGTGGCCCCGGTGGTGGAGGTAGGCGACGAAGGCGGTCTCGAAGTCGCGGTCGGCGGCCTCGGGTGCCTCCCGCCGCACCGCCTCCCGCAGCCCCTCAGGCGGCCCGTCGAACAGCGCCTCGCCGTCGGCGAGAACCAGCAGCCGGCCGCCGTAACGCTCTGCCTCCTGGATGTCGTGGGTGGAGAAGATCACCGTCGTGCCGCGGTCGGCGAGGCCGGAGACGAACCCCCAGAGCCGCGCCCGCTGCCGCGGGTCGAGCCCGACGCTGGGCTCGTCGAGCAGCAGCACCTGGGGCCGCGAGAGCAGCCCGATCGCGATGTTGATTCGCTGTTGGTTCCCTCCGGAGAGCCGCGCGACGATCTCCCCCCGCCGCCCGTCGAGCCCGGTCAGCTCCAGCATCTCCGCGACGGACCCGCGCGGATCCTCATGGCCCTCGAGCCGAGCGAACAGAAGCAAATTCTCCTCCACGGTCAAGCGCCGATAGAGCGCCGCCTGCTGAGGCACCCACCCAACCGCCCCACCGGGAAGCTCCACCTCGCCACCGTCAGCCCCCGCGATCCCAGCGAGGATCGAGAGCAAAGTCGTCTTCCCGGCCCCGTTGGGCCCAATCACCGCCACCCGCTCCCCAGCTGCGGCAGCAAAGGACACCCCACGCAGCGCTTCCCGCTCCCCGTAGCACTTGACTAGCTCGCGCACCTCCAGCGCGCTGACGGTCCCCGGCATCCCGGGGAACGGTAACCGGCTGTAGAGAGGGGGTGGGTAGAGGCCCTGGCGGACACTCCAAAAGCGAGCGAA
>DATHUE010000064.1:0-1716 GCA_035462545.1 Solirubrobacterales bacterium
TCCCGTTTTCGGCGATCTCCGCGGTTCCGGTCTTGCCGGCGAGCGTGTCGCCGGGCACGCTGACCTCGGACGCGGTGCCGCCCGGCGCCAGCACCCCCTCGAGCATTTCCCGCACCTGCGCCGCCACCTCGGGCCGCATCACCCTCTTGCCCGGCGGCGGCTCGATCGCCTCTTCGCCGATCCGCTTGATCAGCCGCGGCTGCTCGAGCGTGCCGCCGTTGGCGATCGCCGCGTAGCCGGCGATCATCTGCATCGGCGTCACCGAGATCCCCTGGCCGAGCGGCAGGTTGCCCATCGTCGAGCCGGAGTATTCGTCGAGCGGCAGCACGATCCCCTCTTCCTCGCCCGGGTACTCGACCCCGGTCGGGCGGCCGAAGCCGAAGCGGTGGATCCAGTTGTCGAAGTGCTCGGCGCCGAGGTCGAGGCCGATCGTGACCGCGCCCACATTCGAGGAGTGGGCGAGGATCGTCGCCACGCTCATCGTTTCGGTCCCGCGTGGGTGCGACTCCTCGATCGTCCGATCGGCGACCTGAATCGCCGGCGCGAGCGTGAATTCCGAGGCCGGCGTAACCAGTTTCTCCTGCAACGCCGCGGCCACAGTGAAGGCCTTGAAGGTCGAGCCCGGCTCGTAGTTGAACCCGGTCGCCCTGTTGGCCAGGTCGTCGTTGCTGGTGCTGGCGAGGTCGTTGAGGTCTACCGGGGGCCAGTTCGCCATCGCCAGGACTTCCGAGCTCTCCGGGTTCATCACGATCGCCGTCGCCCCCTTCGGCGCGTAGGTTTCGCCGACTTCGGCCAGCACCCGCTCGGCCTTCTCCTGGATCAGCGGGTCGAGCGTCAGCTGGATGTCTTCGCCGTCGCTCGCCTCCGCGACGGTCTCGAGCCGGATCGGGTCGCCGAGCGCGTCCTTGACGACCTGGCGCTCGCCGTCGGAGCCACGCAGGACGTCTTCCTGGCCCGCCTCGAGCCCGGTCAGGCCCTGGTTTTCGGAGCCGACCGCGCCGACCACCTGGCCGGCCATCTCACCCTGCGGGTAGGTGCGGCGGCTGTCGGGAAGCTCGCCGATCCCTTCCAGCCCCAGCAGTACGACCCGTCCCGCCTGTTCGAGGGTGACTTTGTGGGCGATGTAGGAGAAGCCCGAATCGGCGGTCAGGTCGCGCAGCACGTCGGCCTCGTCGAGGCCGAGGATCGAGGCCAGTTTCTCCGCCGCCTGGGCCGGGTTCTCGACCTGGTAGGGCGTCGCGTAGATCGTCGCCGCGTCCTCGGAGGCGGCGAGCTCGTTGCCGCGGCGGTCGAGCAGGCTGCCCCGCAGCCCCGGCACGGTGACCGTCTCGGTCTGCTGGGAGATCGCCTCCGAGGCGAGGGCGCCGCCCCGCACGCCCTGCAACCAGAAGGCGCGTCCGACGATGACCAGGAAGCAGAGCAGGAAGCCGGCGAAGAGGAGCCCGATCCGGCGCTCGATCAAGCGCATCCGCGCCCCGTCCTATCCCGGCCCGGCCGCGGCGAGGCGCTGCGCCGCGGTTGCGACGTCGTCGGGCCCGGCCTGGGTGAAGTGGATCTCTTCGCTGGCCGGCATCCCCAGCCCGAGCGGCACCGCGGCCTGGCGCACCGGGCCGATGCCGGAAAGCCGGGCATCGCGCCCGCGCAGGATCGAGTTCTCCTGGTCGAGCGCGGTGATCTGGGCGTCGATCTCGCCGGCGGAGGCGGCGAAGCTGAGCG
>DATHUE010000065.1:0-8256 GCA_035462545.1 Solirubrobacterales bacterium
TCGACCTTGCCCGCCTCGAAGTCGGCGAGGACCGCTTTCGTCTCCGCCGCGGCCCGCAGCCGCGAGACCCCCTCGACCCGGAACGGCAGCTCGGCAAGGCGCTCGGCGAAGGTCCCGAAGTGCTGCTGGGCGAGGATCGTCGTCGGCACCAGCATCATCACCTGCTTGCCGTCGGACGCGGCCTTGACCGCCGCCCGCAGCGCCACCTCGGTCTTGCCGAAGCCGACGTCCCCGCAGACCAGCCGGTCCATCGGCTGCGCGGATTCCATGTCGCCCTTGACCGACTCGATCGCTTCGATCTGGTCGGCGGTCTCGCGGTAGGGGAAGGCCGTCTCCATCGCGATCTGCCATTCGCCGTCGGGCGCGAAGGCGTGGCCCCGGCGGGTGCGGCGCTCGGCGTAGAGGTTGAGCAGCTCGCCGGCCAGGGCACCGGCCGCTTTGCGCGCCCGCGCCTTCATGTTCTGCCAGCGTTTGCCGCCGAGGGCGGAGAGCGTCGGTTCGCCGCCGGCGCCGACGTAGCGGCTCAGCTTCGCCAGCTGGTCGGTGGGGACGAAGACCCGGTCCTCGCCCTTGTATTCGAGGTAGAGGTAGTCGCGGGTGATGCCGCCGACCTCGCGCGTCTCGAAGCCGGCGAAGCGGGCGACGCCGTGGTCCTCGTGGACGACATAGTCGCCGACCCGCAGTTCGCTGAAGGCGAGGCGGCCGCGGGCCGCGCCGGGAGCGCGCTCCTCGCCGCGCTTGCGGCGGTGGACGAGGCGGCGGAAGGGATAGACGGCGAGTTTCAGCTCGGGGCTGACGAAGCCCTCGCGCAGCCGTGCCTCGGCGAAGGAGAGGCCCGCGTCGGGCGAGAGGCGGCCGCCTTCGAGCATCCGCACGTCGATCCGGTCGAGGCCGTAGCGGGCGCGCTCGCCCTCGCCGCGACTCTCGAAGGCGACCACGGTGCGGTAGCCGGAGCGGACCAGTTTCTCCAGCTCCGCCTCGGCCTCCTTGAGGCTGCGCGCCGGCGACTCGGCGCGCACGGCGCGGAAGGCGTCCTCGTCGTCCTCGCCGCTGGCGGTGAGGAGGAGGGCGGCGCGCTCGGCGAGCGGCGCGGCGACGTCGACGTAGAGGTGGCGGGCGTCCTCGGCGTGCATCGCCGTGGTCGCGTCCTCCCAGTGGTCGCGCAGCGCCGGCTCGACCTCCTCGGCGCCGGCGAGGACGACGGTGGCGGCCGCGGGAATCAGGTCGAGCGGCGCCTTGAAGTGCTCGAGCGGCAGCAGCTCGGCGAGGTTGGTCGGCTGCTCGCCGTCCTCGGCTGCCTCGAGCGCCGCCAGCTCGGCCAGCTCGCGGTGCTCGGCGTCGAGCTCGGCCGCCGGCGCCAGCTCGACCCGCTCCGCCTCGCCGAGCGAGCGCTGGGTGAAGGTCGAGAACCAGCGCATCGAGTCGACCTCGTCGCCGAACAGCTCGATCCGCACAGCCCGCTCCTCGGTGGCCGGGAAGACGTCGAGGATGCCGCCGCGGACGGCGAACTGGCCGCGCTCGGTGACCTGCTCGGCGCGCTCGTAGCCGGCCGCGACGAGATCGTCGGCGACCGCTCCGAGCTCGACCTCCTCGCCCTTGGCGATCGCGAACCCGGCCGGCCGCAGCGAAGCGTCCGGGACCGCCTCGGCGAGGGCGACGGCGCTGGCGACGACGACCGCGTCGGGCTCGCGCCCGAGCGCCTCCAGGGCGTCGATCCGCAGCCCGATCAGGTGGGGAGGCGGCGTCACGTGCGAGGCGTAGCCGGTCCCGCGCGAGGGGTAGAGCCGGACCCGGCGCGGGGCGAGATAGGCGCGCAGGTCGGCGGCGAGATCGCGCGCCGAGCGGTCGTCGGCGGCGACCAGCAGCGCCGGCCGGTCGGCGAGCCCGCGGTCGTCCTCGAGCAGCGCCGCCAGCAACAGCGGCCGCAGCATCGTCGAGGCCCGGACCTCCGCCGCCTCTCCCCCGTCCGCCGCCTCGCGCACGCGCCCGGCGAGCGCGTGCACGCGCTCGTTCTCGGCGGCGATATCGATCAGCGGACGAAGGCTCATGGCAGGCGAAACGCCCGGATCGGCTCGATCCGGGCGGGCCGACCGATTCTAGGGAGACGCCGCTGGCGGGCGCGACGGGCCTAGCCGCCGCCGCGGAGGGCCCGGCAGACGGAGAGAAGCCGTTCCCTATCGCCGGTGACTTCCGAGGTGGAGAGGCCGCTGCCGTCCGGCGCGGGCAGCGCCCGACGGGTCGGAACCCAGGGGCAGGCGAACCGGGTCTGAAGTCCCGGCGAGGCCGGGCTTCCCTCGTGACCGGCCCGCGCCCCACGGCAGCCGCCGTGGCAGGTCTCCCCCCAGCGCCCGCGCCAGCCCGCCCAGCCACCGGCACGCGGCAGCGCCCCCTGCCCCGGCCGGCCGATCTCCGGCAGGGGCAGCACGCACTCGTAGGTCGCGCACTCCCTGTCGCGGTTGCCGCCCCAGGGAACGGCGCCGTCGTGCGGATCCTCGGGCAGCCGCACCCCGGCCCGGGTCGAGTACTGGCGGCAGCCGCGGTCGCAGTCGAACGGGTAGGAGGCGTGGGTGCCGCGGGCGACGTAGACGGTGGGGTGCCCCCCCGAGAGCGGCAGCATCGCCCCATCCACGAGTACGCGCTCGCTGTGGGCGGCGTAGATCGCGCCGACGATTTCCGGGTTCGCGGCGGCGGTGGTGATCACCGTGACCCCCTCCCAGTCCCCCTCGTGGTCACCGCAGATGGTCAGGCACTGGTTGATCGAGCCGGTGTAGTCGCTGTAGCGCATGAACCACCAGTAATCCCAGTACCAGCGCCCGTCGTGGGTGGTCCGCCGGTAGTAGATCGCCGCGCCCGCACCACCGTTGCAGTCGGCTGCCGGCGGGAGCGTCCCGCATTCCTCCAGGGGGGAGCCGTAGTCGGCGCCGTTGCGCGCTTCACCGTGGATGTCGATGTAGGCGGGGGCGCCCTCTCCCCGGCGGAGTTGCGAGAGACCTTCGGCGGGCGGGCAGGGAGGGTCCTTGCCGGCCTCGCAGGCACCGTGCCGGGCACCGCGGGGGAAGCTCTCGCCGAGGAAGCTCCCTACCTCCAGCGGGCGCCAACGCTCACCGCGATCGAACCGCAGCCGCGGTCGCAGCTCCGTTGCCAGGCGCCGCTCCAGCTCGCCGCCGTGGCCGCCGAGCTTCGCTTCGACGATCTTCGCCACCGCTGCCTGCCCGGGGGGCACCGGGCAGGCGAAGGTCGACGAGAGATCGCCGAATTCGCCTTTGGTCATCTTGTCGGCCGGGAGGCTGACCACGCTGGCCTCGCCGCCGAAGTGCTGCTCGAGCAGGATCCGGCCGCCACCCTCGCCGATCAACAGGCCGACCTCCCGTTCCTGGCCCGCCGAGGTGCAGATCTGGGCCTTCTCGAAGGGCAGCGAGCTGGCCAGCATCACCGCCGGCGTCACCGCGATCGCCGCCCAGACCCCTCCGGCGGCGGCCGCCTTGGGCAGGCGGAGCCAGCCACGGCGGCGGCCGATGCGGCGGATCAGGAACCAGCCCGAGGCCGCGAGGCCGAAGGTGACGGCGATCCCGAGCAGGCTGGTCAGCAGCAGCGGCGAGATTCCGTCCGTGCGCAAGGCCTGGAGGATCGCCGGCATCGTCAGCGCCACCGAGACGAACGCGATGAAGACGAGGATGAGGCGCCAGCGTGGCCCCCTGTCGAGCTCGTCGCTGGGCCAGGCGCGCGGGCGGGGTCCGTCGAACGCGCCGTAGACGAGCGCGGCAAGCAATCCGACCGTCAGGGCCGGTCCGATCACGTTCAGCAGCGCGGTCGAGATCACCGGCTCGCGTGGAAGCTGACCGAGGATCACCACGACGGTGTTCAGCGCGAAGTGGTCGAACAGCAGCCGCAGCGCGATCACCACCCCGCCGAGCATGTAGACCCCGGCGACGACCCCGGCGAGCAGGCCGACCAGGGCGGTCGCGACCGCGAGGGGTTTCTGATCTCCGTTCATCGCCTGGCCAGCGCCCTGCGCGCGACCCGCATCGCGTTGCCGGAGAGGATCGCCTCGGCATCGTCGCCGTAGGCATCCCGCAGCGGTTGCTCCAGCGTCGCGAGGTCGGCGGCGGTCTCGATCCCGGCCACGGTCGGCTTGATGAAGCCGTCGAGGTCGGAGCCGATCGCAACGTGGGCGTTGGTTTCACTGGGAACGCAGCTGCGGATCGCGTCGATGTGCCGGCGCAGGACCGCCGGCGTCTCCGCCGGGTCGTCCGGGTCTTCGACACCGGCGTTCTCGTGCAGCTGGTGGCGGGCGAGGATCAGCCCGATCACCCCGTCGCGCTTTGCGATCCGCTCGATCGTCTCCGGGCTCAGCATGTATTCCTGCTCGCCGAAGCGGTAGCCGGCGTGGGTCGCGACGACCGGGTGGTCGGCGGCCTCGGCGCCGCTTTCCTCGTCGAGACGATCGAGCAGGTCGAAGGTCTCGTCCAGCGACCGCTGGTCCATGTGGCTGACGTCGACCAGCATCCCGTGCTCGTACATCGCCTCGACCGCGGCCCGGCCGAGCTCGGTCAGGCCCTCCTGCGGCTGGCGGAAGATCCGCTTGTACGCGCCGTCCCCGAGAAAGGGCAGAGCCGGCGCGTTGGTGGCGACCTGGCGCCAGAAGAGATGGGCGAGGGTGACATAGACCACGCCCCTGTCGGCCAGCGTGGCGACGTTGCGCCGCACTTCCCCGGCCTCGCCGCCGAGGTGGAAGCCCCCCTCGACGCAATGCATGAAGGCGACCTTGCCGGCGGCGGTCACGCGATCGAGGTCGGCCGCCGTCCGCACCACCTCGTGCCGCTCGCGGTCGGGGTCCCTCCTCGCCAGGTCCTCCTCCACCTGGTCGATCCTGGCGAGCAGGTCGTCGAAGTAATCGTCCTCCGGGGCGGCGCCGTAGAGCCGGTCGAAGTCGAGCTCGGCGAAGGGCTCGAAGAGGACCGAGAAGACAGCGCGGACGTCACCGCGCTCGAGCTCGTCGAGGCTGACCCGCCAGCCGTCCTCGAAGTTGAGGAAGCGGGCGGCCAGGCGCACCGCGTCCGCGCGCAGCTCTTCGACCCAGCCGGGGCGCCCCTCCCGATTTGCCGCCGCCTCGAGTTCCTCGGCGCTCAGGTTCGGGGCCTGTGGGCGGCGGCGCCGCGGCACCTCGGCGGCAAGCCGCATCGGGTAATGGCAGTGCATGTCGGCGATCACGGCCGGCAGCCTTCCTCATTTGCTCAAGGAAAGCAACATCACTCCGTGTTTATGAGGCGGCCCCGGAGTGGGCGGCGGGCAGAAGAGCTTCAGTCGGGCGCGGGCAGGCCGGGGCCGGTGCGGGCCCACTCGACCTGGCCGACGCCCTCGACTTTGGAACGGCCGACGACGTCGTCCCACTCGTGCAGCATCTTCTTCAGCTGGGCGACGGCCGCAGGCGGGTGGGCGGCGACGCCGGCGGCCAGCTCCAGCGCCGCGTCCTCGGTGCCGGCAGCGGGGGCGACGCGGTTTACGAGGCCGAGCCGCAGCGCCTCGTCGGCGCTGATCGTGCGCGAGGAGAGCAGCAGGTACTTGGCGGTGGCGAGGCCGCAGAGGGTGACCAGGCGGGCGGGGCCGACCGGGACGCCGAGGGCGGCCCCGGGGAAGCGCAGGCGGAGGTTGGCGCCGCCGACCCGCATGTCGCAGGCGACCGCGATCTCGGCGCCGCCGCCGACGACGTCGCCGTGGCAGACGGCGATCGTCGGCTTCGGGAAGGCGACGATCTGGTCGTAGACGTCGGCGAACAGCTGCATCCGCTCGACCTTGCCCTCCTCGTCGAGCTGCTCGCGGACGTCGGCGCCGGCGGAGAGGCCCATCTGGTCGGCGGAGCTGATCACCAGCACCCGCACCGCCTCGTCCTCGCGGGCGACGGCGAGATGCGCCAGCAGCTCCCGCAGCATCTGGGTGTTGATCGCGTTGCGCGCGTCGGGCCGTTCCAGGCGCAGCACCGCGACGCCGTTTTCCTCGACCCGGTAGCCGGTCAGCTCGCTCACGGCGCGGGAACCTAGTCGATCGCCGGCCCGCCCGGCTCGGCGAGGCGCTCGACCAGCCGCTCGGTCTCGGCGGCGGCGTCCTCGATCAGCGCCTCGACCTCGGCCCGCGGCTCGCGGAAGCGGCCGAGCACGTGGGCGGAGACGACCTCGGGATCGGTCGAGTCGGGGCGGCCGACCCCGACCCGGACCCGCCAGAACTCGGCGTCGCCGAACCCCCGTTTGAGGCTCTTGAGGCCGTTGTGGCCTGCGAGGCCGCCGCCGAGCCGGGTCTTGATCTCGCCGAACGGCAGGTCGATCTCGTCGTGGACGGCGATCGTCCGGTCGAGCGGCACCTTCAGCGAGCCGCGGGCCGGCCCGGCCGAGCTGCCGGATTCGTTCATGAAGGTGAGCGGCTGCAGCAGCGCCACCCGCGGGCCGCCGGGGCCGGCGCGGCCTTCGGCGAGCCGGCCGCGGAACTTGTCGCGGGCGCGCGGCAGATCCCAGCGCCGCGCCAGCTCCGCCAGCACCTCGAAGCCGACGTTGTGCCGGGTGCCGGAGTACTCGGAGCCGGGGTTGCCGAGCCCGACGACGAGGATGCGGTCGCCCCCCTCGCCACGCTCCTCGCGCCGGCGGCGGAACAGCGACAGGGCTTAGCCCTCGGAGTCGCCCGAGTCGTCGCCGCCCTCGGAGTCGCCGGCGTCGGCCTCCTCGCCCTCGCCGACCACCTCGGTCTCCTCCTCGAGCTCCGGTGCGGCTTCTTCGACGCGGGGCGGCGAGAGGGTGACGATCGTGACCTCCTCCGGGTCGTCGGCGACGAAGGTGACGCCGTCGGGGGCGGTGACGGCGGAGAGCTGCAGGGTGTCGTTGACCTCCATCGCCGAGACGTCGACGGTGATCCGGTCCGGGATGTCGGTCGGCAGCGCTTCGACGGTGATCTCGCGGGTGACGTGCTCGGTGACGCCGCCGGCCTTGCTGCCCGGCGAGCTGTCGACGCCCTCGAGCTCGATCGCGACCTCGGCCTGGATCTTCTCGTCGAGGTTGACCTGCTGCAGGTCGATGTGCTGGAGGCTGCCGCGAACCGGGTGCAGCTGCTGCTCCTTGACGACGACCGGCACGGCTTTGCCGCCCTCGATCTGGAGGTCGAAGAGGGCCTGGCCCTCGGCGAGCAGGCTGCGCACCTCGCGTTCGGCGACCTGGAAGGGCTCCGCCTCCGAACCGCCGCTGTAGACGACGCCGGGCACGAGGCCCTCGCGGCGCAGGCGGCGGGAGGTGCGGGAGCCGAAATCCGAGCGGGGAGCGGCTTTGAGGGTCGAGCGGGAGCTTGCCATCGGACGGGAGAGGATAGAGAAAGCGAGCGAAGGGCCACGTCCGGGTCGGGTCTTGTGGGACCCTTCCCCGGTGACGGACGACTCGAAGATCCCCAAGGGCAGGCTGCGGCGCTCGGCCAAACTGGGCTCGATCGTCGGCGCCCAGAGCGCCCGCTACGCCGGTACCAAAGCGGCCAACGTCGCCCGCTCCGAGGAGGACAGCAAAGAGCGGCTCGAACAGCGCCACCTGGAAACGGCGATCAAGATGGTCGGCGCGCTGGGCCAGATGAAGGGCGCGGCGATGAAGCTGGGGCAGTTCGCCTCGTTCATCGACACCGAGTTCATCCCCGAGGAGTACCGCGAGATCTACCAGGAGCAGCTGGCGAAACTGCGCACCGACGCGCCGCCGATGCCCTGGGAGAAGGTCGAGACGGTGCTGATCGAGGAGTACGAAGGGGAACCGGTCTCCGAGCTGTTCGCCGAGTTCGAGACCGAGGCCTTCGCCGCCGCCTCGATCGGCCAGGTGCACCGGGCGGAGCTGCTCGACGGCCGCCAGGTCGCGGTCAAGATCCAGTACCCGGGGATCGCCGAGGCGCTCGAGGCCGACCTCCGCAACGCCGGCACGATCGTGCGGCTGGCGCGGGCGCTGGCGCCGGGCCTCGACGCCAAGGCGATCGCCGAGGAGCTGCGCGAGCGGGTGATGGAGGAGCTCGACTACGAGTACGAGGCGCAGAACCAGCGCACCTTCGCCCGGGCCTACCGCGAACACCCCTTCGTCTACGTGCCGGAAGTCGTCACCCGGCTCTCGCGCCGGCGGGTACTGGTCACGGAGCTGGTCGAGGGGATGAAATTCGAGCAGATCAAGGAGCTGCCGCAGGAGGAGCGCAGCCGCTTCGGCGAGATCGTCTTCCGCGGCAGCTTCGGCTCGATCTACCACCTGCAGCACT
>DATHUE010000066.1:0-5603 GCA_035462545.1 Solirubrobacterales bacterium
GCGTGATCGCCGTCTGCACGCCCTGGATCGAGGTGTCGAGGTCGGCGACGATCTCCGAGATCGCGACGTTCATGACGCTGGTGTCGAGCACCATCACGAACTGCGCCGAGGCGAGCATGATCAGGGGGATCCACTTCCGCATTGCCGGCGAGCCTATTCGCGCCAGCGGCCAGCGCGAGCCGCTGGGTAGCGTGTCGCGGGTGAGCTCGCGCCTCCTCGGCATCGCGATCGCGATCGCGACATCGGCCGTCGTCGCCCTGGCCCCGGGTGCCGGGGCCGTCCCCGAAGCCAACGCCACGCTCCGCGCCGCCCACCCGCCGAAGCCCCGCATCCACTCCCGGCCGATCCCGTTCGGGCCGCAGCGCAAGCGCCAGATGGCCGCCTACTCGCAGCGGCATTACGGCGAACGCACCTGGCGGCTGCGGCGGCCGCGGGCGATCGTCGAGCACGTGGCGGTGGCCGGGACGGCGGATGCCGTCTTCAACGCCTTCGCGCCGAACCGTCCCGACCCGGAGCTGGGCGAGCTGCCCAACGTCTGCGCCCACTTCGTCGTCTCCTCCTCCGGGCGGATCTTCCGGCTCGTCAACCTCCGCACCCGCTGCCGGCACACGGTCGGCCTCAACTGGACCGCGATCGGGATCGAGCACACCGGCTACCGCGACGGCGACGTGCTCGGCAACCGCCGCCAGCTGCGCGCCTCCCTGCGCCTCACCCGCTGGCTGCGCTGCCGCTTCCGGATCCGCGTCCGCAACGTGATCGGGCACGCCGAGAGCCTCCGCTCCCCGTACCACCGCGAGCGGGTGCGGCACCTGCGCGACCAGACCCACGGCGACTGGCGCCACGCCTCGATGCGGGTCTACAGGCAGAAGCTGCGGCGGCTCGGCCGGTGCTGATCGGGCACCGCTAGAGCGCCAGCTCGCCCTGCTCGGCTTCCTCGCGGACCATGTCGAGCAGGGCCTGGACGAGGACGTGGGCGCCGGAGCCGACGCCGAAGGTCCAGTAGCGGCGGAACCAGCGGCGGGCGTGCTCGTCGGTGGTCGCGGTCCGCATCGTCCCGGTCAGCAGACAACCGTGCCCCGGCAGCGGATCGACCGCGAGCGAGTAGACCGTCTTGGCGAAGCCGGGCCGGTCGAAGGCGGCGAAGTCGCCGGCGCCCGCCTCGGCGTACTCGATCACCGGCCGCCAGAACTTTCCGACCAGGCCGAGGGCGATCTCTTCCCCCGGCCGCTCGCCGAGCAGCACCCAGCCGCCCTCCCCCATCGGCATCCGCGTCGTCCCCTTCAGGGTCATTGTCTTCGGCAGGTGCGGCGGCGCCTCGCCGTGCAGGAGGTGACTGACGACCTCGGGCAGGACGCGCAGGCCGCCGAGCATGCCAATCGCGGGGCGGCGACGCCCGACCTCGATCAGGTCCGCCGCCAGCAGCGCCTCCCAGACCTCGTCGCGGCCGGCGCCGACCACGACCGCCACCGTGTCGGAGACGTCGTAGACCGGCAGGAAGTCGTCGAGGAGCAAGGGGCGATTATGGCGCCCCTGGATCGAAATGGATCGCGCTTCTTAACTGGATGGAGACGGCGACTGGCCAGCCGACCAGGGTTGCGTGCATCCATGTAGCCTCAGCGGCCGACTTCACGAACCGAGGGCTACGAAGGAGAGCGCATAGCAATGGGACTTCTGGACGGTAAAGCGGCGATCGTGACCGGCTCGGCGCGGGGCATCGGGCGGGCGACCGCCGAGCTCTTCGTCAGCGAGGGCGCGAAGGTGCTGATCAACGACCTCGACGCCGACGTGGCTGAGCAGACGGCGGGGGAGATCGACGGCGAGACCGCCGTCTTCTCCGGCGACCTGACCAAGACCGGCGCCGCCGACGAGATGGTCAAGGCCGCGGTCGACGCCTTCGGCGCGGTCGACGTCGTCGTCAACAACGCCGGCTACACCTGGGACGGGGTCGCCCACCGGATGACCGACGAGCAGTTCCAGGCGATGCTGGACATCCACACCGTCGTCCCCTTCCGGGTGGCGCGGGCGCTCGCCCCGCACTGGCGCGAGGCGGCCAAGGCCGAGCGCGGCGAGGGCCAGGAGGTCTTCCGCAAGCTGATCAACATCTCCTCGACCTCGGGGACGATGGGCAACGCCGGGCAGGTCAACTACTCGGCGGCGAAGGCCGGAGTGGTAGGCGTGACCAAAACCCTCGCCAAGGAGTGGGGCCAGTTCAAGATCAACGTCAACGCGATCGCCTTCGGCTTCGTCGACACCCGCCTCACCGCGGCCAAGGAGGAGGGCGGCGAGATGACCGCTCCCGGCGGCGAGAAGATCGAGCTCGGCATCCCCGAGCAGATGCGGGCGATGGCCTCGGCGATCATCCCGCTGGGCCGCCCCGCCTCCCCCGAGGAGGCCTCGGGCCCGGTCCTCTTCCTCGCCTCGCCGCTGTCCAACTACGTGCACGGCCAGGTGCTGAACGTCACCGGCGGCATGTTCGGCGGGATGTACACCTGAGATGACGCCCGCGACGGAGGGCAGGCAGGCGCCCCGCTATCTCGATATAGCGGACCGCGTCTGGCCTGCCACCCGTCGCGTGATGGGGCTGCACACGCTGCTCTACCGGGCGACCGGGGGGCGGCTCGGCCACACGATCCCCGGCGTTCCGGGGAAGATGCTGCTGCTCGCCCACGTCGGCGCGAAGAGCGGCACCAGGCGCACCTCCCCCCTGCTCTACGTCCGCGACGGCGAGGACCTGGTGGTCGTCGCCTCCAAGGGCGGCTACCCGAAGCACCCGGCCTGGTTCCACAACCTGATGGCCAACCCCGACATCACCGTCCAGGTCCAGGGCGAGCGCCTGCCGGTTCACGCCCGCGAGGCGAAGCCGGCGGAGTACGACCGGCTCTGGAAGCTGGCGGTCGCCGGCTACCGCGGCTACGAGGACTACGCCGCCCGCAGCAATGGCCGCAAGATCCCGCTGGTCGTGCTCGAGCCGCGCTAGTCGGCGTTACTTCGGGCGGCGCTCCTCGGCGACCGGGGTGCCCTCGGGGTCGGCGATCGCCTCCGGCGGCCAGGGGCCGGCCCAGTTGTCGCGGGCGCCGTCGATCGTGATCGTCGTCCCGGAGTAGAAGTCACCCGCCGGCGAGGCGAGGTAGGCGACGAGCCAGGCCATCTCCTCGGGCCGGCCGGCGCGGCCGATCGGGATCGAGCGCTCGAGGTTCTCGACGACGACCTGCGGATACTTGGTCAGCAGCGTCTCGGTCGCGAACTGGCCGGCGGCGAGGGCGACGGTCTTGATCCCGAACCGGGCCCACTCGACCGCCAGCGTCCGCATCATGTTCTCGACCGCGGCCCGGGCGGCGCCGGAGTGGACCATCCCCGGCATCCCGTTGTGGGGCGAGAGGGTGACGCTCAGCACCTTGCCGCCGCCCTGGGGAATGAACGCCTTGGTCGCGGCGGCGTGGGTCATCAGCCAGGTGCCCTGGACGTTGAGGTCGATCACGGTCCGAAACCCTTTCGGGGTGATCGCCTCGGCCGGGCTGAGGAACTGGCCGCCGGCGTTGTTGACGAGCACGTCGAGGCGCCCGTGGCGTTCCAGCAGGGCGTCGAAGAAGCGCTCGACCTGCTCCTCCTCGCGGACGTCGAGTGGCTCCTGCTCGAACGAGCCCGCCAGTCCCGCCGCCAGCTCCGTCGTCTCTTCCAGCGGCTCGGCGCGGCGGCCACAGCCGACGACGACGGCGCCGAGGCGGGCGAGCTCCAGCGCGGTCTCCCGCCCCAGGCCGCTGCCGGCACCGGAGACGACGCAGACCCGACCCTCGAGCAGGCCGTCCCTGAAGACCCGCGAATGGGAGCTTTCAGCCATCGCCGCGCAGCCTATCGGCGCCCGGCCGCGCTTAATGTGGAGCGTCCATGTCGGTCGAGATCGAACCGCAGCCGCTGCACGAGCCGCTCGCCGGCGGCACCCCTGGGGCGACCGTGACCGTCGAACCGCTGGTCGCCGGCCACTGCGAGTTCCCGGTGGCGATGATGGAGAGCCCCGGCGGGCGCCTCGTCAAGCTGAAGCTGCTGCGGGCGCTGCTCGGCGGCAAGTCCTTGCGGCGGATCCCGGTCCCCGCCTTCCTCGTCCGCCACCCCAGCGCCGGCGCGATCCTCGTCGACACCGGCCTGCACCCCTCGATCGCCAGCGACGGCGGCAGCGAGAACTTCGGCGCCCTCGGCAAGCGCTTCGGCAAGCCGGAGCTGCAGACGGGCGAAGACGTCCCTTCCCAGCTGCGCTCGCGCGGGCTCAGCCCCGGCGAGGTTCCCGTGGTGGTGATGACCCACCTGCACAGCGACCACACCTCGGCGATCTCCGAGTTCCCGCAGTCGACCTTCGTCGTCAGCGAGACCGAGTGGAAGGCCGCCGCGCACGGGCCGAGCCCGCTCACCGACGGCTACCGCCGCGCCCACTTCGACTACGCGTTCGAGTACCGCAGCCTCGACTTCGACCGTGCCTCCGGAGTCGACTCCTACGCCAGCTTCGGCCGCGCCTTCGACCTGTTCGGCGACGGCTCGATCCACCTCGCCTTCACCCCCGGCCACAGCGCCGGCCACATGTCGGTCGTCTGCCGCCTGCAGGAGAACGACTTCGTGATCGGCGGCGACGCGATGTACGTGCGGGGGCAGCTCGACGGCGACGCGCCGCCACCGCCGCGACCGGCCGACGCCCACAACTGGCGCCGCTCGCTGCAGGAGCTGCGGCTGTTCGCCCGCCAGTACCCGAACGCGATCATCACCCCCGGGCACGACCCGGAGTTCTACGCCGGGCTCGAGCAGCGCTACGAGTAAGAGTCGGGGTTCCTTTGTCTCGCCATAGGCGACTAAGGAACCGCGCGAACGGTTTTCGCCGCCTTCGCGGCGGCGCGCGGGCCCTCGCGCTCGATCCGCTCGTACATCTCCCGCACCTGGCCGAAGACCTGGTCGGCGACCTGCTGGTGGCGCTCGCGGCTCGCGGTCTCCTCGACCGGCCAGGTCATCGGCTCGCCGAACTGGACGGTGACCTTGGGGAAGCGCAGCTTTTTCCAGCCCCGCACCCCGGCCGAGCCGTGGATCGCTACCGGGACGATCGGCACCCCCGTTTCCAGGGCGAGACGGCCGACGCCGGGCTTCGGCTCGCCCAGCTCGCGGCTGCGGGAGCGGCCGCCCTCGATGTACATCAGGATCAGGCCGCTCTTGCCGAGGATCGTCTTCGCCGTTGTGAACGCCTCCTCGTCGCGGGCACCGCGGCGGACCGGGAAGACGCCGCCGTGGAAGAAGATGAACTCGACCACCGGGTGCTTGAAGAGCTGCGATTTCGCCATGAAGCGGATGTGGCGGCGCAGGTAGACGCCGGCGAAGAAGTGGTCCCAGGCGCTGAAGTGGTTGGGGGCGAGGATCACCGGCCCGTCCTTGGGGACGTTGCGGACGCCGATCCCGCGGGTGCGGAAGAAGAGGATCGTCGGCAGGGTGAGGACGAAGCGGGCGAGGCCGTAGATCCAGTCGGGATCGCACTCGCGGGCGCGCTCATGGAAGCGCGCGAAGTACTCGGGGGGGCGGGGGTCGCGGTAGACCTGTGGGCGGATGTCGTCTGGCATGCGGGGGTGCGCCGC
>DATHUE010000067.1:0-29812 GCA_035462545.1 Solirubrobacterales bacterium
TCGACCCCGGGGATGCGGGCGTCGACCATTCGGTTGACGGCGTTGACGCCGGCACCGCCGACCCCGACGACCTTGATCACCGGCTGGTGCGGCTCACCGGAGCCGGGCGGCTCATAGGCAGGCTCCTCGCGCCCGTAGCGCGGGTTTTCCACCCGCTCGTCGCGCCGCGGCAGCGGCTCTTCGGAGAAGACCTGCTTGAGCCGCTCCGGAGCCGAGCGATGCGACTCCTCCATCGGCTCCCCGGACACTGGCGCGGCCGGTCCCTCGTCAGTCACTGACGCATCTCCCGCGGGTGGCGTCGAAGGCGAGCTCCCTCGCGGGTGAGCGAGGGAGTCGTCTTCGACGACAGGACCCGCGGGCGGGCGCTCCTCGGCGACAGGACCCGCTGGCCGGGGAGCCTGGTCCTGCGCTTCTTCAGCCTTTTTCGCCTCAGCCGGATCATCCCGCCCGTACCGAGGCGCATCCAGCTCCGGCGGATCGGCGGGGGCGTCGTCCGAAGTCGAGCGGAAGAGATCGGCGAGGGGACCCTCGCGCATGCTCGCCCTCTTACGCCGGCTCATGCTCCAGAACCTCCTTCGCCAAGTCGCGGTAGTAGCCCGCGGCGTTGCTCTCGGGATCGTACTTGAGCACGCTGGCGCCTTTCACGGGCGCCTCGGCGAACTTGATCGCCTTTTTGATCCGGGAGCGGAAGACGAGGTCGCCGAAGTTCTCCTCGAGGATCTCGACCGCCTCCTTGGCGTGGACGGTCCTGGAGTCCAGCATCGTCGGCAGGATGCCCTCGATGCGGACGTCTGGATTGAGGTTCTCCTGGATCATCCGCAGCGTGTTCTGCAGCTGCACGAGGCCGCGCATCGACAGATACTCGCACTGGACGGGGACGATCACCTTGGAAGCCGCGGTCAGCGCGTTGATCGTCAGCAGGCCGAGGCTGGGCGGCGTGTCGATGCAGACGAAGTCGTAGTCGCCGGCCACCTCTTTCAGCGCTTTTTCCAGCGAGCGCTCGCGGCCGATCTTGGTGCTCATCGCGATCTCCGCACCGGCCAGGTCGATCGAGGCGACGGCGATGTCGATCTCGCGCTTGACGATGATCTCGCTGATCGGCATGTCGTGGACGAGCACGTCGTAGAGGCTCTTCTCGACCTTGTCGGGGTCGACGCCCTGGCTCATCGTCAGGTTCCCCTGCGGATCGAGGTCGACGCACAGCACCCGGTAGCCGGACTCGGCGAAGGCCACCGCCAGGTTCAGGGTCGTCGTCGTCTTCGCCACGCCGCCCTTCTGGTTGGCGAACGCGATCACCTCGGCGTGCTTGACCGGCACCTCGCTCTGAGGCTCCTCCACAACCAGGTCAGCCCGCGAGGGAACAAGAAGATCGGAAGCCTTCATCCGCCCATCGCTCTCCGAGTCGTCAGCGGAGGAAGAAGAAACAGAAACTTTTGGAGTTGAGGAGGGGGCCTCCACCGTCGGAGCCTCCGGCTCTACCACCGCAGGGGCTGGACCCTGAGACGCAACCGCCCCTTCCGCGGGTGGCGCCGAGGGTGAGCTCCCTCGCGGGTGAGCGAGGGAGTCATCCTCGGTGACAGGACCCGCGGACGTGGTGGTCTCAGCCTTAGGGTGTAGTTCCTCAGCGGCAGCAGGCGTCTCAGGCACGGCCTCCTCCATCCGACGAAGCTCCTCGACGATCTGGTGCTCCTCCTCCTCGACGGCTACGGGGGCTGGCGCTGGCTTTGGCTTGCGGCTTAGAAATCCCATTGCGCGGATATTCGTATGGCCACCCGCTTTTCCTGCCGCGGCCTGAAATTGCTAGGAATCACCCGATCCCCGAGCTTCTAGACAAGCGCCTCGTCTTCGTCACCGGCAAGGGCGGCGTCGGCAAGACGACGGTCGCCGTCGCCCTCGGCCTGCGCGCCGCCAGCGAAGGCAAGCGGACGATCGTCTGCGAGGTCGCCTCCCAGGAGAACGCCTCGCGCCTGTTCGACCACGCCAAGGTCGGCTTCCACGAGGTCGAGATGGAGGAGAACCTGTGGTCGATCTCGATCGACCCGGACGAGTCGATGCGCGAGTACGTGCTGCTGCAGCTGAAGGTGCGGGCGATGCGGGACATGCTGTTCCGCAGCCGCATCTTCAACTACCTCGCCGCCGCCACTCCCGGCCTCAAGGAGCTGGTGACGATCGGCAAGATCTGGGAGCTGGCCCAACTCGACCGCAAGGTCAAGCAGGGGCGCAAGTACGACCTGGTGATCGTCGACGCCCCCGCCACCGGGCACGGAATCGGCTTTCTGCAGACCCCGCGCACCTTCGCCGCGATCGCCCGCGTCGGCCCGATCCACACCCAGGCGCAGCAGCTCGACCGGCTGATCACCGACCACGAGCACACCGGCACCGCGATCGTCGCCCTGCCGGAGGAGATGCCGGTCAACGAGTCGGCGGCACTCGAGACCGACCTGCGCGACGAGGTGGGAGTGGCGGTCGACCGCGTCTACCTCAACGGGCTCTACCCCGAGCGCTTCTCCAAGGCCGAGGCGGAGAAGCTGGGTGAGCTGGCGAGCGGCGAGGAGGGCGCTGTCCGCGCAGCCGCCCGCGCCGCCCTCTCCGAGCACGGCCGCGCCCGCTCGCAGCGCTCCCAGCTGGCGCGACTGCGACGCCGGGTGCAGGCGCCGGTCAAGACCCTCCCCTTCCTGTTCGAGCCTGAGCTGACCCCCGAGTCGGCGCGGCGGCTCTCGCGGAGGCTCGACTGATGCCGACCCTGAGCGAGATCCTCGACGGCAAGGGGATCTGCATCTGCGCCGGCTCCGGCGGGGTCGGCAAGACCACCACCTCGGCGGCGATCGCCACGGGGATGGCGGCGCGGGGACTGAAGGTCTGCGTGCTGACGATCGACCCGGCGAAGCGGCTCGCCGACTCGCTCGGCCTGAAGGAGCTCGGCAACGAGGCGAAACAGGTCGACCCGAAGCTGTTCGAGCAGCAGGGCGTCGAGATCAAGGGCGAGCTGTGGGCGATGATGCTCGACGCGAAGGCGACCTTCGACGAGCTGATCGCCCGCCAGGCGCCCGACGAGGAGTCGCGCGACCGGGTCCTGAACAACCGCATCTACCAGCAGATCTCCAGCGCGCTCGCCGGCTCGCAGGAGTACATGGCGATGGAGAAGCTGTTCGAGCTGCACACCGAGGGCGAGTTCGACCTGCTCGTCCTCGACACGCCCCCGACCCGCAACGCCCTCGACTTCCTCGACGCGCCGAAACGGCTGACCCAGTTCATCGAGGGCCGCTCGCTGCGGATGTTCATGAAGCCGACCGGGTTCGCCGCCAAGGTCGCCGGCCGCGGCGCCTCGGTCGCGCTCGGGGTCTTCAAGCGGCTCGTCGGCTTCGACCTGCTCGCCGACCTGGCCGAGTTCTTCAACGCCTTCAGCGGCATGGTCGACGGCTTCCAGGCCCGCGCCAAACGCGTCAACCAGCTGCTCGCCGATCCCGACACCGTCTTCCTCGTCGTCTGCGGCCCGCAGGGGGAGCCGATCGACGAGGCGGTCTACTTCCACCGCAAACTGGTCGAGGCGAAACTCCCCTTCGGCGGCGTGATCGTCAACAAGGTCCACTACCCGGCCGAGGACCTGCGCGGCGACAGCGCCGAGGAGCTGGCCGAGGCGCTGACCGAGAAGCTCGGCGACGAGAACCTCGCCGGCAGGGTCGCCGCCAACTTCGGCGACTACCAGTCCCTGGCCGAACGCGACGCCCGCAACATCGAGCGGCTCGCCAAGGAGCTCAGCGCTCGCGCCGTAATCCGCGTCCCCCACCTCGACGAGGACGTCCATGACCTCGCCGGCCTGGCCGAGATCGACCGCTACCTGTTCGCCACCGGCGAGGAACGAATCGAGATGGCCGCCGGCCGGGCTTAGCCGGCGCGGCGGCTGTAGTCGAGCTCGTTGACCTCCCAGTCGGAATCCGGCACCGGGAACAGGTGGCGGACGCGGGGGGTGTCGATTCGCTCACGGTGCTGGACGTCGCCTTCGACGGCGCGGATCTCGCTGTCGAGTGCCGGCCATTCGAGCGAAACGCCACCGATCTCGTCCTCGGTCTCGGAGACCTCGTCGAGCCAGTGGGTGGCGGTGATCTTGATCTCGTCCTCGGCCGGAATCGGCTCCAGAATGCGAGTTTCCTGCTCCATCTCCTCCTCCTCGGATAGCTCGGCGGAAAGTGACGAGGAGTCGGGCAACTCAGCAGGCAATGCAGAGTCAATGGGCTCCTCGACGGGTGAAAGTTCGTTGGCGAAGCTGGGGGCGACCGGGTCGGGGACGTCGCTGGCGGCAAGCGAGATCTCGGCGGTGCCGGTTTCCAGGCCGCTCGCGATCAGGCTCTCGTCGGCGGCGGAGCTGAGGTCGGCGCCGAGCTCGCCGAGGGCGGCGTCGCGCAGCAGGCGGCGGGCCGAGTGCTCGGTCCAGCTCGCCAGGTCCAGCGCCCGCGCGCCGGCACGGCCGTTCATCAGCTCGCGCTCCAGCTCCAGCACCTGCTCGACCCGCTCGCGGGCCTCGATCCGGTCGTAGGAGTCGTCGGCGATCAACGCCGCGGCGCGCATCGGCAGCGAGGCGCCGACCGGGCCGTGGCCCTCCAGCACCGCTCGCAGCGCCAGCAGGTGATCGCTGAGCCCCTCCATCGCGCTGGCTCGCTCGCAGCCCATCTCGAAGCGGCCCACCGCCCAGGTGAGGGCGCCGTCGGGGTCCGGCTGCGCCTCCAGGCGCCGCGCCAGCTCGACCAGCTCGGTCGCCTCTCCCTCGTTCAGCTTGTACCCGCCGGGGCGGGTCGCCGGGGCACCGGTGGCGAGACGGCGCCACTGGCCCTCCCCGGTCGGAGCGAAGGCGTGGGGCCCGAGCCCGATCCCGCCCTCCTTGAAGATCCTCATCACGCTGATCAGCTCGCGCAGCTGCTGCATCGCCGCCTCCGCCCCGCCCGCGCCCTCCTGCTCGGCGACGGCGAGAAACTGCGGCTCCCAGGCAGCGCGGCCCATCCCCTCGCTGCGCATCGCCTCGGTAGGGGCCTCGACCGCATCGGCGCGGACGACGCGGACGCCGTGCGGCAGCTCCAGCCGCGCCATCGGCATCCGCAAGCCGACGACGGGGGCGATCAGGACATCGGCCTCGTCGGCGCCGCGCGCCTCGGCGCCGAGCACGGCCAGGGCTCCCTCGAGCTTGGCGCGGTCGAGCGAGAACTCGGCGCAGCCCTCCCAGAGCGAGGAGACGAAGACGGTCAGCATCCGCTCGGCCCGCTCGACCGGATCGGCGGCGACGGTCTCGCCGCGCGCCTCCAGATAAGCAGCGGCGACGCCGGTCTCGACGACGGCGTCGCGGGCCGCGGGAAAGCTCGGCAGCGCTTGCAGCTCGGCAGCACGCTCCTCGACGTAGCGGCCGGTAAGCGGCACGTAGCTGAAGAAGGCGGCCTCCTCCCCGTCCCGCTCGGCGACGTCGAAGGGAACTTGGTCGCCGCCGGCGACGAGGATGCTGAAGCGCGAAGCGGCATCCGTGGCCAGCCGCCTCAGCGCCTCGTTGAAGAGATGATCGCGCACGCCCACCGCTTTCGCCTGCCGGCCGGCGCTCCTGCGCCTGCACGCTCCCTTGCAGGGGCGTGTCATGGAGGGGCGCCTAAACGGCTGTTCTAGGCGGAGAGGGGGACCGGATCCGCTGCGACGGCCTCGCCCAGCAGCCATTTGGTGCCGTAGCGACGCATGTCGTCGATCAGCGGCACCAGTGCGCGGCCCTTCTCGGTCAACGCGTACTCGACCCGCGGCGGCACCTCCGGGAAGGTGTGACGCTCGACGACCCCCTCCTCTTCCAGCGCCCGCAGACGCAGCGAGAGGGTGCGGGGGCTGATCCCCTCCAGCGAGCGCTCCAGCTCGCAGAAACGGCTGCTGCCGGCGGCCAGGTCGCGAATCACCAGCAGGGTCCACTTGCCGCAGACCACTTCAGCGGTGCGGCAGACGGGGCATTGGGAGTTGCTCAGCGCACTCATCACGTACCGAGGGCGAAATCGGGTCGCCTCGTCAACCGAGTGTAGCGCCATCGCTTCACTTACTGAAGCATTGGCGAATGCCAGTTCCGATCAGGGATTCCTCGCCCAACCAGGGCTAAAGACCCATGGCCCGAATTCCGATGGGTGTTCATGGCTTCACGCCGAGTCATCTCCCCTGCACCCAGCCAGGCCGGCTTCGCCCTGATCGAGGTCGTCGTCAGCGCCTTGATCCTCGCCGTCGCCACGGGGGGCGTGGTGAAACTGCTGAACGCGAGCGGCAGGGCCGAGGCCCAGGAGCGCAGCAAGGCCCAGGCCTACGCCCTCGCCCAGGAGGACCAGGCGCGGATGCGGGCAATGCGGATCCCGTCGCTGCTGACCAGCGTCAAAGGGGCGCCGCGCCAGGTCACCGTCGGCAAAACCACTTACACGATCACCTCGACCGCAGCCTTCATCAACGCCACCAGCGAAAACACCGGCTGCGGGGTCGGCACCTCCTCCGACGACTACCTCAAGATCGGCTCGGAAGTGACCTGGCCAACCCGCGGCAGCCTCCCGCCGATCAAGCTGCAAAGCATCATCAACCCCCCCGGCGGCTCGCTCGACCCGGGCAAAGGCACGCTGGTGATCAACACCGTCAACGCCCTAGAAGAACCGGTCTCGGGGGTCGGCGTCTCGGGAACCGGCGCCGGCACCTTCAGCGGCTCGACCGACTCCAAAGGCTGCATCCGCTTCACCGACCTGAACGCCGGCAAATACACCCTGACCACCAGCAAAGCCGGCGGCTACGTCGACGAAGACGGCAACCCGCCCGGGGCACGGCAGATCAGCGTCGTCGGCGCGGCCTCGAACACGATCACGATCATGTACGACGTCGCCGGCAGCGTCGAAGTCAACTTCACGACTCGTACCAGCGCCAGCAACTCGGCCCCGAGGTCGACCAAAGCAGAGGGGATCGTCCTCGTCCACAACGGGATGACGGCGCAGCAGAAGCTGTTCCAATCGAGTCCCTCCAACACGCTGCAAGAAAAAGTCAAAGCGACCAACCTCTTCCCCTTCAAAACCGCCTACGCCGTCTACGCCGGTGGCTGTCTGCGCCAGACGAGCGAAGAATCGTCGCCGCCCTACGCCTCGGTGACGGTGACGCCGGGCACCACCGCGAAACCGACCGTGCAGATCCCGGCGCTGTTCCTCACCGTCCGCCAGAGCGACCCCGACGGCAGCCACAACTCCTCCGGCGCCAAGGTCCGGATCGACGACACGGATCCGGAATGCAGCGGCAGCCTGATCCGCAACACCACCACGACCTCCACCGGGACCCTCTCTGACCCCGGCCTGCCGTGGGGCACCTACGAGATCTGCGCCTCGGCTCTGGTCGAGTGGAGAGAGAAAGTCAAAAACAAATGGGTCACCTATGACGACTACTTCCGCGAGTACAAGACGGTCGATGTCAAAAGCCTGACTGGCACCTCGACCGAAATCTTCCTCTCCGAGAACGACTCAGCGGGGAGCTGCTACTGATGCGCCGGCTGCGGCAGCGCCTGCGCGCGCTGCAGCGCGACGAGCGGGGGATGACCCTGGTCGAGCTGTTGGTCGCGACCGCGGCCGGGGTGATCGTGGTCGGCGGCATCTCGGTGGCGATGATCGTCACCGTGCGCGGGGTCGAGCGCGTCTCCAGCCACGTCGAGGCGAACCGGGCGGCACGGCTGACGCTGGCGAAGATCGTCGACCAGCTCCACTCCGCCTGCCTCGCCTACGGCTCCGCGCCGATCCGCGAAGACAGCACCGGCAGCATGCTCAGCTTCACCCACCAGTCGGGCTCGGCGGCGGCGCTGACCCCGGTGCTGAGCAGGATCAGCCTCAGCGGCACCACCTTGATGCAGGCCGACTACGAAAAGACCTCCACCAGCGGCAGCTCCCCCACCGAATGGCAGTTCAAAAGCACCCCGTACAGGGAAACGACCCTGCAGACCGGCATCAGCCAGGCCTCGGCCGCCATCCCGGTCTTCCGCTACTACGGCTACTCCGAAGGGACCGGCGCGATCTCGTCCGCCCCGTTCTCGTTCACGACGAAACTCGGCTCCGCACAAGCGGCGAAAACCGTGCAGGTCAGCGTCGCCTTCAAAGCAGCGCCGAAAAACACCGTCGGCGGCGACGCCAACGCGCCGACGCCAGTGCAGAGCTCCGCCTACCTGCGGATGGGCCCACCCAGCTTCGCGACCACTTCCTCGAACCAGCCATGCCAGTGAGAGCGCGGAACACCGAGGCGGGCTTCACGATGATCACCACCGTGCTGGCGATGTCGGCGATGATGATGCTCGCCGTCGTCGCCGTCACCGCGGTCCGCAGCGACACCAACCTGACCCGCTACGACCTGCACCAGAAGCAGTCCTACGAGGCGGCCCGGGCGGCGATCCAGGACTACGCCTTCCGGCTCGACGCCAACGGCTCCTACTGGGAACAGTGCGCCAGCGTGCCGGGGCCGAGCGCCGTCAACCCGCAGGGCTCGACCGCCAACCGCCGCCCGGTGCCGGGCTCCGGCGGCGAGGCCCAGTACGCGATCGAACTGCTGCCGGCAAGCTCGCAGTCGACCTACACCCAGTGCAGCACCTCGAACCCGATCGGCAGCATGATCGAGAGCGGCGCCGGCAGCGAACTGACCGGCTCCTTCCGGATCCGCGCCACCGGGTTCTCGGGCAAATCGAAGGCCAGCGTCGTCGCCACCTTCAAACGGCCGAGCTTCCTCGACTACGTCTACTTCACCCAGTACGAGACCTCCGACCCGATCGTCTACGCCAGCTCGAGCTGGCTCGAAGCCGCCTACGAACGCTGCGAAACGACGATTCAGGCCGGCCGCTACAGCAGCTCGATCCCCGGCTCGGGTGGCAGATACTGCAACGTGATCTCGTTCATCGCCGACGAGACGATCAAAGGGCCGCTCCATACCAACGACGCGATGGTCGTTTGCGGCGACCCGGTCTTCGGCCGCAACTCGGCCGACTCGATCGAGGTCGGCGCCTCGCCACCGGGCTGGTACGGCGGCAACGACTCGATCCTCGGCAGCCAGGCCTCGGGCAACTGCCCTAGCAACGCCCCCGTCTTCAAAGGCACCTTCCGCACCAACTCGGCGATCCTCGAGCCGCCGGCGACCAACGGCTCGCTCTCGACCGTCGCCGAACCGACCTTCCGCTTCAAAGGCCAGGTGCGGATCTGCCTCAGCGGGACGACGATGACGGTCGGCAACAACGGCGGCTGCACCGGCCTCTACAGCGGCTCGATCCCGTCCAACGGCGTCGTCTACGTCGGCAACAGCGGCGCCTGCTCGGTTACCTACTCCCCCGACACCGCCGACTACCCGACCACCTCCCCCTGCGGCAACGCCTACGTGCGCGGGACCTACTCCGGCCGGCTGACGATCGCCGCCGAAAACGACATCGTCGTCAACGAGGACGTCAAACGCAGCGGCGAAGGCATGCTCGGGCTGATCGCCAACAACTTCGTCCGCGTTTACCACACCTGCAGCAACGGACTCGGCGACGTGACGATCGAGGCGGCGATACTGGCGATCAAGCACTCGTTCATCGTCGACCACTACGACTGCGGCGACCCCGAGGGCACGCTGACGGTGCGCGGCGCGATCGCGCAGAAGTTCCGCGGCCCGGTCGGGACCTTCAACCGCTACGGCACGGCCAGCGGCTACTCGAAGAACTACGAATACGACGACCGGCTGCGCTATCAGGAGCCGCCCAGCTTCCTCGACCCCGTGTCCAAATCCTGGGTGATCGGCAGGGAGACGCTGGGTTGACGGCGAAGTCCTCTGCCGATTCCGCGGGACGCCTGGGACAAAGGGTGCCAGGACGAAAGTTTTCTCGGACATCTGTCGATGAGGACCCTGATGCTGCAGCTCAGCAAGAAGAAGGCGAAGTCGGTGGTCGGACTCGAGATCGAGGCCGACAGCGTCGCCGCGGCTGAGATCAGCGTCAACGGCTCCAGCAAGCTCACCGCGACCGCGATCGGGCCGCTCCCCCCGGGTGCCTTCCACGACGGCGAGGTGGTCGACCCCGAAGCCGTCGCCGCGACTTTGAAGGGACTCTTCGCCGAGTACGACCTCGCTCCCACCGTCCGGCTCGGGATCGCCAACCAGCGCGTGGTCGTCCGCACTCTGCGCCTGCCGGTGATCGACGACCCGAAGGAGCTGGAGGCGGCGATTCGCTTCCAGGCCGAGGACCAGATCCCGATGCCGCTCGACCAGGCGGTCCTCGACCATCGGGTCGTCGGCGGCGTGCCCGAGAGTGCCGACGGCAGCGCCAAGATCGACGTGGTCGTCGTCGCCGCCCGCCGCGAGATGGTCTCCGCCTCCCTGAAGCCGCTGCACGACGCCGGCCTGAAGCCGGTCGGGGTCGACCTCTCCGCCTTCGGCCTGATCCGTGCCCTCGGCGCCCCCGCGGCAGCCGGCCCGGAAGCCGCCACCACGCTCTACTGCAACATCGGCGACCACACCAACCTGGCCGTCGCCAAGGGCCGCTCCTGCCTCTTCACCCGTGTCGCCCCGGCCGGGCTCGAGGACATCGCCACCAGCCTCGCCGGCAGCGCCCAGCTGAGCCGCGACCACGCCCGCCTGTGGCTCTCCCATGTCGGGCTCCAGGGGCCGGCGGAGGAGATCGCCGGCGACCCGGAGCTGGTCGCGAAGGCCCGCACGGCCCTGGAGTCCGGGGTCTCCGCGCTGCTCGACGAGCTCCGCCTCTCGCTCGACTTCTACGGCGCCCAGCAGGATGCCGCCCCGGTCGAGCGCGTGGTGCTCAGCGGCCCCGCCAGCGCCATCCCCGGCCTGGTCGAGCGGATGTCCACGGCGCTGGGGCTGCCGCTGGAGGCCGAGACCCCCTACGCGCTGAGCGGCTTCGACCCGGCCTCGGCCGCCCGCCTGACCCTGCCCTACGGCCTCGCCCTGGAAGCCTGAGCATGCGCCCGGTCAACCTGATCCCCGAAGACGAACGGCGGGACAGCCATGGGCCCCTGCGCAGCGGGCCGCTCCCCTACGTCCTCCTCGGCGCCCTGCTGGCGGCCCTCGCCGCGGTCACGGTGCTGGTCGTGACCGACAACCAGATCGCCGACAGCAAGGCGGAAATCGAGACCCTCAACGGACAGATCGCCGCCGCCGAGGCGCGGGCCAGCGAATCCGCCGCCTACACCCAGTTCCACCAGGTCAGCACCCAGCGGGCGGAAACGGTGACCAACCTCGCCAACAGCCGCTTCGACTGGGAGAGCGTGATCCGCCAGCTGGCGCTGGTGATCCCCGGCGACGTCTGGCTGACCAATATGACCGGCACCGTCAAGCCCGGCGTCTCGGTCAACGGCGCCGCCAGCGTCGCCCTGCGCGAATCCGCCGCCGGGCCGGCGCTGCAGCTGGAAGGCTGCGCCACCGGCCAGGACGCCGTCGCCGGGTTCGTCGCGCGGCTGAAGGAGATCGACGGCGTCACCCGCGTCGGCATGCAGTCCTCCGAGCTGCGCACCGCCGGCGAAGGCGGGGAAGAAGGGGGCGCCAGCGAAAGCGGCGACTGCCAGACCGAGGACTTCATCGCCAAATTCCAGATCGTCGCCGCCTTCGACGCGGCTCCGATCCCGACCAGCGGCGGCGAAGCCGGCGAAGTCGAAGTCGAAGTCGCGCCGGAAACGAGCGAAGCCGCCCCCGAAGGCGAAGAAGCGGCGCCGGAAGGGGAAAACTGAGATGAAGTCCTCGAACCGCCTGATCGCCGCGATGCTGGTCGTCGCCGTGCTCGCCGGCGGCTTCTGGATCCTGATCCTGAGCCCGAAGCGCGAAGAAGCGGGCGACCTCGCGACCGAGGTCGAACAGCTGCAGAGCACCCTCGCCCTGGCCGAGAGCCAGGCACTGGAAGCCGAGGCGGCGCGGCGCGAGTTCCCCAAGGACTACCGCACCCTCGTCACCCTCGGCAAGGCCGTGCCGGCCGGCGAGGAAACCGCCTCGCTGCTGGTCTCGCTGAACACGATCTCCGGCGACTCCGACATTCAGTTTGACGCCATCCAGCTCAGCGAAGGCGGCGGCGAAGGCGAAGCGGCGGCCGCCACGCTCGCGCCCCAGGCCGGCCCCTCGAGCCCGGTCACCTCGACCGTGCCGCCGACCGAGGCGGCGGCGGCGCTGCAGCCGCTCGGCGCCGCGATCGGCCCCGACGGGCTGCTGACGATGCCCTACAGCCTCAGCTTCCGCGGCGGCTTCTTCGACGTCGCCCAGTTCATCGGCGGGATCGACTCGCTGGTGAAGACGAAGTCGAAGAAGACGGTCGTCGACGGCCGCCTGATCACGATCGACGGCTTCGTCCTCACCGAAGACCCCGATAAGAAATTCCCGGCGCTGAAAGCGGACTTCTCGGTCACCACCTACACGGCGCCCCCCGGCCAGGGCGCGACGGCGGGCGCCACCACCGCCGCCCCCGCCCCCCTCGAAGGATCTTCGGCCGAAGCTGGCGAAACCACTGGCACCCCGTCCTCCTTCTCGACCGACCCCGCCCAATGAACCCGCTGAAGAAAGGCCCCCAGATCAAGCTGTCGGAGGTGCGCACGCCGCAGGTCCTGGTCGACCTCTGGTGGGATCTGCGCGACCGCCACCTGCTGCCGGTGGTTGGGCTGCTGCTGGTCGGGATCGTCGCCGTGCCGCTGCTGCTCGGCGGCTCGGACGAAGAAGCGCCGCTGCCGCCCCCGGTCGCCACGGCCCCGGCGGCGAAGACCAGCTCCCTGGTCGTGACCGAGGAAGCGGCGCCGCTGCGCGACTACGAGCGCCGCCTCGAGCACCTGGAAGAGAAGAACCCGTTCGTGCAGCAGTACACGCAGGGCGGCGGTGGCGAAGGCA
Source organism: Solirubrobacterales bacterium (assembly GCA_035462545.1). GTDB lineage: Bacteria > Actinomycetota > Thermoleophilia > Solirubrobacterales > 70-9 > VAYN01. Next base: position 12,853 of record DATHUE010000067.1, read on the forward strand.
GCGACGACTCGGGCGAGAGCGCCGAAGTGACCGTTCCCGGCGGCGAAGAACCGGCGCCGGGAAGCGGCGGCTCGCCGGTGACCTCCCCCGGCTCGGGCGGCTGCGGCAGCCCCGGCGAGCTGATCCACTACACCTACGTGATCGACGTCCGCGTCGTCCCCGTCTCGGTCGACGGCAAGAAGAGCAAGGAGGACGCCTACGTCCGCAAGGACCTGCCGCCGCTGACGATGCTACCCAGCCGCGCCGTCCCTGCCCTCACCTACATGGGGCCGAGCAAGGACGGCGAGAAGGCGATCATGCTCGTCTCCTCCGAGGTCACCGCCCTGTTCGGCGACTCGGCCTGCGTGGTCGGCACCGAGACCTGTCAGCTGCTGGCGCTGGAGAAGGGAGCGCCGCAGACCGTCGTCTACGGCGCCAACGCCCGCACCTACCGGGTCGAGCTGCGGGAGACGCGGATCGAACTGACCGACCGCGTCAACCGGGCCCCGCTCGGCAAGCCAAAGCCGCGCGGCGGCGGCGGCGAGCCCGGCCAGGGCTGAGCGCCCAGCCCTTCGCCCTAACCGAGGTAAAGGTCGATCAGCTCGTCGCCGGCGAGCATGCCGACGACGCCGCCGAGAGCGAGGAAGGGACCGAAGGGGATCGCCATCTTGCGGGCCCCCGAGCCGTGACGGGCGATCAAAGCCAGGCCGACGAGGCTGCCGGCCAGCAGAGCGACGAGCAGGGCCGGCGCCACCGCCCGGCCGAGAAACAGGCCCATCGTCGCCGCCAGCTTGACGTCGCCGAGGCCCATCCCGCCCGGATGGGCCAATGCCGCCGCGAACAGCAGACCGCCTGCCGCGGCGGCGGCGATCGCCCGCTCCGGCAGGCCACCGGGGTCCGTCGGGGCGGCGATCGCGAGGCAGAGGGCGGCGGCAACGAGCAGAACCTTGTTGGGGATGATCCGCCGCTCGAGATCGGTGAGGACGATCGTCACCAGCATCGTCACGAAGACGAAGTCGATCGCGATCGCGGCCGGGGTGCCCCATTCGACGAGGACCGCGGCGGCGAAAAGCAGGCCGGTGGTCAGCTCGGTCAGCGGATAGAGCGGCGAGATCCGCGCCCCGCAGCAGCGCCCCCGCCCCCGCAACAGCAGCCAGGACAGCATCGGCACGTTGTCGTAGGCGGCGATCGTCGCGCCGCAGGCGGGACACTCCGAGCGGGGGCCGGCGATCGACATCCCGCGCGGAACCCGGTGGGCAACGGCGGTCGCGAAGCTGCCGGCGACCGCGCCGAAGACGAAAGCGATCAGGGCCGCGCCGACCATCAGGGCCGGAGTTCTACCGGCCCCGCCGGGCGCTTCCTAGCGCCGGCGCCGCGGGACGACCTTGAAGCGGCGCTTGGCGGCGATCGGCTCGGCGTTGCCGGCGGCGTCGATGCCGCGGATCCGCAGCGTGTGCTTGCGCGGCCGCAGGCGCTTCAGCTTCAGCGGGCTCTGGCAGGCGCGCCAAGACCGCCGATCGAGCTTGCAGAGGAAGATCGTCCCCGGCGGGTCGCCGGTCAGGTCGGCGAAGCGGAAGACGGCCGAGCGCTTGCGGGTCTTGGCGCCCGGCCCGAAGGTGATCTTGGTCAGCGGCGGCAGCGAGTCCTCGACGTAGAGAACGGGGTCGGGAGTGCAGCGCGAGCGATCCCCGTCGGCGGCGACCGAGACCCCGGTGAAGGCGGTGGCTGAGTTCTCGCCAACCTGGACAGAGAGTCCACCACGCAGCTCTGCCGGGGAGCCGGTGGCGACGGGCGCGCCGCCGCAGCTCTCGCTGGCGAAGATCGCGACCAGCGCCGCCCCCGGGGCGCTGCCGGCGACGCGCGGGGTGGCGTTGTTGGCTCGGCCGCCGGGCTCGGTGTGGAGCTTCGGCGGGGCGGGGCGGCCGGGGATCGGCACCGGGGCGCTGGGAACCACGCCTCCCGGCGCGCCGGAGGCGGGCGGCTCCTCGCCCGGAGGCTCAGCCGGCGGCGCCACGGTCAGCTCCTGGTAGGTGACCGAGGATTCCGAGCAGCCGGAGCCCATCCCGGACCAGGAGGCAGCGGCGTAAAAGGTGGTGGTCGTGTTGTCCGCCACAGGCACGGCGATCCCGGCCCCCGAGAGGGCGGCGCCGCTGCCGGCGGCCAGCACCGGCCCCGCACAGGCCGCGTCACCGTAGATCGCCACGGTCGCCTCCGACTCGGCGGTGCCGCTGACCCGCGGCGCGTTGTCGTCGGCGGGTGAGGCGGGGCTGACCCCCGTCACGGCGGGCGGCGGGGGCGGGCCGGTGACGTGCCGGTAGGCGATCCCCGCCGAGCAGTCCGAGGGCGCGCCGGGTTCGGCCTGGTCAGTCAGGGTGGCGTAGAAGGTCGTAATCGAATCAGGAGCGACGGTGACCTCGATGCCGATGGTCTCGAGTTCTCCGAGGTCACCGGTGGTCACAAGCGAGCCCGGTTCGCAGGCCGGGTCGGTGTAGATGCTGACCGGCGATTCCTCGTCGACGACCGAGGTCCCGACCGGGCTGAACGCCCTGGAGGCAACCGAGGTGCCGATCCCGGAAGTGCCGACTCCGCTTTCGCGCCCGAGCACCCGCAGCGTGGTCAGCGTGCCCGGCGAGGCTGGAGTGGTCCCGGTGAGAAGCGGCGGCAGGGGTTTCGCGTGGGCGACCGGGACGAGGGCGCTGCACGCAACGACCGCAACTAGGAACAACAGGCCGGCGCGAGGTTGAAGCCTGAACGAAGACATGCACTACCTGCCTTCGGACAGATCTCCCTATCTATGAATCCCCACGGACGCCTCTGGACGAACGCCCGATAACGCACGAAGGGCGGGCCACATTGGCCCGCCCTTCGAGACTGTTCGGACTACGCTTGACTAATCCAGAGTGATTTAGCTGGTCCAGCTGCCGCTGGTCGGACAACCGCCTCGGTCAGTGGCGCCAGATTTGATTTCACAGGGGAAGGTCGTCGTATTACCCGTGCGCACCACCTGGAATTTATTACCGAGGGTCGAAGTGACCGTGATCGTGTAGTTGGTCGCAGTCTGACCCGTAACTTCGAGTTTTTCCCCGGTGCCCGTGGAAGGCGGAAGGGTGGGCTCGATCGCTTGCAATGCCGTTGCGGTGCAGGCGGCGTACGATCCGGAGGTGTTTTCCGTCGAGCAGGTCTCCATCGCCACCTGAGCGGAGTGCGCATTCGCCTTGGCCTTGGAGTCGGTCGCCTTGTTCTTCTGATTGAAGAAGGCGGGCAGCGCGATCGCAGCCAGGATCCCGAGGATGAGCATGACGACGAGGAGCTCGATCAGGGTGAAACCGCCCTCACTGTCACCGTTGAGCCGGGCGCCGATTCGTGCCCGGATGTTCTGGAGCAACATAGGTACCTCCTATTGGACCTATCGTTTGCGCCAGAGCCCGAACTCGCCTCTCGGCACCGGACTACTGGCAGATCAATTTGGACTTACACCCGGCTTATCGACATCGCCCCGACTTGCTTTAGGCCCGGAGGCAACTTTTCCAAGGCCCCCAAATTTCGCATGCCAGGGCCAAAAACCAGCAGGCTCCCATCCCCAAAAATATGGATGGAAAGAATTCTCTAAGCGACGAGCCTCAGCCTTCCGTCCAGAGTGGCACTGGCACCCTGGCCAGCGCCAGCGGGACGAAAGAGGACGAGGGCGACGACGGCTGCGGCCGAGACGGCAACGACGATGTAGGCGAGATTGAAAAGCGCCACGTCGCCTAAGTTCTGCGACCAGTGGTCGAACATCAGCAGCACCGCTGAGCCCACCAGCGAGCGCAGCGGCCAGCGACGCGCCTCGAGGGCGTCCCAGCCGATCAGGGCCAGCAGCAACGGCAGGTGGTAGTAGAGATTGCCGACGGGATCGAGAGCGCAACGCAGCAGGGCCAGCAAGGCGAGCAACGCCATCGCGTCTGGACCGGAGAGGCCAAAGCGGCGGCGGCGCAGGGCGAGGCCCAGCGGAACCGCGAAGACGAGCAGCACGATCAGCGGGTGGGAAATCACTCCCACGGCGGCCGGCGCCCGGTGAATCTCGGCGCTGTAGCGCGTGCTGCCGATCGTCGATTCTTTGACCTCGACACTTGCCAGTGGGTACCAGACGCTCCACGGGGCGACGATGCGGCCAGTCGATGCAGCGTTCTCCTGCACCTCCGAGAACGCACTCGGAGAGGCGACGAAGCCCGGCAGGTAAAGGAGAACCGCAACCACGCCGGCGACGAGCGCCGCTCGCAGCCGCCGTTCCGGCAACGCCATCAGGGTCGGCAGGATGGCGATCACGGCCCACTGCTTCGAAGCCACCGCCAGTCCCAGAAACAGCGCCGCCCGGAGCCCATGTCCTTGCCAGGCAACGGCGACGGCGGCCACGGCCAGGGCCCCAGTCAGGAGCTCCTCGGGATGCCCCAGCTCGATCGCGGCGAAGGTGAGCGGGTTGACCAGGCAGAGACCCGCTATGAGCCAGCTTGCCGCCGCCGGCACCCCGCGCCTCTTGCCCAGGTTCCCCAGATACAGACCCAGCAGCCCAACCGCCAGCAGGCACGGCAGACAGGCCCACCGGTAGACGTCCAACTCCCCTCCTCCCGCCACGGCGGCGAAGGGCGCCTGTATGAGCGTCGCAAACGGACCCATCATCACGTGGGTCGCGAGATATTCCGAGAGGTCGCCACCGGCCAGAGCTTCGACGGCGAGACCACCGTCAGCGGGATAGTCACCGGTGGAGATGTTGCGGAAGGCAATCCAGGCACTGGTCGCCACAACCAGTGCAAACGGGAAAATGCGCTTCAAAAGCCCGGCCATGCGACAGCTATCGACGCCGCTTCGGCCTCGGTTGAACTTCGCAATCAGGCTCAGCGGATCTTTTCGTAGAGCTCGAACATCGGCAGGTACATCGCGATCACGATGAAGCCGACGATGCCGCCGACGAAGACGATCATCAGCGGCTCGATCAGGGCGGTCAGGGCCTTGACCTTGGCGTCGACCTCGGCCTCGTAGAAGTCGGCGACCTTGGAGAGCATGTGCTCGAGCTGGCCGGTCTCCTCGCCGACCGAGATCATGTGGCCGACCATCGGCGGGAAGATCGGGTTGGCCTCGATCGGGCCGGCCAGCGAGCCGCCCTGTTTGACCGACTGGTAGACGTCCTCCATCGCCCGCTCGATGACGACGTTGCCGGAGGTTTCGCCGGTCAGCTTGATCGCCTGCAGCATCGGCACGCCGGCCGAGACGGAGCCGGAGAAGGTGCGCGACCAGCGGGCCAGCGCCACCTTCTGGATCACGTCGCCGATTTTGAACGGGATCCGCAGTTTGAACTTGTCCCAGATTTCACCGCCGCGCTCGGTTTTCTTGGCTTTGATGAACGCGAACACCGAGACCGCGATGGCGGGGATGATCAGGAACCAGTAGCCGGTGATCGCATCCGAAGCTTTGATGCAGATTTCGGTCGGGAACGGCAGGGCCGCGCTTTCGCCCGGGTTTTCTTCTGACATTTCTTTGAAGATGTCGACGAAGACCGGGATCACGAAGGCGACGATCGCGACCAGGACGACGATCGCTACGCCGAAGGTCAGCGCCGGGTACATCAGCGCCGATTTGACCTGGCGCCGCAGCGCGTCGGATTTCTCGACCTGGAAGGCGATCCGGTCGAGCGAGTCCTCGAGGCGCCCCGACTGCTCGCCGGAGCGGACCATCGCCCGGAACAGGCGGTCGAAGACCTTCGGGTGGCGCTCCATCGCCTGCTCCAGCGAGGAGCCGGCCTCGACGTCGGTGCGGACGTCGGCGACCGCGGCGCGGATCGCTTCGTCCTGGGTCTGGTCCTCGAGCGTGCGCAGGGTGCGCAGCATCGGCATCCCCGAGGCGACGAGGGTCGCGAACTGGCGCGAGAAGACCGCCAGGGCCCGCATGTCGACGCTCTGGAAGCGCTTGAAGACGTCCTCGACGTTGAACGGAGCGCTCTTCTCGCTGACGTCGAGGACGATCAGGCCGCGCTGGCGCAGCTGCTCGGAGACCTGCGCCTTCGATTCGGCCTCGAGCTCGCCGCTGGCGGCGGCGCCGTTGCCGTCGAGGGCGCGGAAGCTGAAGGTCGCTGCGGCGGCCACGCTCGATCAGCCCCCGGTGACGTAGCTCGGGGGAGCCGCCGGCGCCTGCGGCGCCACGCCGCCGTCCATGCCTCCGCCCAGCAGCCGCTTCAGCTCCTCCGGCACCGAGGCGCGTTCCTCGGCCAGCGAGCGGGTGATCTTGCCGTTGCGGACCAGCCGCACCAGGTCGGCGTCCATCGTCTGCATCCCGACCGCGCCGGAGGTCTGCACCGCGGCGTAGATCTGGTGGGTCTTGCCCTCGCGGATCAGGTTGCGGATCGCCGGCGTCGGAATCAGCACCTCGGTGGCGACGACGCGGCCGATCCCGTCGGCGGTCGGCAGCAGCTGCTGGGTGACGATCCCCTGCAGGGCGATCGAGAGCTGGGTCCGGACCTGCGCCTGCTGGTTGGGCGGGAAGACGTCGATGATCCGGTCGACGGTCTGCGCCGTCGACTGGGTGTGCAGGGTGGCGAAGACGAGGTGGCCGGTCTCGGCTGCGGTCAGCGCGGTCGAGACCGTCTCCAGGTCGCGCATCTCGCCGACCAGGATCACGTCGGGGTCCTGGCGCAGGGCGGCGCGCAGCCCGAGCGCGAAGTCGGCGGCGTCAGACCCGACCTCGCGCTGGTTGACGATCGAGCGTTTGTGCTTGTGGAGGAACTCGATCGGGTCCTCGATCGTGAGGATGTGGTCCTCGCGCTCGACGTTGATCGCGTCGATCATCGCCGCCAGCGTCGTGCTCTTGCCCGAGCCGGTCGGGCCGGTGACGAGCACGAAGCCGCGCGGTTTCTTGGTCAGCTCGCGCAGCACCGGCGGCAGCCCGAGCGAGTCGAGGCTGGGAACCTCCTGGGGGATCAGGCGGAAGGCGGCGCTGACCGAGCCGCGCTGGAAGTAGCAGTTGACGCGGAAGCGGGCGACGCCGGGGATCGCGTAGGCGAAGTCCAGCTGCTGCTCGTTCTCGAAGCGCTTGCGCTGGTCGTCGTTGAGGATGCTGTAGACGACCTCGCGGGTCTGCTGGTTGGTCAGCTTGCCGTAGCCCTCCATCGGCTTGATCCGACCGCGGTCGCGGATCGCCGGCGGGAAGCCGGCGGTGATGTGGACGTCGGAGGCGCGCGCGGCGACCATCCCGTGCAGGACCTCGGCGAAGTCGAACTCGCGCTGGACGGCGGCGGTCGCCGGCGGCTGCACCGGCGCCTGCGGCTGGGGGGCGTCAGGCGGTGACACGGAGCACCTCCTCGAGGCTGGTCATGCCGGCGCGGACCTTGACCACGCCGTCCTCGCGCAGGGTCAGCATCCCCTCTTCGTGGGCGACGGCCGCGAGGTCGGGCTCCGACGCGCAGGAGACGATCATCTCCTTCAGCTTTTCGCTCAGGTTCATCACCGAGTAGACGCCGACCCGGCCGCGGTAGCCGCTGTTCCCGCAGCGGGCGCAGCCGACCGGCTCGTAGGCCTCGACGTCGTTCATCGCCGTCACTCCCGCTTCGGAGAGGGCGACCGCCGGGATCACGATCCGGCGCTTGCAGTGCGGACAGAGCTTGCGTGCCAGCCGCTGAGCGACGACGCAGTCGAGCGCCGAAGCGGTGAGGAAGGTCTCGATCCCCATCTCGTTGAGGCGGGCGATCGCGCCCGGGGCGTCGTTGGTGTGCAGGGTCGAGAGCATCATGTGACCGGTCAGCGCCGCCTCGATCGCGATCCGCGCCGTCTCCGCGTCGCGGATCTCGCCGACCATGACGATGTCGGGGTCGGCGCGGAGGATCGAGCGCAGCCCGGTGGCGAAGTCGAGGCCGGCTTTGCGGTTGACGTTGATCTGGTTGATCCCGTCGATCCGGTACTCGACCGGGTCCTCGATCGTGATGATCTTCTTCTCGATCTGATTCAGCTCCGAGAGGGCGGCGTAGAGGGTCGTCGACTTGCCGGAGCCGGTCGGGCCGGTGACCAGCACCGCCCCGTAGGCACGCCGGAAGGCGCTCTCGAAGCCGCCCCGGGCGGAGCCGTCCATGCCGAGGTCGTCGAGCGTGCGGTGGGCGTTGCTTTCGTCGAGGATGCGGATCGTCGCCCCCTCGCCGCGCTGGGTCGGCAGCGTGGTCACCCGCAGGTCGACGCGACGGTCCTCGATCGCGACGCTGATGCGGCCGTCCTGCGGCACCCGCTTCTCGGCGATGTCGAGCTCGCTCATGATCTTCAGCCGCGAGATCACCGCGCCGATCATCCGCCGCGGCACGTGGGCGGCCTCCTTGAGGACGCCGTCGACGCGGAAGCGGATTCGCAGCTCGCCCCGTTCGGGCTCGAGATGGACGTCCGAGGCGCCCTCCCCCACCGCCTGGGCGAGGATGCTGTAGACGAGCTTGATCACCGGCGCGTCCTCGGCCGTCGCCTGCATCTCGCTGACCGCGGCGAGGCCGGTCGCTTCGCCCGCCTCTTCGGCCACTTCGAGGTCCTCCTCGATGATCGCGTCGGTGGCGGCGCTCTGCAGCGTGTTGAGCCGCGAAAGCAGGGCCTCGACGTCGTCTTCGGCGGCGACCGCGATGTGGCAGTCGAGGCCGGTGGAGATCTGGATGTCGTCGACGGCGAGGACGTTGGCCGGGTCGGCGGAGGCGATCAGCAGCGTCCCGCGGTCGAGATAACCGACCGGAACGGCCTTGTAGCGGCGGGCCATCGCCGCCGGAAACAGCGCCGCCGCGCCGAGGTCCACCTGGTAGACGGAGAGGTCGACGTGGTCGAGGCCGTAGCGCTCGGCGGTGGCGCGGGCGAGCTGGTCGCTGGTGATCGTGCTCTCGTCGAGCAGGATCGACTCCGGCGAGCGTCCGGCGGCCCGGGCCGCCTCGATCGCCGCCTGCACCTTCTCGCGGCTGACGTAGCCGAGCTCGACCAGGACGTCGGTAGTGAAGCCATGCGAGTGGCCGCGGTGCAGTGGCGGGGTCAGGCCCGGGACGGCGTCGTCGGCCGGCGGCGCGATCGCCGCCGCAGCGGCGGCGCCGCTGCTGGGAACCGGGCGCAGGTGGTTGTACTCAGGGCTCATCCGGTCCTCATTCCGGGTGGTAGCTGACCGTCGGGCCGTCGTAGCGCGCGTCGCGCACTGCCTGCTCGACGCTCTGCGCCGTCTGGAAGCCATAGGTGACCGCGGCTTCGGGACCCGCTTCGCTGAGCGCCTTCGGTCGCATCACCACCAGGGCAGGGACACGGTTGAGGTCGACCCCAAGCGTGATCGCGGCATAGCGGGCGACTTCCTTGACCGGGACGATGAAGACCGCGGCATCGGGCACCGAGCTCAGCGCCTGCACCGAGTCGCGGGCGAGCTCGTCGTCGATGCCACCGTCGCGAACCACCAGCAGGACCACGGTCTGGCCCGACTGATAGGCAGCGGTGACGTCTTTGGGCAGCGGCGGCGCCGGCAGCGGCGCGGTCACGGACGCCGCCGGGGTGCTGGCAACCCCTTCCACCGGCGCTTCGGCTTCGACCGCGGCCGGTGCTTCGGCCGGCACCGCTTCTTCGCCTTCTTCTTCGCCGCCCATCCCTTTCAGGAACATGAAGCCGACGACGACCAGGAGGACGAGGACGAGGCCCACCTGGGCCATCGGGTTGCTGTTCAGCTTCTCCCTCACGAGGCCACCGGCTCCCCATTCGCGGCCGCCGGCGCCGGCTCCTGCCCGAGCTGCTCGATGCCGCTGGCGCGCTGGCCGCGGGCGGCCAGCATCAGCTTGAAGTCGTGCGGGCTGGAGGCGGCGTCGAGCGCGACCCGCTCGTCGACCTTGCCTTCCATCACGTAGCCGAGCAGCGACTGGTCGAAGGTCTGCATCCCGTAGTACTCGCCCTCGGCGATCACCTCGGTGATCTTGCCCGTCTCTTCGGGGTTGAGGATCAGGTCCTGGACCCGGCCGGTGACGACGAGGATCTCGGCCGCCGCGATCCGGCCCTCGCCGGTGACGTCGGGGACGAGGCGCTGGGCGATCGCCCCCTTCAGGGTCGAGGCCAGCATCACGCGCCCCTGCTGCTGCAGGTGCGGCGGGAAGAAGTCGATGATCCGGTTGACGGTCTCGGTCGCGTCCAGGGTGTGGACGGTCGAGAGCACGAGGTGGCCGGTCTCGGCGGCCGAGAGCGCCGTCCGCACCGTCTCCTCGTCGCGCATCTCGCCGACCAGGATCACGTCGGGGTCCTGGCGCAGGACGCGGCGCATCGCCCGCCCGAAGCTCTTCGTGTCGGCCCCGACTTCGCGCTGGTTGATCAGCGACATGTTGTCGCGGTGCAGGTACTCGATCGGGTCCTCGAGGGTGACGATGTGCCGCGACTTGGTGCGGTTGATGTGGTCGATCATCGCCGCCAGCGTCGTGCGCTTGCCCGATCCGGTGGTGCCGGTGACGAGGATGATCCCGCGCGGCTCCTCGGCCAGTTTGCGGACCACCTCCGGCAGGCCGAGATCGTCGATCGAGCGGATCCCGTAGGGGATCGCCCGGCAGACGATCGAGATCGAGCCGCGCTGCCTGAAGACGTTGACGCGGAAGCGGGCGACGTTGGGGATCGAGTAGGAGAAGTCGGCCTCGCCGTCCTCCTCGAACTCGGTCAGCGAGCGCTGCGCCGCGATCTCGTGGAAGGCCTTCTCGGTCTCTTCCGGCTTCAGCGGTTCGTAACCCTCGATCGGCATCAGATCGCCGTGCAGGCGGATGACCGGCGGCGAGGCGACCTTGATGTGGAGGTCGGAGCCTTCACGCTCGACGAGCGTGCGCAGGGCTGAGTCCATGTCGAACATCCCGACCTTTATCGGCCAGGATGCCCGCTGGACTTAAATTTGACGGCCTGGCTGCACGCCTGCCCGACGTCCTCGGTCGCTCACGTGCAGAGCACGCTTCGCTCCCTGCGTCCTTGGCAGCCGCGCAGCCAGGCGCGTCAAAGAACCCTTAAGCGACCTCGCGGAGTTTCTGCGCCTCGCCGAGACTTTGGAGCTTTTTCAGGCTCTGGTTCTCGATCTGGCGGATCCGCTCGCGGGTGACGTTGAAGGTCCGCCCCACCTCGTCGAGCGTGCGCGGGTGCTCGCCGCCGAGGCCGTAGCGCAGCTCCAGCACGCGGCGCTCACGGTAGGAGAGGTTCTCCAGCGCCTCCTTCAGCGCCTCTTTGGTCAGCAGGTCGGCCGCCCGGTCGAACGGGGACTCGGCCTTCTCGTCGGCGATGAACTGGCCGAACTCCGACTCCTCCTCGTCGCCGACCGGCTTCTCGAGGGAGACCGGAGCCTGGGCGGAGCGCTTGATCGAGTCGACCTCCTCGGGGTCGATCCCGGTCACGTCGGCGATCTCCTCCGGGGTCGGCTCGCGACCCAGCTCGGTCACCAGCTTGCGCTCGGCACGACCGATCTTGTTCAGCTTCTCGACCACGTGGACCGGGATCCGGATCGTCCGCGCCTTGTCGGCGAGGGCCCGGGCGATCGCCTGGCGAATCCACCAGGTGGCGTAGGTCGAGAACTTGAAGCCCTTGCGGTAGTCGAACTTCTCCGCCGCACGGACCAGACCGAGGGTTCCCTCCTGGATCAAATCGAGGAAGGGCAGGCCCTGGTTTCGGTAGTTTTTCGCGATCGAGACGACCAACCGCAGGTTCGACTCGACCATTTTCTGCTTGGCGTCGAGGTCGCCGCGCTCGATCCGCTTCGCGAGTTCGACCTCCTCGGCCGCCGTCAGCAGCCGCACCTTGCCGATGTCCTTGAGGAACAGCTGCAAGGAATCGGTGGTCATGTCCGGTTTCAGGTCGAGCGCCTGTTTCTGGCGGCGCCGGCCTTTTTTGCCGGTGTCGGCGGGCATCGCGTCCGCGGCCGCTTTCTGGGCCGGGTCCATGTCCTCGACAAGCTCGATCCCGGACTTCTCCAGGTGCCCGTAGAGATCCTCGACATCGGACTCGTCGAGATCGACCTCGGACACCGCTGAAGCCACATCGCCGAAGGTCAGCACTCCGAGCTGCTGCCCACGGTTGATGAGGCCCTTTACCTCCTCAAGCTCCTGAAGCTCTGCTACAAGCATGCGTCTTTACTCGTCCCTTGCGATTGGTGGTTTAGTCCTGATCCATGAAATGCCGTCGCGAGCGAAAAGTCGCGCCGGCCGAAAAAAGCGGACCTACGACCTGGTCCGCGAAGTTAAGTCTGCACTGCGATAGGCCCGTGGGGCTGGCGTTGCGTCTGCTGCCGTCAAACGCCTGTTCGTATGGTAGTCGCTTCAGTAAATGAAGTCAATGCCCGACTCCCTCCGCCATCCCACCCCCTGGCTGCGCGCCTTCTGGAACCGCGCTTACCGGGAGAACGTCACCGGGCTCTCGGCGATGGTCGCCTACAACCTGATGCTGGCGGTCTTCCCCTTTGCCCTCCTGGTCCTCTTCGTCTTCGGCCAGGTCCTGAAAATCGGCGGCGTCGAGGCCAGCGTGCTCGCCGACCTGCAGCGGCTCTTCCCGAACGTCGAGCAGGGGACGCTGGCCGACGCGCTGAACCGGATCGAGAACAACTCGACGACGATCGGGATCGCCGCCTTCCTCGGCTCGCTCTGGATCGGCGCCTCCTTCTGGGGGGCGATGGACACCGCCTTCTGTCGCATCTACCACGTCGAATGCCGCGGCTGGGTCGAGCAGAAGCGCTTCTCCTTCGCGATGCTCGGCGTCGTCCTGCTCTTCATCGCGGCCAGCATCTTCGTGCCGGCGATGGAGAGCGCCCTCGTCTCCAGCACCAACCGGCTCCCGTTCGGCCTCTCCGACATCAAGGCGATCGACACGGTGCTTCTGCTGGGGGCGGCGATCCTGATCACCTTCCTGATCTGCAGCGTGATCTTCTGGGCGGTGCCGAAAGGTCACATGCCGTGGCGCGCGGTCTGGCCCGGGGCGCTGTTCGTCACCCTCGGCGCCGGGATCGCCAACTGGCTCTTTCCCTTCTACCTCTCCAACGTCTCCAGCCTCTCGCGCTTCGGCTCCACCGTCGGCTTCATCCTCATCGCCCTGCTCTGGTTCTACGTCCTCAGCCTCGCCCTGCTGGCCGGGGCGGTGATCAACTCGCTCCGCTACGAGCTCCACGACACCGGGGAGCTGCCCTACGCGCGGGCCCAGGCGAGAGAGGGATGCAAAGACTGCGATTGAGAGGCCACGGGGAACGCGGCTCACCGTAGAAAACCCAAGTATCTGAGTAATCGAACACGAGATGACACAATCGTCTCGAATGCAAAAACAGAGGAGTTCGAAAAGCGCGAGCGAGGTACTGGGCACCACGGTCCCACTTGACATCGCCGCCCGCTCGCAGCGTCAGAGAATCATCGCTGCGATGGTCGAGATCTGCGCCGAGAAGACCTTTTCGGCAACGACGATCGCCGACATCGTCGGCCGCGCCAACATCTCCCGCACCACTTTCTACAAGCACTTCGCCGACAAGCGGGCTTGCTTCGACGCCGCTCTCGAAGACTGCATCGACCGGCTTCGCGAGGTAGCCGTCGCGGCCCGCGCGCCGACTGACACGCCGCCGCAGGCGGTGCGCAAGGCGACGGCCGCGATTCTCGAGCTGCTGGCCGCCCGACCGGACCTGGCCCAGGTTGCGCTGGGAGAGGCGGTCAGCGTCGACCCCGCCGTCGTCGCCCGCTACAGGGAGATGGTCATCCCGGCCCTTGAAGGCTGCTGGACCGCGGCCGGCGAGGAGATGCGGGGCAGCTCCGATCCGCGCATCGCCTTCGGCCGCGTTCAGATCCTGCTCTTCGAGCAGATCTCGGCCGGCAAGGCAAAGCGACTGCCGGCGCTGCTGCCCGAAATCGTCTACATCGCGGTGCTTCCCTTCGCCGGCCACGAGGAGGCGCTGCGGCAAGCGCGCCTGACTTCGGAGGGTCAGGCCGATCCTGCGACTGCCCGTGGCCGATAGGTCCGAAGACCTGCGGCGCCGACGGCTGCCGCGAGGGCGGCACGGCCTGCCGCGGGAGGTGGTCACCCGCTCGCAGCGAGAGCGCCTGCTGGCGGCGGTCGTCCGGGTAACCGCCGACAAGGGATACGAGGCGATGTCGGTCGCCGACATCCTCGAGCAGGCCGGCGTCGGGCGCCAGAGCTTCTACCAGCAGTTCAGCGACAAGCGCGACTGCCTGCTGGCCGCCCACCAGCTGCTGGTCGACGACCTCGAGGCCACTGCCACGGCGGCCTTCGCCAGCGGCGGGCCCTGGCCCCAGCGGGTCCGATCTGGGCTCGCCGCGGTGCTGGATTGGTTCGCGACCAATCCCGAGGCGGCGCGGGTGACGCTGGTCGAGCTGGCCACCACCGGGCTCGTCGCCCGCGAGCGCTTCCGAGCCAGCTTCCACCGTTTCACGGCGATGCTCGAGGAGGGGCTGGAGGAGCCTGCGGCCCCCACCGACCTGCCTAACATCACGAGCTTCGCCGCTGCCACCGCGTTCGCTCGCATCTACGAGGAGACCGTCACGGAGCGGACCACGGAGTTGCCGAGGCTGCTGCCGGAGCTGACTTTCGAGCTGCTCGTCCCCTTCGTCGGCGAAGCAGAGGCGCGCAGCGTCGCCAGCGGGCGGAGCGAGATAGCTCAGCCGTAGCGCTCGCCGATGACCTCTCGCAGCTTCGAGCGGTCGTGGCGGGCGTGGACGCGGCGCACGGTCCCGGAACGGGAGCGCATCACCAGCGATTCGGTGGTGGCGCCGGGGCCGCGGTAACGGACTCCCTGGAGGACGTCGCCATCGGTGACACCGGTGGCGGAGAAGAAGACATCGTCGCCGGAGCAGAGGTCGTTGGCGGTGAGGATGCGGTCGAGGTCGTAGCCGGCGTCGAGCGCCGCCTGGCGCTCCTCGTCGTTGCGCGGCCAGAGCCGGCCCAGCAGCTCGCCTCCCATCGACTTCAGCGCCGCCGCCGACAGCACCCCCTCGGGCGTGCCACCGATCCCCCAAAGCAGGTCGACGGGGGAGCGTTCGCTGACCGCCAGCAGCGCCGCCGAGACGTCGCCGTCGCTGATCAGGCGGATGCGGGAGCCGGCCTCGCGGATTTCCCGGATCGCGTCCTCGTGGCGAGGCCGGTCGAGCACGACGACGCTGACGTCGCCGAGGCTCCCCCCCTTGCGCTCGGCGATCAGCTTCAGGGTCTCTGGCAGCGGCCGGTCGAGATCCAGCAGGTCGGCGATCTCCTCGCCGCCCGCCATCTTTTCCATGTAGACGCAGGGGCCGGGGTCGAACATCGAGCCGCGCTCGGCCAGGGCGATCACCGCCAGCGCGCTCGGCATGCCCTTGGCGCAGAGCGTCGTCCCCTCCAGCGGGTCGACGGCGATGTCGACCACCGGCGGGCTGCCGTCGCCGATCTTCTCGCCGTTGAACAGCATCGGCGCGTCGTCCTTCTCGCCCTCGCCGATGACGACGACGCCGTCCATCGCAACCGAGTCGAGGACGAAGCGCATCGCGTCGACGGCGGCGCCGTCGGCGGCGATCTTGTCGCCGCGACCGACCCAGCGAGCTGCCGCCAGAGCCGCCGCCTCGGTCACCCGGACCAGCTCCAGGGCGAGGTTGCGATCCGGCTTCACTTGCGAGCTCTCGGCCATCGGCGCCGCAGGCTATAGGGTCGGAGCGTGGACGCGCGCTGGGGACTGACGCTGCCGCTGCCGGGCCTGCAGCTGGCCGATCACCGGCAGCACGTGGAACGAGCCGAGGCGACCGGCTACACCGATCTCTGGAGCGGCGAGACCGCCGGCCCGGACGGCTTCACTCCGCTCGCCCTCGCGGCCGCCTGGACCGAGCGGATGCGGCTCGGGACCGGGATCGTCGGCGTCTTCCAGCGCGGCCCGGCGCTGCTCGCCCAGCAGGCGGCGGCACTGGCGAGCGGCTCGGACGGGCGCTTCGTACTCGGGATCGGCTCATCCTCGGACCGGATCGTCGAAGGCTGGAACGGGATCCCCTTCGAGCGCCCCCTGAGCAAGGTGCGGGAGACGCTCGACTTCCTCGACGTCGCCCTCGCCGGCGAGCGCACCCCCAGCGGCTTCAAGCTCGAAACCCCACCCGCCGAGCCGGTGCCGGTGGTGCTGGCGGCGCTGCGGGGGAAGATGCTGGAGCTGGCGGTGCAGCGCGCGGCCGGCGCCTTCACCAACTTCCTGCCGCTCAGCGGCCTGCCCCAGGTGACGGCGCAACTGGACGGCGCCCCCGACGGCTTCGAGCTGCTCTGTCGCTTCTTCTGCATCCCCGGCGAGCGCGAGCAGGTCGAGCCGTTGGCCCGGTTCATGTTCTCCTCCTACATCACCGTGCCGGTCTACGCCGACTTCTACCGCTGGCTCGGCCACGGCGAACGAATCGAGCCGATGGTCTCCGCCTGGGAGGCGGGCGACCGCAAGGCGGCCGCAGCGGCCGCGCCCTGGGAGCTGATCGAGGAGATGTTCGTCTTCGGCACCCCCGCCGAGATGAAGGAGCGGATCCGCGCCTTTGTCGCCGGCGGCATCACCCTGCCGATCCTCACCCCGATCGTGACGCCGGACAAACTCGGCGAGGCGATCGAGGCGCTGGCGCCTTAGACGAAGCGACGGTGAGGGAGGGTGCTGTTGGGGGGTCCCCCGGAGCACCTCGTCGGGAGAATCGCCGCTGGCTGACGCCCGATGCTCCCTCGCCCTCCTCATGCTGAGTACCGGGAGACCCCCCAACAGCACCCTCCGACAGCGAGCTCCGGCAGACGCTCGAGCTACGGAAGCTTGCGAAGAATGGCTGCTACCTGGGCGCCTGATCGTTGCGACAGCTTGCGAAGAACTGGCCACCGGCTGAGCGCCTCCCCGATCCGAAGTAGGCCCATCCGCACCCAGGGCGCGTGGTGGGGAGGGGGCGGGGTACCCCCGAGCGGTACTCAGCATGAGGTGGGCCGGGAGCTTCGGGGCGAAGCCCGTACCCAAGCCTCCCGACGAGGTGCACCGAGCGGGGGTACCCCGCCCC
>DATHUE010000068.1:0-16866 GCA_035462545.1 Solirubrobacterales bacterium
GAGAAGAGAGAACTGGCCGGCCTCAACGCCGACTACAAAGAGAAGTTCGGCTTCAACGACCCGGAGACGGGCTACGCCTACAAAGCGCCGAAGGGGCTCTCGCGCGAGGTCGTCGAAACGATCTCCGACTTCAAGCAGGAGCCGCAGTGGATGCGCGACTTCCGGCTCAAGGCGCTGGAGCACTTCGAACAGCGCCCGACCCCGCAATGGGGCGGCGACCTCGACCAGATCGACTTCGAAGACATCCACTACTTCGTCCGCGCCTCGGACAAGAACAGCCGCGACTGGAGCGAGGTCCCGGACGACAGCAAAAACACCTTCGACCGGCTCGTCATCCCCGAGGCCGAGAGCAAATTCCTCGCCGGCGTCGGCGCCCAGTACGAGTCCGAGGTCGTCTACCACCAGGTCAACGAGAAGCTCGAGGCCCAGGGCGTGATCTTCACCGACATGGACACGGCGCTGCGCGAGCACGAGGACCTGGTGCGCGAGCACTGGGCGACGATCATCCCGCCCAACGACAACAAGCTGGCGGCGCGCAACTCGGCGGTCTGGTCGGGCGGCTCCTTCGTCTACGTGCCGGCCGGGGTCACAGTCGAGATGCCGCTGCAGGCCTACTTCCGGATCAACACCGAGAACATGGGCCAGTTCGAGCGGACGCTGATCATCTGCGAGGAGGGCGCCGACGTCCACTACATCGAGGGCTGCACGGCGCCGGTCTACTCGACCGACTCGCTGCACTCGGCGGTGGTCGAGATCGTCGCCAAGAAGAGCTCCCGGGTCCGCTACACGACCGTCCAGAACTGGTCGCAGAACGTCTACAACCTGGTCACCAAGCGCGCCGTCGCCCACGAAAAGGCGACGATGGAGTGGGTCGACTGCAACCTCGGCTCGAAACTGACGATGAAGTACCCGTCGATCTACCTGCTCGGCCCCGAGGCCCACGGCGAGATCCTCTCGATCGCCTTCGCCGGGGCGGGCCAGCACCAGGACGCCGGCGGCAAGATCATCCACGCGGCGCCGAAGACCTCGTCCTCGATCTTCTCCAAGTCGATCTCCAAGGACGGCGGCCGCTCGACCTACCGCGGCCTGCTCGAGGTCGCCGGTGGGGCGACCGAGACGCGCTCGAAGGTGGTCTGCGACGCGCTGCTGCTCGACGAGGACTCGCGCTCGGACACCTACCCGACGATCCGGATCGACGAGAACGACGCCGACGTCGGTCACGAGGCGACCGTCTCGAAGATCGGCGACGAGCAGCTCTTCTACCTGCAGAGCCGCGGCCTCGACGAGGAGGAGGCCTCGAAGATGATCGTCAACGGGTTCATCGAGCCGGTCACCAAGGAGCTGCCGATGGAGTACGCGGTCGAGCTCAACCGGCTGATCGAGTTGCAGATGGAGGGCTCAATTGGCTGAGCTCGCGACCCTTCCCCCGCTCCCCGATGCGAAGGCGAAGGGCTGGGAATTCACCGACATCTCCGGGCTGGACTTCGAGGCCTACGCCGAGACCGCGGCTGAGCCGACGATCGAAGGCGGCGAGGGCGCCAGTGTGGTCTCCCTCGTGGAGGCGCGCGACTCGCATGCCGCGCTGCTCGAAGAGTGGCTCGGCAGCCTCGTCGACGCCGGCGACCCGTTCGTCGCCCGCAACGAGGCCGCAGCAAGCGAAGGCGTCCTGATCCACGTCCCGGCCGGGGTCAAGGTCGCCGAGCCGATCCGCGTCGAGGTGCCGGTGCGAAGCGACGGCGGCGCCGTCGCCTGGCGCACCCTGGTCGTGCTCGAGGAGGGCGCCGAAGCGGAGGTCTGGGAGCACTGGTCCTCGCCCGGCGACGAGGTCGACGGCCTGCTCAACTCGGTGGTCGAGCTGAGCGTCGGCCAGGCGGCGACGCTGCGCTACGTCAACACCCAGGACATCTCCGAGCGGGCCTGGATCTTCGCCACCCAGCGGGCCGAGGTGGAGCGCGACGGCCGCCTCGACTGGGCGGCGCTCGGCTTCGGCTCGGCCCGCGGCAAGGTGCGGATGGAGACCAAGCTCGCCGGTCCGGGCTCCGAGGCGCGGGTCACGGGCGGCTACGCCGGCGGCCCCGGGCAGCACCTCGACTTCGACACGCTGCAGGAGCACGCGGCGCCGAACACCAACTCCGACCTCGCCTTCCGCGGCGTCCTCGCCGCCGGCTCGACCGCCGTTTGGCGGGGGATGATCAAGGTCGATCCCGGCGCCCAGCAGACCGACGCCTTCCAGGAGAGCCGCAACCTGCTGCTCTCGACCGAGGCCCACGCCGACTCGATCCCCGGCCTCGAGATCGAAGCCGACGACGTCCGCTGCACCCACGCCGCAGCGATCGCCCAGATCGACAAGGAGCAGCTCTTCTACCTGACCTCGCGCGGGCTCGATCCGGCCGACGCCAAGGGGCTGATCATCGAAGGCTTCCTCGAGTCCCTGGTCGAGCGCCTCGCCGAGGGCCCGGTCCGCGACAGCATCTCCGCCGCGCTCGAGCAGCGGCTCGCCGAGATCCTCTAGCGCTCGTCGCGCCGCCGCCGCCGTTCGACGATCATCGTGCGGACGATGCCGGCGATCACGATCAGGACCGGGACCAGGTAGAGGACCCAGAGGTAGTGGCCTAGGTGGGCAAGCGGAATCATGAGTTGGCCGCCGAGAGCAGGTAGAGGCCGAAGCAGGTGAAGGCGACCATCACGGCCAGCATCCAGTACTGGGAGCGGGATGCGTCGCGGTAGTCGCCCCACCAGGCGACGGCGCGATCGTGGGCAAGGGTGAGCCCGACCACGTGGCCGACGACGAGGGCGCCGACCTGGACGTACCAGACGTCGGTGGCGCTGATCAGTTTGTAGTCGACGCTGCCGGAGGCGGTGCCGAAGAGGTCGGTGGTGGTGGTCCCCAGCGGGTCGGAGAGCAGGTAGGTGAACTGGGCCTGCTCCTGGAAGACGAAGTAGCTGAAGTAGTGGGCGAGCAGGTAGGCGAAGGCGATCGGGATCAGGGTGTGGGCGAACCCGGCGCGCAGTTTCGCTAGCGGCGGGGCGCCGTGGACGGTGCGCATCCCGCGCACCCCGATCAGGTAGACGAGACCGACCCCGACGAAGCAGAGGGCGAGGAAGATCGTGTTGGTGGTGCGCAGCGCCAGCGTCGGGTCGAAACCGATGTCGGTGAGCCAGCCGAAGACCGTCTCGATCCCGCCCTTGAAGGCGCCCTCGGAGGCGCCGTCGAAGCTGGTGGTGGCGATCGAGGCGATCACCATCGCGATCGAGCCCGGCACGGTCGCCCAGCTGCTCGCCGCGGCGAGGGGACGGCGGCGGCCGAGGCGGCCATCGCGGACCTCGAAGCAGCCGAGCTGGGAGAACATCCCGAAATAGACCGAGAAGATCTCGCCCTTGCGGCACCACTGCTCGACCCCGAACAGGGCCATCATCGCCAGCGCGTAGACGCTGTAGACGAGGACGGCGACGCCGGTCGTGTGCGGGTCGGGGCTGGCGACGATGCCGCCGCTGACGCCGTAGACGACCTCCAGCCAGACGAAGGCGACCAACCCGATCGCGGCCGGCCAGCGGCCGAGCCGCTGCGGGTAGGCGAGATGGCGCGGCCCCTGCCCGGCGATCGCGGTGAAGCCGAGCCCCGCCAGGCGGCCGATCGCACGCCACGGGTTGAAGGGCCGGAAGACGTCGCCGAGGAGGACGCTGAGGAGCGGGAAGCCGAGCCAGGCGGTGACGAAGACGAAGGTGACCGCGAAGTTGCGGTCGGGGGCTTCGGTGCCGCGCAGGCCGGCGTAGACCGCGACGCCGAGCAGGAAGACGCCGATCGCCCCGCAGAGCGCCTGCACAGGCAGGCCGGTGATGCCGCGGGAGAGCCCCGCTCCGAGAGGGCGCCAGCGCGCCTCCTCGAAGCGGGGACGCCGCCAGCCGACCGAGAGCGCGAAGAAGGAGACGATCAGGACGATCGACGCCCCCCAGGCGAACAGCCAGGCCGGGATCGGCAGGTCCTCCCTGGCGACCAGCGCATGCGCATACGGCAGCCAGGTCATGGTTCGACGCGCAGCTCCGCGATCTGCTCGCCGAGCTCCTCCAGCTCGACCTCGAAGATGCCTTCGATGTCGGCCGGGAAGCGGAACTCGACGTCGCCGCCGGCGGCGACGTTCTGCGAGAGGTCGTAGCCGTGGACGTGGATCTCTTCGGCGATGTCGGACTCGACCCGGAAGGCGATCTCCTCGCCGGCCTGGAACTCCATCTCCCTGACGCCGCCGGTAGGTTCGCCGTTCTCGATCACGATCGTGTTCTCCGGACCGATTGCCGCCGGCTCGGACGTCTCGGCTTCGAGCTGGGCGCAGGCGATCTTCTCTGGGTGTTCGTGGGCCCCGCCGTGCCCGGGACCTTCCTTGCTGTGGTCGACGCCTTCGTGGACGAAGACGGTTTCCGCCTCAATGGAAGACGGGGCGGCGGTCATCGCCTCGGGATCGAGGTGGACGACGATCGAGCCGGCCTCCCCCTCGGGGACTTCACGGTCGCTGCGGGCGGTCGCCTCGCCTTCGCCCTCGGCGTTCGCGGTGAAGGCGAAGTGGATCTCGTTCGGCGGCTCTTCGCCGCCGGTCGGATCGAACTTGAAGTGCGAGCCGCCGGGATCGGTGCCGTCGCAGCCGCCGGTGTGGAGGTGGGCGACGTAGGCCGTGTCCGGCTTGAGCCCGGTGAGCGAGATCGCGGTCTCGGTGCCGCCATCGGGCCGTTCCAGTGTCGCCTCGCCGGCGACGTTGGCGTAGCCGATCGGGGCATCGGCGACCGGCTCGAACCGGCCGCTGACGCTGCCGTTGTCGTCGCTGCTGCCGCTGCCACAGGCGGCGAGAACGCCGGTTGCGGCCAGCGCCGCCAGCACGGCGGCGGCTTTCTTCGTTTGCTTGTTCAAGGTCGTCTCCTCTGCCTAGGGTGCGCGCGGGCGAACGGCCTCAACCGGGGCCGTGCGTGCGAGAACGGTTCTCGGGGAGGGCTAGGCGGGCGGCGCGCGGCCCGAGAGCGAGTGGGCCAGCAGCAGGCCGCCGTGGGCGGCGCGCAATTGCGGCCGGCGACGCCGCGTGGGCGCCGATGCAGACCGGCGGCGCCCACGCGAACGAGCGGCGGCGCGCTCCGCGAGCCGCACGATCGTCCGGTGCCCGGGGTAGCGCCCGAGCAACAGCGCGGCCAGCAACGCCAGCAGGGGCACCACTGGAAGCAGAAAGGCCAGCACGGAGGTCATTCCGCGGGAACCCTTTCAGGTTCAGCCCGCCCATTGGGATCCGGGCCGATGGTTCGAGCCGGGGCGTCGCCCCGGACCTGGGGCGCGTCGACCGTGTCTTCGCTGCCGATGAAGACGAAGGCGGTGGCGACGCCGAGGCCGAGCACGATCCCCAGCACGATCCCGATCACCCAGTCGAAGCGGCGCCGTTCGGCGGCGCCAGTCGGCCGGGCGACTGGCTGTGCCTGATATTCGACCGGCGGCGCCGGTACGGGCACTGGAGTGGGCACCGGCAGGGGCTGCGACGGGGGCGCGGACCAAGCCGCGGCGGCCGCCCTCGCCGCCTCTTCCCGGCGTGCCCATTCCGCCTGGCGGCGCCGCAGCGCCGGGTGTGGGGGCCCCGCGCCGGGTGCGTAGATCGGCCCTGGCTCGAGCGGCGACACTGCGAGCCAGGATAACGTCCGCCCGGATGCGTCCCGGACGCGACAACATCGCCGCCCCCGACCTGCCCGACGACCTCGTCTGGGTCGGCGCCGCGCCGGAGTCGATGCCGGCCCTGACCGCCGGCGGTCCCGCGATCGTTCACTTCTTCGACTTCGCCCAGCTCAACAGCGCTCGCACCCTCCCCTATCTCAGCGAGTGGTCGAACCGCTACCGCGAGGCGGGCTTGAGCGTAATCGGGGTGCAGTCGCCGCGCTTTCCGTTCGGCGCCGATCGCGAGGCGGTCGCCGCCGGCCTGCGGTGGCTCGGCGTCGGGTTCCCGGTCGCGATCGACGCCGAGCGCGAGCTGTGGGGCAGCTACGGCTGCGAGGGCTGGCCCAGCCTCTTCCTCTGGAGCCTCGGCGGAGCGCTGGCCTGGGCCCACTTCGGCGAGGGCGAGTACCTCGGCACCGAGATCGCGATCCAGGAGGAGCTGCGCGAGATCGACGCCCTGCGGGAGCTTCCGGAGCCGATGGCGCCGCTGCGCCCCACCGACGGCCCCGGCGCCCGGGTCATCGCCCCCAGCCCCGAGCTGTTCCCCAGCGAGTCCTGGGAGCGCGCCTGGACCGCCGGCGAGGACGGCGACGAGCTGGTCGTGCCCTACGAGGCCGGTGGCGTCCACGCCACCGTCGAGGGCCGCGGCGAGATCGCCCTGGAGCTCGACGGCGCCCCGATCGACTCGGTCCCGGTAGACGGTGCCGCCCTCTACGCCCTCGCCGAGCACTCCCGCCACGAGCAGCACCGGCTGACCCTCCGCCCCACCCGCGGCCTCCGCGTCTGGTCGGTCAGCTTCTCCGCGGGCTTGCCCTAGGAGCGGGCGGCGAGCTCCTGCCGAATCTCCTTCGGCAGCATGAAGCGGACGTCCTCGTGGACGGTGCGGAGCTCGGAGACGTCGGTGGCGCCGCGCTCGCGGAACAGCTCGACCAGGCCCTCGACCAGCTCCTCGGGGGCGCTGGCGCCGGAGGTGATGCCGACGGTCTCGACGCCCTGCAGCCACTCCTCCCTCACCTGGGAGGGAAAATCGATCAGGTGGGAGGCGGCGCCGTGTTCGCGCGCCACTTCGACCAGGCGGTTGGAGTTGGAGGAGTTGGTCGAGCCGATCACCAGCACCAGGTCGCACTCGCGGGCGAGCTGCTTGACGGCGATCTGGCGGTTGGTCGTCGCGTAACAGATGTCGTCGGACTTGGAGCTGACGATGCCGGGGAACTTCGCCCGCAGGGCGGCGATCGTCTCCGCCGTCTCGTCGACCGAGAGCGTCGTCTGGGTGATGAAGGCGACCTTCTCGGGATCCGGCACCTCGAGCGCGTCGACTTCGTCGGCGGTTTCGATCAGGACGATGCTGCCGGGGGCCTCGCCGGTCGTCCCTTCGACCTCCTCGTGCCCCTCGTGGCCGATCATGATGATCGTGTAGCCCTCGGCGGCGAAGCGGCGGGCGGAGACGTGGACCTTGGTCACCAGCGGGCAGGTGGCGTCGATCGTCTGCAGCTGACGAGCCGCGGCGTTCTCGTGGACCGCCGGGGCGACTCCGTGGGCGGAGAAGACGACGATCGCGCCCTCCGGCACCTCGGTCTCCTCCTCGACGAAGATCGCGCCGCGTTTGGAGAGCTCCTGGACGACGTGCTTGTTGTGGACGATCTCCTTGCGCACGTAGACCGGGGCGCCGTGCAGCTCCAGCGCTCGCTCGACGGTCTGCACGGCGCGGTCGACGCCGGCGCAGTAACCGCGCGGGGCGGCGAGCAGCACGCGCCTGGGGGCGGCTTCGGTGGCGGTGGCCATTCCTTCAGGGTAGCGGTGGCAGCATTGCGGGCGGGTCCGCGGGGCGGCCTCGCAAGCCGCCCAGGGGCTAGCCTTGCGGGATGGACACCTCCGGGCGACACCTGGACCGGCTGACCGCGGTCGATGCCTCGTTCCTCACCAACGAGAAATCGAGCGCCCACATGCACGTCGGCGCGATCCTGATCTTCGAGGGGCCGCCGCCGCGCTACCTCGACCTGGTCGAGCACGTCCGCGGCCGCCTCAAGCACGTGCCCCGCTTCCGCCAGCGCCTGGTGGTGCCGCCGCTGGAGGCCGGGCGGCCGCTCTGGGCCGACGACGTCAACTTCAACCTGACCTACCACATCCGCCACACCGCGCTGCCCCAGCCGGGCGGCGAAGAGGAGCTGAAACGGCTCGCCGGGCGGGTCTTCTCCCAGCAGCTCGACCGCAGCAAGCCGCTCTGGGAGATGTGGCTGGCGCAGGGGCTGGAGCGCGACCGCTTCGCGATCCTGACCAAGACCCACCACGCGATGGTCGACGGCATCTCCGGGGTCGACATCGGCACCGTCCTCTTCGACCTCGAGCCGGTGCCGGAGCCGACCCCGGTCGAGGACGACTGGGTCCCGCAGCGCGAGCCCGGCACGACCGAGCTGGTGGCCCGGGGCATCAGCGACCTGGTCGCGACGCCGGTGAAGCTGGCCGAGCGCGCCGTGGAGGCGGTTCGCCACCCCGAGCACGCGGTGAAGAAGCTCGCCGAGGCGGCCGAGGGAGTCGGCGAGATCGTCAGCGCCTTCGCCGACCCGGCGCCGGACGTGCCGCTCAACGTCGACATCGGTCCGCACCGGCGCTACGTCTGGGCGCGCTCGGAGCTGGCCACCTTCAAGCACATCAAGGACGCGCTCGGCGGCACCGTCAACGACGTCGTCCTCGCGGCCGTCACCGGGGCGCTGCGCAACTGGCTGCACAGGCGCGGCGTACGCACCGAGGGCCTGGAGCTGCGGGCGCTGGTGCCGGTCTCGATCCGCGGCGACGACGAGCGCGGCAACCTCGGCAACCGGATCGCGCTGATGCGCGGCCCGCTGCCGGTCTACGTCGAGGACCCGGTGCGACGGCTGCGGACGATCAGCGGCGCGATGGAGGACCTGAAGCGCTCCAAACAGGCGCTGGGCGCGGAAGTGATCTCGCGCTTCAACGACTTCGCGCCGCCGACGCTGCTGGCCCAGGCATCGCGGATCAACTTCTCCACCCGCCTCTTCAACATGATCGTCACCAACGTGCCGGGGCCGCAGATCCCGCTCTACGTGCTGGGACGGCAGCTGGAGGAGGTCTTCCCGGTCGCCTTCCTGCCGCA
This sequence comes from Solirubrobacterales bacterium, assembly GCA_035462545.1. Taxonomy (GTDB): domain Bacteria; phylum Actinomycetota; class Thermoleophilia; order Solirubrobacterales; family 70-9; genus VAYN01. The sequence goes on from DATHUE010000068.1 coordinate 8,790, forward strand.
GAACCACGCCCTGGCGGTGGCGATCATGAGCTACAACGGCAGCGTCGGCTTCGGCCTGCTCGCCGATTACGACTCGATGGAAGACGTCGAAGTCATCTCGGAGGGCATCGCCGAGTCGCTGGCCGAGCTCGAGCAGGCGGCCGGCGCCGCCGCGGCCGCCGCCTGAGCCGCGAAGTCTCACGCCTTAACGCCCCTATGGGGGCCTCAAAGCGTGAGTCGTCGTCCAACTAGGCTGTATCGATGCCGATCTTCCTGGTGATCCTCTTCATCGTCGTGCCGATCGCGGAGCTCTACGTGATCATCCAGGTGGGCCAGGCGATCGGCCTCGTCCCCACCCTGCTGCTGTTGCTGGCCGACGCGGTGCTCGGATCGCTGCTGCTCCGCCACCAGGGGCGCGGCGCCTGGCGTCGCTTCAACGAGGCGCTGGCAGCGCGGCGCTTCCCCGGCAAGGAGGTCGCCGACGGGGCGATGATCATCGTCGGCGGCACCCTGCTGCTGACCCCGGGCTTCCTCAGCGACATCGCCGGCCTGATCCTGCTGATCCCGCCGACGCGGGCTCTGCTCCGCCGCGCCTTCAGCTCCTACTTCGGCCGCCGCTTCGTCGTTCTCGGCGGGATTCCCGGTGGGGTATTCGGCTCTCGGCGCCCCGGCGGGGAGCGGCGGCCCAGCCGCGACTACGACTTCGACGCCAGCGCCGAGGAGGTGCCGCCCGATGGCGGTCCCGGTCCCGGCGACGATCGCCAGTTACGCGGCTGAGCGCGGAGACCGCGCGCGCAGAATTCCGCTCGCTCCGGACCACTCCAAAAATCTCAAATGTGACGATCTCTTACACTCCTGACCAATCATGGGGGGATGCAAATTGCGCGCTCGTGGATTGGGGGACCAGTGGAGATGAGTGGAGACGGTGCGGCCCTCGCGCCGGCGGAGATGCTCGAGCAGGCACGGCGGGCGCGGCAGCGGATCCTCGATTCGGGGCTGCCGTTCCCCAACGACGCACCGGAGCAGCTGACCAAAGGCGGCGAGACCAAGCTCCGGATTCTGGAGACGGCGATCACGATCTTCGGTGAGCGGGGCCTCGAAGCCTGCACGATGCGGGACCTCGCAGCCGAGGTGGGGATCAAAGCGCCGGCGATCTACAACCACTATGACTCGAAGGAAGAAGTTCTCGCGGCGGCGATGGAATACATCCTCGGCCGCTTCTTCTGGGAGCAGGTCGGGTCGCTGGACGAGCACCCGATCGAGGACTGGCTGGAGCAGATCGTCTGCGGCCACGTCCGCTTCCAGCTCGAGCACCGCCGTCTCTCCCAGGCCAACGACGCCCTGCTCAACGGGCCCGGCAAGAAAGAGGGCCTGCCGCCGGACGTCTACCGGCGGATCGTCGCCATCCAGCGCGCCTACGCCGACCTCTTCTGCGCCCTGATCCGCGCCGCCTCCCCCGAGACCGACTACTGGGACGGGATGATGGCCGGCTTCGCGATCGCCGCCATGTGCGACCGCGTCGCCGCCTGGTACGTCGAGGACGGTGAGCTCTCGGTCGCCCAGGTCGCCGAACGCAACTGGGGCCTGGCGCGGCAGATGATCGGCAGTTGATCCTCAAGCCGTTGCTGTACTCAGACAATCAGTCGCGAGAGCTATAAAATCTGCGCGCACGGTGATTTGCCGAGCAATTTTCAGTCGAGACGCAAAAGGACCAGAACGTTGATGCCGAAAGGTGGGACCAGCACGAGAGGAGCCATTGCGTGCATCGCTGGCTTTCTCCTGCTTCTCAGCGCTCCGGTCCCAAGTTCGACTGCCGGCCCCGGCTCGCTTCCTCCCTATGACGGAGGGATGTCATTTCCGTCAATCCAGGGCGCCTCCGATCCCGAGGAATTTTCCTGGGAAGTCAGGCTGGGAGAAGGACAGGAACTTGTGCAGCTTGACGAAAAGCAGGCACAGGTTCGATACGAAGACGGGCACCCAGCTTTCGCTATCGACGTTCGGCCTGCGCACGACGCCAACGGGGCAGATGTACCGACCACTCTGCGGGTCTCTGAAGACAACGTGATCACGCTGATCGTTCACCATCGAGCGGGAAATCCAGCCGCCGGGGGAGTGCAGTTCGCATATCCGATCACGGGTGGAGCGGGCTGGACTGGGGGCTTTCAAACGTTCCCGGCGCACCTCGAAGAGCCCAAGTCCGGGGATCCGGCAGTGGCAGCACCGGCTCCCATCTGTCTCATCCCCCGCCTCATTGGAAGATCGCTGAAAGCAAGCCGACAGCAGCTGAGACTGTCTGGGTGCAAGCTCGGCAAAGTGCGAGGCAAGAGATCAAAAACGGCGAGAGTCATCAACCAAGGGCTTCTCCCTGGTTCGGCGACCGCGGCAGGCACCAGAGTCAGCGTCAAACTTGGGTAGTCGGGCGCAGGGGAACGCCCCAGGCCGGGCGCCGTAGGTACGGGGCCCCGTCAGAACCCGAGGGCGAACTTCGCGTCGTCCGTCATCATTTCTGGGCTCCAGGCGGGGTCGAAGACCATCTTGGGATGAACGGCGGTGACGCCGGGGAGGTCGCCGACGAACTCTTTCATCTGCTCGGAGACCTGGGGGCCGATCGGACAGGCGGGGGTGGTGAGGGTGAAGGTGACGTAGACCTCGGTGCCCTCGATCTCGACGTCGTAGACGAGGCCGAGGGAGACGAAGTCGAGGCCGAGCTCGGGGTCGATGACCTCTTCGAGGGCCTCGACGACGTCGTCTTCGAGGATCGCGGGCTCGGTGGCGGACTCGTTCTCAGGCATTCGCCAATGGTAGCCGGGCGAGCGGCCCGCGCCGCGCGGCGGTCAATAGTCTGCCGCCGGTGAGCGAGTTTGGGCGGATCGAGCGGCGGGCGATCGGGATCGTCTTCGACGACGGCGGGCTGCTGGCCCTGACCGCTTCGCAGCGCGACCGCGAGGGCCACGGCGAGGAGGAGGTCGGCGCCGTCCTCTGCAATCCGGACGGGGCGCCGCTGGTCTTCGAGGAGGCGCTGGTTTCGACCGAGTACGGCGCCGACGGCGTCCAGCGCCGCGCCACCCTGGAGCTGTGGCCGGACGCCGAGGACGGCCATCCGCTGCGCGGCGCCGGCACGCTGATCAGCTCGGCGGCGGTGGAGCGCGGCGGGCTGCGCTCGCAAATCGCCTTCTTCCGCTGGTCGGTCGAGGGACGCGAGGGCCTCGGCCACTACGAGATCGCCCGCGCCGATGGCTGAGGCCGGCGGCCCCGGCGCGAACGGGATCGAGGCCGTCGTCTGCGACTTCGGCGGCGTCCTGACGACGCCGCTGCTCGGTTCCTTCATGGCCTTTCAGGACGAGACCGGGATCTCCACCGCCGACCTCGGCAAGGCGATCGCGGCGATCGCCGAGGAGCAGGGCGAGAACCCCCTCTACGAGCTGGAGCGGGGCGAGATCACCGAGCCGGAGTTCCTCGACCGGCTCGGCGTCGCCCTCGAGCCGCTGCTCGGCCATCGCCCCCACCTGCACCGCTTCAAAGAGATCTACTTCGAGGCTCTGCACCCGAACGAGCCAATGATCGAGCTGATGCGGGAGCTGCGCGGGGCCGGCTACCGGATGGCGCTGCTGACCAACAACGTCCGCGAGTGGGAGCCGCTCTGGCGGTCGATGCTGGCGGTCGACGAGATCTTCGAAACCGTCGTCGACTCCGCCTTCGTCGGCGTCCGCAAGCCGGAACCGCGGATCTACGAGATCACCCTGGAGCGGCTCGGCCTCGCCGGCGAGCGCTGTCTATTCGTCGACGACTTCCTCCACAACTGCGAGGGCGCCCGCGAACACGGCATCAACGCCGTTCACTTCCAGGACAACGAGCAGGCGATTCCGGAGATCCGCGCAGCGCTGGCCGCCGCGGCAGATCGCGCCTCCTAGTTGTCCGACCCCGCCCGATCCCAGACGTAGAGCTCGACAGCCTCGACGGCGAGGGCCATCAGGCGCGGCGGAGAGAGAAGGCCGAGGACGAGCTCCAGGGCGTCCTCCTCGGTGACACCGGCGTCGACTGCCTCCTCGCCGCGGAAGCCGGCGGCGAGCTTGAGGGCCTCGCGGCGATTCTCGCCGAGGGAGCCGAAGGCCCCCATCAGGAAGTCGCGGTTGGGAACCGGGTGGGCGACCTCCAGAGAACCGTGCCAGGCGGCAAGCATCGAGAGATCGTGTTCGTCGAGCTGGGAGAGCGCCTTCGCGTAGTGCGTCTCCAGCTCGGAGTCGGGGATCTCGTCGACCCAGGCCCGGACGGCCTCTCCGAGCAGCTGGCGACGGGCCTCGCGGCCGACCGAGTCGGCGATGGCACGGACTGCGTCGGCGGGGTCTACGAAACAGAGGGACATTGACTGCGATCAAGTTAGAGGGGTTGGCAGACGGCAAATTCGGGGCGCTAGACCGCAGTTTGCGGGGTAGTCGGGCAGCCCTGGCCGGGGGCGGGCGCCGCAGCCGTACATAAGCTGGGAAGGGTGCCTCTGAAGCTGATCCACGGACCCCCGAACTCGGGCCGGGCGGGGCTCGTCCGCCGCCGCTTCGCCGCCGCCCTCGATCGCGATCCGGTCCTGGTCGTGCCGACCGTCGACGACGTCTTCTCCTTCGAGCGCGAGCTCTGCGAGGGAGGGGCGGTGCTGGGCGGGACGACGATGACCTTCGGGGCCCTCTTCCGGACGATCGCCACCGCCGCCGGGGCGCCGCCGGGGGCGGAGCTGACCGCGACGCAGCGCCTGCGCGCGGTCGAGCTGGCGACGGCGCAGCGGCGGCGCACGCTCGGGCCGCTGCGGCGCTCCTCGGGCCGGCCCGGCTTCGCCCGCGCCTTCGCTCGCCTGCTCGACGAGCTGCAGGGGGCGGGACTGGAGCCGGGCGCGGTGGAAGCGAGCGCCGCCACGCTCGAGGGGTCCGCCTACCTGGCCGACATCGCCACCCTGTTCGGCGGCTACGCCGCGCTGCGCGACCAGCTGGGACGGATCGACGCACATGGGATCGCCCGGGTCGCGATCGAGGCGCTCGACGACGAAGGCGAGTCGCCGTGGGGGGCGCGTCCGGTCTTCCTCTACGGCTTCGACGACCTGACCCCGAACCAGCTCGCCCTCGTCACGGCGCTGGCACAGCGGGCTGAGGTGACGGTGGCCCTCCCCTACGAGGAGGGGAGCGCGGCGCTGGCGGCGCGGGCGCGGCTGCTGGAGGCACTGCGCGAAGCTGGGGAGGTCGTCGAGGAGACGCGGACCGAAGCCGACCCCGGCAACACCGAGGACCCGCTGCTCTTCCACCTCGCCCGCGGCTTTGGCCGCGCCGACGCCGGCCGGGTCCCCCCCGGCCCGGGCCTAACGCTGCTGCGCTCGGCCGGCGAACGGGGCGAGGCGGAGGCGATCGCGGCAGCGGTGGCGAGGTTGATCGCCGAGGGAGGCGACCCGGCCGAGGTGGCGATCGCCGTGCGCGATCCGGCTCGCCACGGCCCGGCGATCGCAACGGCGCTCGAGGACTGCGGGATCGCCACCGCCCTGGAGGCGGAGCTGCCGGTGACGGCGACCGCGGTCGGCGGGGCGCTGGTCGCCCTGCTCGAGGCCGAGTTCGGAGGCGGCCGCGCGGCCGACCTGCTGCGCTTCCTGCGCGGGCCGTCCGGGGTCCGGGAGGAGACTGTTGACTGGTTCGAGCGGCGGCTGCGGCGGGGGCGGGTCGAGACGGCAGGCGCGGCCCTGGAGCTGTGGGGCGAGGCGCCGGAGGACGTGCCCCATGACATCGCCCGCCTGCGCACCGCTGCCGCCGGCACCGCCGCCGAGCTCGCCGAGACGGTCGGAAAGCTGGCGGCGACGATGGCGGCGCGGCCGCTGCGCTCCGACGTCGACGGGCCGCCGCTGGCCCCGGGAGACGGGCTGGAGCTGCGCGCCGCCTCCACGATCTCCGGGGCGCTCGCCGAGCTGGCGGAGCTGGGAGCGCTCGCGTCGCCAGAGCCCAAGGAGCTGGCGGCAACCGTCGCCGGGCTGCGGTTCCGTGTCTGGAGCGGACCGGTCGCGGGCCGGGTGCGGATCGCCGACCCCTACCGGTTGCGTGCCGCTCGCTTCGACCACGTCTTCGTCGCCTCGCTGCAGGACGGCGAGTTCCCGCGCCGCGACCGCGGCGGCGACCCCTTCCTCTCCGAAGCCCAGCGGCGGACGCTCGGGCTCGATCCCCGCCGTGAGGACGAGGCGGAGGAGCGCTACCTGTTCGGCTCCTGCCTGGCGCTGCCCCGCCGTCGCCTCTTCCTCTCCTATCGCGACAGCGACGCCAACGGCGCCGCCGAGGCGCGCTCGCCGCTGCTCGACGACGTCCGCGCCCTGCTCGACCCGCCGCCGGACGGGGCCGGGCCCGATCCGGTCGAGGACTCGATCACCCGTGCCCGCGACCTCGCCGACGTCGTTCACCCCCTCGCCGAGGCGCCCTCCGAGAACGAGCTGGCGCGGGCGCTGGCCTCGCATGGCCAAGGCGCCGATCCGGCGGCGCTGCTGGCGGCGGTCGGGGTGGACGCGGCCGCCCCGCGCCTCGTCGCCCGGATCGAGGCCGCCCGCGCCGCGGAGGCCGCCTCACGGGCGCCGGGGCCGCTGACCAACCCGGCGGTGCTGGAGTCGCTCGGCGCCGTCTCCGCCTACGGCGGCACCACCCTGGAGCTGTTCGACGGCTGCTCCTACCGTTGGTTCGTCGGCCACGAGCTGTCGCCGCAGCCGCTCGACCCGGCGCCGGACCCGCTGGTCGCCGGTGGCATCGTCCACGCCGCCCTCGACCGCCTCTACCGCGACCCGCCCGGCGGCGAGCCGCTGCCGCGCTCCGACACGCTTCCCGCCTGGAACGCGCGGGCGCTGGAGCTGGTCGGGGAGATCGCCGCCGAGCTCGGCTCCCACCCCGCCGAGCGGGCGCTGCGGCGGCGGGTCGAGCGCCTGCTGACCCGCTTCCTCGCCGACGAGGCCGGCCGCGGCGGCGCCTTCTCCCCGTGGCTGCTGGAGGCCGGTTTCAGCGAGAGCGAGGAGACCGGGAAGCCAGCCCTCGATCTCGGCGGCTGGGGCCTGCACGGGGCGATCGACCGCGTCGACCGCGGCCCCGGCGGCGGCGCCCTCGTCCTCGACTACAAGCTCTCCGGCCGGGTCACCCCGCTCGAGAAGTTCGAGGAGCAGGCGAAGCTGCAGCTGCCGCTCTACCTGCTGGCGGTCGCCGAGCACTGGGATGCGCGGCCGGTCGGCGGTCTCTACCACCCGCTGCGCGCGACCTCGGCACGGCGCCCCCGCGGGATGGTCTTGGAGGAGGCGGCGACGGAGCTCGGTCCGTACGGCCTCTACCCCAACGACGTCGTCGGCGAGGAGGAATTCGCGGCGACGCTGGCGGAGGCGCGGCAGCGAGCCGGGGCGATCGTCGCCCGGATGCGGGCCGGCCAGATCCGCCGCGACCCCGGCCCGCGGCGCGGCCTGCGCGGTCACGACGTCTGCCCGCCCTACTGCGACCTGGCCCCGATCTGCCGCCGCGACCGGGCCCCCCGCGACGAGGCCGTGCTGGAGGGCGAAGAGTGAGTGCCGCCGAGCAGGCCGCGGCAGCCGCGCCCCGCACCCCGACGCCCGAGCAGGCGGCGGCGATCGCCGCCAGCGGGCGCGACGTGCTGCTGGAGGCGGGCGCCGGGACCGGCAAGACGGGGGTGATGGTGGAGCGCTACTGCCGGCTCGTCTGCGAGGAGGGCATCTCCCCCGACGCGATCCTCGCCTTCACCTTCACCGACAAAGCGGCGGCGGAGCTGCGGCAGCGGATCCGGGTCGAGCTGGGGCGCCGGGCGGAAGCCGGCTCCGACCGTGCCGGCGGGCTGCTGGGGACGATCGGCGGCGCCTGGGTGACGACCATCCACGGCTTCTGCAACCGGCTGCTCGGCAGCCACCCGGTTGCGGCCGGCGTCGATCCCGGCTTCCGGGTCCTCGATGCCCCGGAGACCGAGCGGGTCGCCCGGGAGGCCTTCGACGCCGCCCTCGCCGAGTTCCTCGCCGAGGACGCCGATCGAGCGCAGGCGTTCTCGCGGGAGGACCTGGTGGCGACCTTCGAGATCGAGGGGCTGCGGGGGATCGTCGCCGGGC
>DATHUE010000069.1:0-15204 GCA_035462545.1 Solirubrobacterales bacterium
CTGGTGAAGAAGGTCTTCTCCGGCAAGGGCGGCTACGAGGTTCGCCACCCGGGCGCCGGCGACCATCTCGAGGCGCCGCTTTCCAAGCAGGTGCTGGTCTTCACCAAAGGCGACAAGCCGTACGCGATCTACCCGATCTCATCCGGCAAGTCTTCGACCCCGACGGTCACCGGCCACTACGAGATGTTCCGCACCGAACCGGGCCTGAACTCGCACGGGATGTACTACTCCTGGTACTTCTACGGCGGCTACGCGGTCCACGGCTACAGCTCGGTGCCCGACTATCCCGCCAGTCACGGCTGCCTGCGGACGTTCATGGCCGATCAGCCCGAGGTCTACAAGAAGATCTTCTACGGCCAGGACATCTTCATCTGGTAGGTCACCTGGCGTCTGCCTGGAGGTAGGTTGCCCGGTATGAAGGTCTTTGTTGCAGGTGCCGGTGGTGCGATCGGGAGGCCGGTGGTGCGGCAGCTCGTCGGGGCTGGGCATGAGGTGGTCGGGACGACTCGCAGCGTGGAGCGGGCTGAGGCAATTCGCGAGGCCGGAGCCGAGGCTGTCGTCTGTGACGTCTTCGATGCGGAGGCGTTGCGGGAGGCGGTGGTGGCGGCGGAGCCGGAGGTGGTGCTGCATGCGCTGACGGCGCTGCCGCAGAGGTTCAAGCCGCGATCGGATTACCTGGCGGCGACCAACAGGGTGCGGAGCGAAGGGACGCGGAATCTCGTCGCCGCGGCGAAGGCGGCCGGGGCGCGGCGGATCGTCGCCGAGAGCGTCGCCTTCTTCTACGAGCCGGAGGGCGAGCCGGTCAAGGTCGAGGAGGCGCCGCTGTTCCGCGACCCGCCGGGACGGTTCGCCGCCGCCCGTGACGCCCTGGCCGAGCTGGAGGAGCGGGTGACCGGCGCCGAGGGTCTCGAAGGCCTCGTGCTCCGCTTCGGCTGGCTCTATGGCCCGGGTACCCACTTCGGGCGCGACGGTTCGATGGCAGAGGAAACGCTGAAGCGACGCAACCCGGTGATCGGCCCCGGGACCGGCGTCTTCTCTTTCGTCCACGTCGACGATGCGGCGTCTGCAATCCTCGCGACGCTGGCGCGCGGCTCACCTGGGATTTACAACGTCGTCGACGACGAGCCGGTGCCGCAGCGCGAGTGGCTGCCGGTCTACGCGGCGGCGCTGGGCGCCAGGCCACCCCGTCGCGTTCCCAGCTGGATCGCGCGTCTGGTCGCCGGCGCCGACCTGGTGGGCACCGCGGTCTCGATGCGCGGCGCTTCGAACGCGAAGGCGAAGCGCGAGCTCGGCTGGGAGCCGGCTCGCCCGAGCTGGCGCCAGGGCTTCGCCGAGTCGCTGGGCTGAGTCCGTAGGATGCCCGCCGTGCCCGACCTCGACGCCGCCAAGGGGACGCTGCTCGCGGAGCTGCGCGAGCACTCGCTGGTGATCGGCGAGGTGACCCTGGCGAGCGGCGCGGTGGCCCAGTACTACGTCGACGCGCGGCGAACGCTGATGCGGCCGGCCGGCTTCCACGCCGCCGGCGAGCTGATCGCCGCGACTGCGCACGAGCTCGGCGCCGAGGCGGTGGGCGGGCCGGCGACGGCGGCGATCCCGCCCGCCTGCGCCGCGATCGCCCGCCCCACCGGCGACGACCTGGTCGCCTTCTTCGTCCGCGGCGATCGCAAGGAGCACGGCCTGCAGCGCTGGGTCGAGGGACCGGTCGGCCCGGGCACGCGCTGCCTCGTCGTCGAGGACACCGTCACCACCGGCGGCTCGACCGCGACCGCGATCGGGCGGATCCGCGAGGAGGGGCTGGAGGTCGTCGCCGTCGTCGCCGTCGTCGATCGGCTGGCCGGCGGCGGCGAGCGGATCGAGGCAGCGGCCGAGGCGCCCTATCGGGCGCTGGTCACGATCGACGAGCTCTACCCGGAGCGGCCGGACAGGGGCTGAGGGGCGGGATGGAGCCGGACGCAATCGAGATCCGCATCGTCGGCTGCCTGATCGAGAAGCAGCGGACGACGCCGGACGCCTACCCGCTCTCGCTCAACGCGCTGCGCCTCGCCTGCAACCAGGCGACGAACCGCGACCCGGTCGTCGCCTATGACGAGGCGACGGTCAGCGACGCCCTGCGCCGCACCGCCCTGCGCGGCTGGACCCGGCTTGCCAGCGGCGCCGGCAGCCGCGCCCGCAAGTACCGCCACCTGCTGAACGAGGCGCTCGACCTCGACGACGCCGAGACCTCACTGCTCGCGGTGCTGATGCTGCGCGGCCCGCAGACGCCCGGTGAGCTGAAGCAGCGCAGCGAGCGCCTGCACGCCTTCGAGAGCCTCGCCGCCGTCGACGAGACCCTCGACCGGCTCGTCTCCCGCGGGCTGGTCGCCCGACACGAGCGCCGCCCCGGCCAGAAGGAGCAGCGCTACGAGCAGCTGCTGGGAGGCGGCGAGGGGGAGACGGCTGCGGCGCCGACGGACGGTTCCGCGGAGCCGCCACCGGCCGCCGCTGCCGACGCCAGCGCGTCGGCAGCTCCCGCCGACGAGCCCCGCCTCGAGCGCCTCGAGCGCGAGCTGTCCGAGCTCCGCGACGAGGTCCGCGCCCTGCGCGAGGCGCTCGGCGGTTAAGTCCTCTCAGGTTCCCTGCACGCCGAACTTCGCTTTTGGCAGGGACTCGCGCTGCGCGACGAATTCGGTGCGTACCGATTTTCGGAGCAGCACGCATGGGCTTGACGCCCGCGTCGTGGAGCGGTAACTTCTGTTTCTGCATGCAGAAACGGGGACCCTCCAGTCTATATGGCCCGCGCGGACAGAAAACTCTTCCGGCTACTTGATGACGAAGTCTGTCGAGATCTTCTTCAACTGCTGCTGAAAAAAGGCGGGCAGACGCAGCGTGAGCTGACCGAGGCCCTGGACCTGAGTTCCGGCGCTATCAGCCGCCGTATGACTCGCCTCGAAGACGAGGGATTGGCAGAACGGGCGAGTCCCCGAGGGCCTTATCGGGTGGTCTTCGCTGAAGGGACCCAGGATCTGCTTCGCGCTTCGGCCAAGCTGGCCGACTTACTTGCCGCTAGGCACGCAGGTGAGACGTGGACGCTTCGCACCGAGCTGGAAGAGGAGTCGATCGATCTCGATCGGCTTCCTGACCGCGCCCGGGAGGAGCACGCGTGAACCGGCGTCGGCGCGGCCGTCGCTCTGGGTCGGCGTTGGCCCTTGTCGGTATCGGCATCGGGGTGATCGGGGTGGCCTTGACGCTGAGTCCCCCCAAGCACGTGGACGGGAGGGTCTTCTGGTCGGTCCTTGCGCTGGGAGCTCTCGTTGCTGCGAGTGGGATCACGGTCCTCCTTAGGGGGAAGGGCGGCGATACGAGCATGTCTCCCCTCGGAGAGCAGACACACAAACGACGGCTGCTGGCAGCAGAGTGCCGGCGTGTCTCTAATTCGTTGTCGGACTTCGTCGTTGAGTGGAGGCATCGCAGACCTCGCTCACGTCCTTTCCGGAACGGCGAGCCGCAACTCCGCAGCTGGCGTCGCGAGGGGGAAGAGCGGTATCAGGAGAAGTTCCGTGTCTGGGCGCTGAGTGTGTTCGATGCTGCCGTGGACTTGGACGGCGTCGCACCCGAGTCACGCGTCTTCGTCGACGCGCCGAGCCATGAGTATCTAGATCAGCTTCCGGGCCTGTTCCGGGACGCCGCTCGGTCACTCGATCCCGCCTAAGGCGGCGTGTCGATGGGGATATCAAAAAGTCACTGACACAACTATTGCGTTTGCACAATAGTTGACTCAACTATTGCTCTTTAGCTATATTTCTGTCAATGGTCGATCCAATCTCCATATCGGATGCGGCAAAGAACCTGGATCTGAGCCCAGCCCGGGTTAGAGTTATGGCCTCGCGCGGTCAGCTCGCGGGGGCGAAGCTCGGCGATCGCTGGTTCGTGGAGCGTGCTGCGGTCGAACGCAGGCGCAGGGAGGGGTCGCTCCACGGGAGGCGATTCTCGCCGCGGAACGCCTGGGCACTCTTAGCACTCGCCTCGGGCGAGGACGTCGAGGGGATCGACTCCAGCGTTCGGTCGCGGCTCAGGCGGGCCCTTGCCAGCCAAGGCCTCCGTAGGCTGGCCCCCCGCCTAGCGCTCCGCGCAGAGGCCCGTTCATTTCGAGCCCACCCGGGGGAGGTCTCTCACATTCTCCGCGACCCCGAGCTGGTGTTGTCTGGGATCAGTGCGGCCGGGGAATATGGGTTCGGCTTGGTCTCCGGGCGGGAGGCCGACGGTTACCTGCAAGAGGCAAAGCTGAAGAGCTTTGTCTCTCGACACGCTTTGACGCCAGCTGACTTGGATGGGAACGTCCGCCTTCGCGTCGTCCCCGAGGAGGCCGGGAGATTTTTCGTCGGCAGACGGATTGCCCCGCCGCCGGCGGTTGCGCTCGACTTGGCCGAGGAGGCTGATCCTCGCTCCGCGCAGTCGGGACAGCGGGCTCTGCGCGATCTCGACCGCGGGCTCGCCAGGGCACGGCGGGCTTAGCGGTTGCGATGGCGGGAGACGAGCTTCCCATAATCAGGATCGAGGTTCCGACCGAGGAGTCGAGGCGCCTGTGGGAAAAGGCGGTCGAGCTCTCCCAGGAGTTAGGCGAGCACGAGGGGTGGACCCTTATCGGCGGCCTGATGGTTCAGTTGCACGCCTTCGAGCACCAGAGCGATTCCCGGCTCACCGACGACATCGACGTGCTCGGCGACTCTCGCAAGCGCCCATCGATGACCCGGCGCATAGCCGAGCTGCTCGAGCGGCTTGGTGGACGCATGGAGATGCCGCCGACCTCGAACGAAACCCTGGGGTACAAATTCGAAGTCGATGGTGAGACCGTCGAGATCTTAGGCCCCGACGGTGTCCGGACCGATCCGAAGACGATCGGCAAATACAGTACCTTTCGGGTGCCCGGCGGAACGCAGGCCCTGAATCGCTCAGAAGCGATTTCGGTCTCGATCGAAGGCCGTCCTGGCGTTGCGATCCGGCGCCCGAGCCTGCTTGGCGCGATCCTGATCAAGGCACGGGTGGTGGCGAAGAAACGCAAGGAGAAGTTCGACTCCGATCGCCAGGATCTCATCCTGCTCCTCAGCCTCGTCGAGGATCCGCGAACGCTCGCCGCCGAGGATGAGCTGAAGAAGACGGAGCAGAAGTGGCTGCGCAAGGTCGAGAAGACGGTCGATTTTACCGACCCCGCCCTCGACGATCTCTTTCCTCCCGAGACCCTCGCCCGCGCGTCACAGGCCTTCAACCTGCTAATCCGGCCAGCCGGGAGCTAGGCGAGCCGGGCCGGGCCGGACCCCGGCCTGGACACCATGCCCCGAGGTGGATTCGAACCACCGGCCTATCCCTTAGGAGGGGATCGCTCTATCCAGCTGAGCTATCGGGGCGGGCCCGGGATTTTGTCAGGCGGCGTAGAGGCTCTCGGAGGCGAGCAGCTGGGCGCGGTGGCTCCAGAGCTTGACCTCCATGAAGATCTCGTCGCCGTAGCCCTCGAGGGCATCGAGGGCGATCAGGGTGAAGCGGTCCTGGGAGACGACCTCCTGGTCGACCGTCTCGGCCTCCAGCTCGGCGGTGGCGGCGTAGGCGCCGCGGATCAGGGGCCGGCCCCAAACGAGGGTGACGGCGCCCGCCCGCCCGTTCTCGCCGCGCCAGCGGCCGATCACGTCGTCGTTGAGGTCGATCCGCCAGTCCGGGTTGTCCTCGGCGAGGACGTCGGTGAAGTCGGCCTTGGCCCGGAAGTCGGAGGGCTCGCCGTCGGGCGGCTGCACGTAGGAAACGTGGCCGAACAGCTCCAGGGCCCCCTCCTCGCTCTCGGAGCGGCCCGAGCAGGGAACCCAGACCCGGCCGCCCCAGGCGCGCTCCGGGAACCAGTCGAGCTTTGCGTCTCCGGCTACCCCGGCCGGCAGCTCCTCCAGCTCCCCGCAGACCTGCCGGAACGCTTCCGCCAGCCGACCGGCGAAACGCCCGTGCGGAATGCCCTCCTGAGCGGTGTCGGCGATGAAGCGCGGGATCGGCCGCGGGTTCGGCGTCATGTGGGCGCGATCCTATGCTTCACAGGCACTCTCTAAGGTCGGCCGCCGCCCGCTCCGGCGGGTAGACGTTGATGTCGACGCCGGTGCCGAGCTCGAATCCGGCCTTGACCGTCAGCCGCGGGGCGATGTCGACGTGCCAGCCGAACTGCTCGGTCCCGCGCGGCGCGGTGCGGACCCAGAGATTGAGCTCGGGCGGGCTGCCGAAGCGAGCGGCGAGGACGCGCATCGCGGTGCGGATCATCGCCGCGCCGCCCTCGTCCCGCTCGAACCGAGCCGCTTCGCGGCGCGGCACCACCCGCAGCTCGAACGGCGAGCGCGAGGCCCAGGGGCAGATCAGCGCCGCCTCCTCGTCGATCGCCACCAGCCGCTCCTGGCGGCGCACCTCCTCGACGAGGACGTCGCCGAGCAGGCCGGAGCCGGTCGTGCGTTCGCTGTAGGCGCCGGCCCGCTCGCGCTCGCGGGCCACGGCGGCGGGGACGAAGGGGAGCGCGTAGAGCTGGGCGTGGCTGTGCTCTAGCGAGGCCCCGGCACCGCCACCCTCGTTGACGATCAGCTGCACGTAGGAGGCGTCGGCGTGGGCGCGCATCCGCTCCCGCCAGGTGGCGATCGCGGCGGCGAACTGATCGTCGTCCAGCTCGGCCATCGCGGTCGCGTGGGCGGGGGCGTTGATCAGCACCTCGTGGGCGCCGAGCGCCGGGCGCGAGGAGAAGAGGTCGGGCTCGCCGGCCCGCCGCGAGGCCAGCAACGGATCGCCGCTGCTGGCGAAGGCTCCCGCTTCGGCCCCGGGCGCCTCGCGCGGTTCCTTTTGGACCTCATCCGTCTGCAAGGAACCACGCGAGGGGTCGGCCAGTGCGGGGTAGAGGTTCGGCACCACCCGCGTCAGCCAGCCGGGCGTGTCGGCCTCGCCACCGCCCGGCCGCAGCGCGTAGACCTCCGGCGGCGTGCGGTCCTCGCGCCCCTCGCAGAACG
Source organism: Solirubrobacterales bacterium (assembly GCA_035462545.1). GTDB lineage: Bacteria > Actinomycetota > Thermoleophilia > Solirubrobacterales > 70-9 > VAYN01. The sequence goes on from DATHUE010000069.1 coordinate 6,996, forward strand.
GGCAGTTGTCCGCCCCCTTCGGCTCGTGGGCCGGGGACTTGAAGCTGTCGGGCCGAGCAGCGCGGCCGGCGGCGAGGATCGTCCGCAGCCCGCTCAGCTGGTCGATGCGGATCTCGGGCGCGCTCAGGACCGCGAGGGGGGGAGCTCGTCAGGATCGGGTCCGGCGACCTCGTCGGCGGCCGGCGACGCGGATGCCGGCGGCGTCGCCGGGCGGGCCGCTGGCCTCGCCTCGCCGCTGCTCCTCTCGCCTCCCCGGAGAAACGGCTCGATGATGTCCATCGGCAGCGGGAAGACCACCGTCGTGTTCTGGTTGCCGCCGATCTCCAGCAGCGTCTGCAGGTAGCGCAGCTGCAGCGAGGCCGGGTTGGTGCTGATGATGTCGGCGGCGTCGGTGAGCTTCTGGGCAGCCTGGAACTCGCCCTCGGAGTTGATGATCTTCGCCCGCCGCTCGCGCTCGGCCTCGGCCTGGCGCGCCATCGCCCGCTGCATCTGTTCGGGGATCTCGACGTCCTTGATCTCGACCGCGGTCACCTTCACCCCCCAGGGCTCGGTGGACTCGTCGATGATCTTCTGCAGCTCTTCGTTGAGCCGCTCGCGGTCGGAGAGCAGCTGGTCGAGCTCGGCCTTGCCGAGCACCGAGCGCAGCGCCGTCTGCGCGATCTGCGAGGTGGCGAGCAGGTAGTTCTCGACCTCGACGATCGCCCGGTTGGGGTCGATCACGCGGAAGTAGGCGACCGCGTTGACGCTCGAGGGCACGTTGTCGCGGGTGATCACCTCCTGCGGCGGGATGTTCAGGGTCACGGTCCGCAGGTCGACCTTGACCATCCGGTCGATCAGCGGGATCAGCAGGATCAGGCCCGGGCCCTTGGTCGCGATCAGGCGGCCGAGCCGGAAGATCACGCCGCGCTCGTACTCGCGCAGGACCCGCACCGCGGTGCCGACGATGAACAGGCCGAAGAAGGCGAGAACGAGAAGAACTCCGAGTGCGACCTCCATCAACAGCCTCCTTCGTCTCGATCCGCGGCCCGGACCACCAGCGTCAGCCCCTCGACCGCCTCGACGGTGACTCTATCCCCCGCCCGCACCGGGCCGCCGCCGCTCGCCAGCCGCGCGCCCCACAACGCCCCCTCGATCCAAGCCTGGCCGTCGGGGTCGATCGTGGTGCGCGCCTCCGCCTCGGCCCCGATCAGCTCCTCGGTCCCGGCCCGGACCGGTTCGTCGCGGTGCGCCCGCAGGACTTTCTTGGCGACGACGTAGAAGGTGACGCCGGAGAGGACGCCGAGGGTGATCAGGCCCGGCCCGATCAGCTCGGCGCCGCTGCTGTCGGAGCCCAGCGCCAGCACCCCGGCGGCGATCAGCCCGGCGGCTCCGATCGCCGCCAGCACCCCGCCCGTGGGCAGCATCAGCTCGGTCAGCAGCAGAACGAAAGCGACGATTGCGACGATTGCGAAGGCTTCCACGTCACCGATTATGCGCCCTCGGGGCACTCGCCGCCTAGCGCGTAGCGCCGCACGTCGGCTTCCAGTTCGCTCTCCTCGGGGTAGGGACCCGACTTGACCGCGCAGAGCTCGCCGTCGCGGCCGTAGAAGGCGGTGCGGGGGACGCCGCGGCCGCCGAGGCTGTCGCCGATCTCCTTGTCGCCGTCTTCGTAGCTCGGATACGGCACAGGGTTGTCGCGGAGGAAGGTTTCGGCGGCGTCGGTCTCGTCCCAGAAGTCGACGCCGAGGAAGGCGACGCGCTCGCCGAAGCGGGCGGAGAGGTCCTGGAGCACCGGGAACTCGAACCGGCAGGGCCCGCACCAGGAGGACCAGACGTTGACCACCACCGGGTAGCCGCGCAGCGCCTCGATTCGCTTCTCGTAGGCGTCGAGGCCGCCGGGGAGGATCTCGTTCGCCTCTCCGTACAGGGCGGCGAGGGGCGGTGGCGCTCCCGCCAGGGCGCGCTCGTAGTTGGGGTGAGTGCCGTCGCCGATCTCGCCCGAGGAGCCGCAGCCGGGCGCGCTGAGCGCCAGCGCGAGCAGGAACGCGAGTCCTATCGCGAGGTTTCGTCTCGAAAGCATCTCTGGCCTGATTACAATACGTCTGTTCGCTCTGCTGGTATGCAGGGTGGAGAGATCGCCGGGAGGAAGGTCAAGCGAACTCCCGGCAGCCTCACTTTCACTTGCCCCGGCCGTATTTCTCGTGCTGGCGGGGCTAACCCAGAAGCCTTCTATGGCCAAGACCAGCGATGTTGCCGCGCACGCGGCAGTTCCTTCAAGCGCCGATATCGAGCGCGCGGCGCAGTTTGCCCGCGAGCCGTTGCTGCTCGACGGCGAGGGGCCGGAGGCGCTCGCCCCGGGCACGGCGCGACGGCGCGCTCTCGACGCCGCCCTGGCCGAGCTCGACGCCGGTGCCGAGCACCCTTCGATCCAGTGGCGCCGGGACTTCTCGCTGCTGCTCGGGCTGGAGCGATTGCTGGCGGAGGAGCCACCGAAGCTGCGCGACGGGGCGGAACTGAACCCGCACCAGGTCGACGCATTGTCCGGCACCCTGGCCGAGCTGATGGCCCAGCAGCAGGACGTCGTCGCCGAGGAGGCCAACGGCAACGGCAACGGTGCGGCCGCCGAGTTGGAGGCCGAGGCTGCTGCCCCTGCCGCCGAGGAGCCCGCCGCCAACGGCGCTGCCGCTGAGGGGGAGGAGGACGAGCTCGAGGACGAGGAGCTGGCCCCCGACGAGGAGCCCCAGGACTGGGAGGAACAGCCGAGCGAGGAGGACGAGGAGGTCGTCGAGGAGGCACCCGAGGACCCCGGCGCCGAGCGCCGCTTCTGGTTCGAGCACGCGACCGGCGCCGGCAAGACGGTCGCCGCGGTCGGCTTCATCGACGCGACCAAGACGGGCGGCGTCCTGATCCTCACCCACCGCCGCAACCTGGTCGAACAGTTCATCGGCGAGATCTCCGACCGCGGCTACAAGGAGCGCCTGCGACCGCCGCTGCTCGACGGCCGCGACGATGCCGAAGGCCCGGTCACGGTCGAGACCTACCAGTGGTTCGTCCGCAACTACAAGAAAGTCTCCGACGCCTACTCGATCGTGATCTGCGACGAGGCCCACACCGCCCTCGGCGAGAAAACCAGCGCCTGCATCCGTGCCTGGGACGGCCCCGTGTTCATCGGCATGACCGCGACCGGGGCGCTGATCGCCCGCCACGTCGCCGACCTCTTCCCGACCCAGACCTCGCGCTTCGACCTCGCCCAGGCGGCGCGCCGCGGCGTCATCTCGCCGCTGCGCTGCCTGCGGATCCCGCCCGGCCCCGGGGTGCGGACGATCGCCAAGGTGCCGCTGCGCAAAGGCGAGGTCGACCAGGACTTCGACCAGGAGGAGCTGGCGGCCCTGCTCGACCAGGAGCCGTTCAACGTCGCGATCGCCGACCTCTACCGCTCCCGTTTCCGCAAGGTCCCCGGCGTCCTCTACACCGCCGGCGTCCAGCACGCGAAGAACGTCGCCAAAGCCTTCCGCGATGCCGGCATCAACGCCCAGGCCGTCTCCGGCGAGACGCCGAAGCGCGAGCTGGCCGAGATCCTCGCCGGCTTCGAGCGCGGCGACGTCGACGTCCTCTGCAACGCGATGCTGCTGGCCGAGGGTTGGAACTCGCCGCGGGCGACGATCTGCATGCACCTGGCGCCGACCGCCTCGCGGCGGATCTACCAGCAGCGGGTCGGCCGCGTCACCCGCCGCGCCCCCGGCAAGGAGGCCGGCCTGGTGATCGACTTCGTCCATCCCGCGACCACCCACGACGAGTCGATCGTCACCCTCCACAGCCTGCTCGACCGCGACGTCTATCGCGGCGGCGCGATCGTCGTCGGCCCGGTTCGCCGCGGGCGCGGGCGCAAGGTCCGCGTCGAGCGGCGGATCGTCCCCGTCTCCGACGTCGAGGAGAAGCGGATGGAGGTGCTGGAACGGGAGATCTGGCGGATCGCGGTCGAGAACCTCGACTACCCCGAGCAGCACGCCTGGGCGGCGCTGGCCGGCGCCCGCGTCAACCCGCAGGGCTGGCGGCGGGCGCGGGCGATGCTGCAGAACGACAAGACCAAGGAGCTGCGCCGCCGTTTCCTGCTCACCTGCGTGCAGCGCAACCGCAACTCGCAGCTGCGGCTGAAAGCGCTGAGCGAGATCGCCGAGCTGAGCGACCCGGAGGCATTCGACGACGCGATCGACATCGTCGGCACCTGGAGCCGCGACGACAAGCGGGCGGGGACGAAGACGCTGCTGCAGGCGCTGATCGACCGGCGGATCGGCCGCCGCGACCAGGCGCAGGCCTGGGTCTGGCGGCTCGCCTCCTACACCCGCGAGCTGCACGAGGAGTACGCCGTGCAGCGCTGGCCGGAGACGAAGCGGCTGCTCGGCCTGCTCGTCAACTCCTCGGGCCGCGCGCACGGGCGCAACGCGCGCCGGCTCGTCCACGCCTCGCGCAAACAGGACCGGCGGCTGGCGGTGGCGCTGCTGGCGGCCTCGGTCGCGCACACGCCGGAGGGCGAGGAGGTGCTGCGCGGGGCGCGGATGCGGATGGCCCGGAAACCGTCCGGCGTCGCCCGCGAGCTGCTGCGCAACTTCCCCAAAGGCGGCAAGCGTCGGCGCAAGCGCAAACGCGGCGGCAAGGGCGAGGGCGAGAACGGTCCCGGCCCTGACGCCAAAGCAGCCGAGGGCAAAGCGAAGCGTTCGCCTCGCAAGGGCGGCAAAAGGAAGCGGGCGGAGGCCGCCAAAGCCGAGGTCAAGAAGGACGGCTCAGGCGAGGCTGCCGATATGGACCTCGCCGGCGCCGAGGGCGACGCGGTCGCCGTCGGCAGTGACGACGAGTAGATAGCCGCGGTCGTCGACGCCGTCGGCGACGCCCGAGCCGCCGTCCCAGGTGACTTCTCGGCCAAGCAGGACGTCACGCTCGCGCCACTTTTCGAGCACTTCGTCGGGCTCTGCGGCGACCCAGCGGTCGAGGTGATGGCTCAAGACAACGGATGCGGTGAGGGGGATATGGGGAAGCCCCGTCGGAGCAACAGCGGGGAGGCTCCGCCGGGGCTCCCCCATGCCCCCCTCGGCCGACCCGAAGATCGAGACAGCGGTGTCCTGAAGCTCCGGCGGGAACTCGTCCGGGGCGATCGTGAGGTTCAAGCCGACGCCGACTACCGCCCAGCGGTCCTGTGACCGTGCCTCGATGAGTACTCCGGCCAGCTTGCGATCTTCGAGGTGGATGTCGTTCGGCCACTTGACGCCGCACTCGATGTTGGGACGTAGCTCCTCGGCTGCTTCGCAGACGGCGATGGGGACGGCCAGCGGGAGCATCAGGTGGCGCTGGTCGAGGGGCCGGACGACGGCCGAGTAGAGGAGGGCTTTGCAGGGCGGGGCGGTCCAGGTGCGGCCTTGACGGCCCCGGCCGGCGCTCTGGGCACCGGCGGTGACGACGGTGCCGTGCGGCGCCCCCGCTGCGGCCAACTCGCGAGCGCGGGTGTTAGTCGAGTCGGTGGCGGCGAAGTGGCGGTGGGGGGTTCCAATGCTCATCCACCGTGGAGATGCCTTTTGTCACCCAGAGGGTTACAAAAGGCATGAGCACTGCCGAATTCAGCGGGCTGCGTCGGCGAGCAGGGCGGTGAGCAGGCCCTCGACGTCGTGGCGCTCGGCTTCGACGTCGACCTCGAGGCCGGCGGCGCGGACGGCGTCGCTGGTGACGGGGCCGATCGAGACGATCCGGGCGCCGGCCGGGAAGCGGTCGTCGAGCGCCTCGGTCAGGTTGCGCACGGTCGAGGAGGAGGTGAAGGTGACGTAGTCGGCGTCCTGGGCCGCCGCGACCGCCTCGGGGTCGGGCTGCTCGCGGACGGTCTCGTAGAGGGCGACGACGTCGACCTCGGCGCCGCGCTCGCGCAGCGCGTCGGGGAGGACATCGCGGGCTTCAGCGGCGCGGGCGACGAGCACGCGCCGGCCCTCGACCTCGGTCCCGGCCAGCCTCTCGACCAGCGCCTCGGCGACGAAGCGCTCGGGGACGATGTCGGCGGCGATCCCGTGCTCGGCCAGCGCCCGGGCGGTGCCGGCGCCGATCGCGGCGACGGTTGCGCCGGCGAGGGCGCGGGCGTCGAGGCCGGCCTCGGTCATCGCCTCGAACAGCAGCCGGACCCCGTTCGGGCTGGTCAGGCAGACGAGCGAGTAGTCGCCCAGCGAGGAGATCGCCTGCCGGACCTCTTCGCTGCCAGTCCGGGGTTCGATCCGGATCGCCGGCAGCTCGACCGCCTCGGCGCCGAGCTCGCGCAGGCGGGCGGCGAGGCCGCTGGCCTGGGCGCGGGCGCGGGTGACGACGACGGTGCGGCCGTGCAGCGGCCGCCGCTCGATCCAGGCCAGCTGCTCGCGGCGGCGGACCGCGCGGCCGACGACGATCAGCGCCGGGGCGCCGATTCCCTCGCGCTCGACCTCTGCGGCGATCGTGCCGAGGCTGGCGACGACGGTGCGCTGGCCCGGCATCGTCCCCCGCTCGACGGCCGCCGCCGGCTCGTCCGGGTCGCGCCCGGCGGCGACCAAGGCCGCCGTGTTCTCGGCCAGTCGCTTCACCCCCATGTAGAAGACGAGGGTCCCGGGGAAGCGGGCCAGCGCCTCCCAGTCGAGGGCGGTCTCGCCCTTCTCCGGATTCTCGTGGCCGGTGAGGAAGGCGACCGCGGAAGCATCGTCGCGGTGGGTGACGGGGATGCCGGCGTAGGCGGTCGCGGCGACACCGGCGGTCACTCCGGGCACGACCTCGAACTCGACCCCGGCCGCGCGCAGCGCTTCGCCCTCCTCGCCGCCGCGGCCGAAGACGAAGGGATCGCCGCCCTTGAGGCGGACGACGCTCTTGCCCTCCTTCGCCGCCGCGACCAGGCGCTCGCCGATCTCCTCCTGCGGCACCGAGGGGACGCCCGGCCGCTTGCCGACGTAGACCAGCTCGGCGTCGGCGCGGGCGCCATCGAGTGCCCCCGGCGGGATCAGCCGGTCGTGGAAGATCGCGTCGGCCTCGGCGATCAGCGCCAGCGAGCGCGCCGTCATCAGGCCCGGATCGCCGGGCCCGGCACCGACCAGGTAGACGACTCCGGGCCGCGCGCTCATCGCGGTCCTCTTTCTTCCCGCATAGCGGGACTAAAGCGCACCGGTCTGCTCCGCCCGGTCGAGGATCTCGCGGGCGCCGGCGGCGAGCAGGCGCTTGGCGATTTCGGCGCCGGCCAGCGTCGGCTTGCCGGCCTCGCCCTCGATCCGGTCGCGCAGCCACTCGCTGCCGTCGGGCAGGCCGACGAAGACTTCGATCTCGAGGCGCTCGGCCGCGACCCGGGCGTGGACGCCGACCGGGCTGGCGCAGGTCGCCCGCAGCAGGGCGACGACGGTGCGCTCGGCGGTCAGCTCCCGCATCGCTTTCAGGTCGCCGATCGAGGCGACCGCCTCGGCCGTTGCGGCGTCAGCGGCTCGCACCTGCAGGGCGAGCGCGCCCTGCCCGGCGGCGGGGACCATCGCCTCGGCCGGGATCGGGGCTCCGATCTCCTGCTCGCGCCCGAGCCGGCGCAGGCCGGCGGCGGCGAGGACGATTGCGTCGAGCTCGCCCTCGGCGAGCTTGCGCAGGCGGGTGTCGACGTTGCCGTGCAGCTCCTCGACCCGCAGGTCGGGCCGCGCCGCCAGCAGCTGGGCGCGCCGGCGCAGGCTGGCGGTGCCGACCCGGGCGCCCTCGGGCGCCGCCGCCAGCGAGTCGCCGGCGCCGATCCAGACGTCGGCCGGGTCCTCGCGCGCGGGCACCGCGGCGATCTCCAGCTCCGCGGGCATCTCGCCCGGCAGGTCCTTGGCTGAGTGGACGCCGACCTCGGCCTCGCCCCCGAGCAGCACCCGCTCGACCCCGCGCACGAAGCGCGACTTGTCGCCCGCCTCGCCGTCGGAGGAGACCTCGACCAGCTCAGCGCCGCCCAGCAGCTCGGCGACCTGTCGTGCCTGTGCCAGCGCCAGGGCGCTGCTCCGAGTGGCTAGCCGAAGCGCCGCCACCCGGTCCTACTCGGACTTGCGCAGCTGGGTGACGTTGTCGGCTCCGGCCTCGCCCTCCGGCGCGGTGGCACCGTCGAGGCCGAACAGCTCGCGCAGGGCGCTGACGTAGCGGTAGGACTCCTCCTCGCCGGCCGCGCGGCGCAGGCGCAGGGTCGGTTCGTGCAGCAGCCGCGAGGCGATCGCCTTCGCCATCGCCTCCA
>DATHUE010000070.1:0-6195 GCA_035462545.1 Solirubrobacterales bacterium
GCGATGTCCGCCGCCGCCTCGCCCGCGATGCCGTGCGCAGCGGATGGTCGGTTCGCGAGACCGAGAACAGGGTTAAGCTGGCTGGCCAGCCAAAAGCTCGCCCGGAGCGTAGGCCGATCGATCCCGAGGAGGCGGAGGCGCTGGAGCGGGCCGCCGACGCGTTCGAGACCGCCCTCGGCCACGAGGTCTCGGTGCGGCGCAAAGGCGAAGCGGTTGCGATCGAGCTCCGGTTCGACGATCTCGACGAGGCGCTGGCCGCCGCCCGCCGCCTGCGCCGCCGCGGCTGAGACGCGGACCGACCCCCGCGTCGCCGCTATCATCGCCTGCCCCGGGCGATTAGCTCAGTTGGTTAGAGCGCGTCTCTGATAAGGACGAGGTCCCTGGTTCGAATCCAGGATCGCCCACTGCCCGACCTATAATCCGCCGACCAACCCTCGGCTCGGAGCGTTCCCTTGCAGCAGATGCAGATCTACGGCGTCAGCTTCGACATGGTCGGCAAGCAGCCGATCGTGTTGTTGAAGACGGTCGACAGCAACCGCTTCCTGCCGATCTGGATCGGCCACCCGGAGGCCGCCGCGATCCTGATGAAGCTGCAGGGCGCCGCGACGCCGCGCCCGATGACCCACGACCTGCTCTCCGACGTGCTCGATCACCTCGACGCCAAGTGCGAGCGCGTGGCGGTGACCGAGCTGCGCGACAACACCTTCTACGCCTCGATCACGGTCTCGGTCAACGGCGCCGAGATCGAGATCGACTCGCGCCCCTCCGACGCCCTCGCCCTCGCGGTTCGGGTCTCGGCCCCGATCTACGCGGCCGAGGAGGTGATCGAGGAGTCGGCGATCGAGTTCGAGCACGAGGTCGAGGACACCGAGGAGGTCGTCGACAAGTTCAAAGAGTTCCTCGACGAGGTCTCCCCCGACGACTTCGCCTCCGGCCCCGAAGGCTGACGGCGCTCAGGCCACGGCGGGCCTCAGCGCCAAGTCGAGGATCCGCTCGACCAGCTGCTCGAAAGAGAGCCCGGCCGCCTCGGCCGCCTGCGGCAGCAGGCTGGTGTCGGTGAGGCCGGGGATCGCGTTCACCTCCAGCACCTGCGGGCCGCCGCTGCCGAGGATCAGGTCGACCCGGGCAAAACCGGAGCAGCCGAGCGCCCGGTAGGCGCCGAGCGACGCCTCGACGACGGCGTCCCGCTCGTCCCCGGCGAGGTCGGCGGGGCAGACGAAGCTGGTGCGGCCGATCTCGTAACGGGCCTCGAAGTCGTATCCCTCGCCCTCCGGTGGGATCGCCTCCACCACCGGCAGCGCCTCGCCGCCGAGCACGCTGACCGCCAGCTCCCGTCCGTCGACGAAGCGCTCGAGCAGGACCCGGTCGTCGTAGCTGAAGGCCGCGACCAGCGCCTGCGGGACCTCGCTCCCGTCCGCGGCGAACTTGACTCCGAGCGAAGAGCCGCCGCGGCTGGGCTTGACCACGAGCGGAAAGCCGAGTCGCCGCTCGACCGCCCCGAGCGCGTCGGCGGCGCCGAGCTCGCGGAAGGCGGTCTGGCTGAAGGCGAGCCAGTCGGGGGTCGGCACGCCGGCCTCGCGCATCGCGTGCTTGGCAAGCGCCTTGTCCATGCAGCGCACGCAGGCGGCGATGCCGGGTCCGGTGAAGGGGATGCCGAGGATCTCCAGCAGCTCCTGCGCGGTCCCGTCCTCGCCGCCGGTCCCGTGCATCGCGACGAAGGCGACGTCGGGGCGCTCGGCGTTGAGTCGCTGCACCAGGTCGCCGCCGACGTCGAGCGGCAGCGGCTCGTGGCCGAGCCGCTCGAGCGCGTCCTCGACCCGGGCGCCGGAACGCAGCGAGACCCCGCGCTCGAGCGAGCGGCCGCCCTTCAGCACCGCGACCTTCATGCTTCGCCGGCCTTGCGGAAGGGGAGGACCGAGCCCGCCTCGTCGCCCTGCGCCGCGGTGCTTCCGTCCCCGGCCGCAGGCGCGCCCCCCGGCTGCTCCCCGGTCAGCGCCCCGTAGAGCTCGACCTGCTCGGCGATCACCTTGCCGATCCGGCGGATGCCCTCGCGGATCTCGCCGTCGTCCACCCCGGAGAAGTTGAGCCGCATCGAGCTGGCGCCGCGCCCGTCGACGAAGGCCGACTGGCCGGGGACGAAGGCGACGTCGGCACGCAGCGCCTTCGCCAGCAGGTCGCCGGTATCGATGTACGACGGGAGGGTGGCCCAGAGGAAGAGGCCGCCCTCGGGCTCGGTCCAGGTCGCCTGCGCCGGGAAGTGCTCGCGCAGCGCCGCGATCATCGTGTCCCGCCGCCCCCGGTACAGCTCGCAGAGCTCTTCGATGTACTGGCGCCAGCGGCCTTCGGCGAAGTACTCGCGGACGAAGTACTGGGTCAGGGTCGAGGTGCAGAGGTCGGCGGCCTGCTTGCCGAGCACGATCTTCGCCATCACGGGGGGCGGCGCCACCGCCCAGCCCAGCCGGATTCCCGGCGAGAGGATCTTCGAGAAGGTGCCGAGGTAGATCACGTAGTCGCCGCCGTCGAGCTGGTAGAGCGGCGGCAGCGGATCGCCGCTGTAGCGCAGCAGTCCGTAGGGGTTGTCCTCGACGAGGAGGATCTCGTGCAGGCGCGCCAGCTCGACCAGCCGCCGTCGCCGCTCCAGCGAGAGCGTCACCCCGGAGGGGTTCTGGAAGCTCGGCACCGAGTAGACGAACTTCGGCCGGCGCCCCTCGGCGGCGAGGCGCTCCAGCAGCGCTTCCAGCTCGTCGATCCGCATCCCTTCGTCGTCGCACTCGACCTGGACGACGTCGGCTTGGTAGCTGCAGAAGACCGGCACCGCACCGGGATAGGTCGGGGCCTCGCAGATCACCACGTCGCCGGGATCGACCAGGGTCTTGCAGACGAGGTCGATCGCCTGCTGGCCGCCGGTGGTGACGATCACGTCCTCGGCATCGGGCGTCATCCCCCCCGCGCCCATCACCTGCAGGAGGCAGTCTTTGGTCTCCTCGAACCCCTCGGTCGGCCCGTACTGGAGCGCGTCGGCCGCCGACTCCTGGGCGATCCGGGTCATCTGTGCAGCGAAGCTCTGCGGCGGGAAGGTCGAGGTGTCGGGCAGGCCTCCAGCGAGCGAGATCACTTCCGGCCGCGCCGTCACCGCCATCAGGTCGCGCATCGCCGAGGAGCGCATGACTGTGGTGCGCTCCGCGAACAGGCCCGCGTAGCGCTCGAGGTCGCGGGTCCGGGTGTGGGCCCGGCGGCGCTGCGGCTGGGACGGCGTCTCGCTCATCCCCGGAAGTGTGCCGGATCGACGCCCGTACGCCGGGGGAGTTAGGTTTCGCACGTGGACTTTCTCTCCGCACTCGGCATCGGTCTCGCGATCGGGATGCTCGCCGGCACCACCGGCCTGCACGGCTCCGCGCGCGGTCGCATGACCCTGTTGGCGGCGGTGATCGGCCTGGTCGCCGGCCTGCTTCTGTTCGGCCTGATCGAAGCGATCGGCGGTTTCCTCGGCGCCGCCGGGGGCTGCATGGCGGTCAGCGACATCGTCGCCGGCGCCGGCCGGCGCGAGGGCAGCAGCGCCGGGGCACTCGGTTTCCTGATCGCGATCGTCGCGATCCCGGTTGCCGCACTTGCCTATTTCTTCGCGCCGATCGTGATCGTGATCGTCGCGGCGCTGGCCTGGCTGGCCTTCACGCGTCACCGCCGCGCCCAGCGCAAGCACGCCGGCCTGCGCATCCTCCGCTAGCCGGTAGACGGCTTCGAGCATCATTCGGCCGATGCCGAAGAAGCTGGTTCTCACCTACGTCGACTCGCTGCGCACCGACATGCTCGAACGGGCGGTGGCCGAGGGCCGGGCGCCGACCTTCGCGGGTTTGCTGGAACGCGGCGTGCTCGTTCCCGACTGCGTTTCCAGCTTTCCCTCGGTAACCCCGGTGGCCTGCTCGGAGATGGTCACCGGGGTCGGCGCCGAGCGCCATTGGATCAGCGGCATGAACTGGTACCACCGGCTCGAGCGGCGCTACGTCGAGTACGGCTCCTCGCTGGAGGCGACCCGGGCCTTCGGCGTCTTCCGTGCCCTCTACGACCTCGTCTACAACATGAATCTCGCTCACCTCAGTCCCGAGGTCGAGACGTTGTTCGAGAGTCTCGACGACGCCGGCGAGCGCACCGCCTGCACCCCCTTCCTGATCTACCGTGGCCGCCATCGCCACCCGGTCTCGCTGGAGGGGCTGATGCGGCGGGCGATCGATGCCACCCGGCTCAAATTCCGCCACCACACCTGGGGCCCGGAAGAGCTCTTCTACGGCGACCTCTACGCCAGCCGCGAGGTTCCCTGCAAGTCGACCTCGATCCCCGGCAGCCGCGACGGCTACTCCGGCTGCTGCGCCGCCGAGCTGGCGAAGGAGAACCGCTTCGACTTCCTCCTCTTCTCGCTGCCCGACAACGACAACTACTCCCACCGGCACGGCCCCGAGGCCTCGGTCGAGTCGATCGCCAAGGCGGACCACTGCTTCGCGAAGCTGGTCGAGGCGACGGGGGGTCTGGACGAGTTCCTCGCCGACCACGCCGTGATCCTGCTCGCCGACCACGCCCAGAGCGACGTGCACCGCGGCCTGCCGCTGGCCGACCTGCTGGCGCGCGAGTGGTCGGTGCTGCGCCCCTCCGACGACAAGCCCGAGCTGGCACAGCTGGCGGTCAGCCCAACCGGCCGCGCCGCCCACGTCTATCTGCTGCCTGGCGAAGGAGAGCGGGCCGATCCCGAGGCGGTGCGGCGGGCGCTTGCCGACACCGAGGGAGTCGATCTGGTCTGCCGGCTCGAGGACGACGAGGGCGAGGCGTTGCTGCGCGAGGAGCCGGGGATGCCCCTCGCGGGGGGAGAGTGGGCGGCGGTCGAGCGCGGGGGGGAGCGGCTGCGCTTCCGGCCCGGCGGCGAGGTCGCCGACCTGCGCGGGGGGAGATGGGAGCTGGATGGCGACCCGCAGGTGCTGGCGGCCGCAGCGGTGGACGGTCGGCTGGGCAGCGAGCGTTACCCGGACCCGCTGGCCCGGGTCTGGTCGGCGCTGGCGGCGCCGCATTCAGGCGACCTGGTCGTCTCGCTGGCAGCCGGCTTCGAGGCGGTCGATTGGGGTGGCGTCACCCACGTCGGCGGCGGCAGCCACGGCTCGCTGCTCGCCGAGGACTCGCTCGGGCCGCTGCTGTTCGTCGGCTGCGGTCCGGAGTCGGCGGACGAGAAGGAGCAGTGGACGCTGCGGGATGTGGCGCCGGTGGTTCGCGAGCACTTCGGGTTGAAGAACAACTAGTGACGGGACTCGCCGGCCACGGGGCCTGCCACGCCCAACAGAGAGGGGGTCGCTCCGGCCGCGGGGCCTGCCGCACCCGACAGACGGGGGGTCGCTCACCCGCGACCCCCCGTCCATCGTGCGCGCCACCCGCGGTCGTAGCCCTCGCATTACTCGTTCTTCTCCAACTCGCAGTGACGGGGACCGCCCGAGCTGCCGAACCCGTCAGCGAACAGAAAGTTCTCCGAGCCGCAGGCTCGGACCCCAAGGTCGAAGAGCAGCGCCAGTCTCGCGGAGAGTTTGGTGTTGACGCCAGCCTGGTCGACGGAGTTTGGGAGGTCTCCTACTTCGACGGCGATGAGAAGGTCGCGTTGGTTCTGGTCGACCCTGATTCCGGGGAGGTGCGGGAGTCCTGGACGGGATACCAGGTGGCTTGGAAGATGGCGCGGGGGTATGAGGGGGCGTTCGGGCACAAGTTGAATGCGCCCTATGTGTTCTTGCCGCTGTGCGCGCTCTTCCTGATCGGGCTCGTCGACTGGCGGCGGTTGCGACGGGTCGCCAACCTCGACCTGCTGGTCCTGCTCGGGTTCGGGATCTCCCACTACTTCTTCAACCGGGCCGAGATCGGGACCTCGGTGCCGCTCGTCTATCCCGTGCTGCTCTATCTCCTCGGCCGGGCCCTGTGGGTCGGCTTCCGCGGCCCCGGCGCGGCCCTGCGCCCGGTCTGGCCCGCGGCCTGGCTCTTGGTCGCGGCGCTCTTCCTGCTCGGCGTCCGGGTCGGGCTCAACGTCGCCGACTCCGGCGCGATCGACGTCGGCTACGCCGGTGTGGTCGGCGCCGACCGGATCGCCCACGGGGAACCGCTCTACGACAACTTCCCCGACGACATCTCCTCGGGCGACACCTACGGCCCGGTCAACTACGTCGCCTACGTCCC
>DATHUE010000071.1:0-5361 GCA_035462545.1 Solirubrobacterales bacterium
GCAGGTCACCCAACCGTCGCTCGCCTCGTAGGGCATGTAACAGACGAGGCCTCCGGCGAGCTGCTGCTCGCCGCGTCGCGGCACCTCGCCGTCGCAGAAGTAGCGGCCGGCGACCATCGCCAGCCAGGAGAGGGCGCCGTCGGCCATCGAGATGTCGACCATCTGGCCCTCGCCGGAGCGGCGCCGCTCGTGCAGCGCCGCCATCACCCCGAACGCCGCCATCAGGGCGCCGCCGCCGAGGTCGGCGATCTGGCCGCCCGACTGCACCGGCGGCCCGTCCTTGGCGCCGGTCAGCCCCAGCAGGCCGACCAGGCCGAGGTAGTTCATGTCGTGGCCGGCGCGCTGCGCGTAAGGGCCGTCCTGGCCGTAGCCGGTGATCGCGCAGAAGACGATGCGCGGGTTGGCCTTGCGCATCCGCTCGTAGCCGACCCCGAGCCGGTCGAGCACGCCGGGGCGGAAGCCGTCCAGCACGACGTCGTAGCGCTCGACCAGGCGCAGCAGCGCCTCCCGTCCCGCCTCCGACTTGAGGTCGAGCCGGACCGAGCGCTTGCCGCGGTTGAGCGAGAGGTAGAGCGCCGAGCGCGTCCCCAGCTCCTGCTGCTCCTCGCCCCCGTAGTAGGGGGGCGCCCAGCGGATGTAGTCGCCCATGCCGGTGTCCTCGACCTTCAGCACCTCGGCGCCGAGGTCGGCCAGCAGCAGCGAGCAGAAGCCGCCGGGCAGCAGGCGGCTGAGGTCGAGGACCTTGACGTCGCTGAGCGGCAGCTCGCCGCCGGCCGGCGCTCCGCCCTCGGCGCTCACTGCGGCTCCACGGCGACCGGGAACTCGACCGAGCTGGCGATGAAGCAGAGCTCGTGGGCGCGGTGGTGGAGCGCCTCGATCGCCTCCGGCGCCGGCGGCTCGTCCGCCCAGCGCACCCGCGGCCGCAGCGTCGCCTCGCGGAAGCGCTTGCCGTCGAGCACGCCGTCGGCGTCGTCTTCGTAGGAGGCGACCTCGAAGCCTTTTTTGCGAGCCAGGGCGAGGAACCAGAGCATGTGGCAGCTGGAGAGGGCGCCGATCAGGAGCGACTCCGGGTTCGACTTCGTCTCGTCGCCCTCGAACTCGAGCGCCGAGGAGCTGGGCAGCGAGTGGGCGCCGAGCAGGACCTGGTGGGCGCGGACGTCCCCGTCCTCGCCGCCCTCCCAGACGACGCCGGCGCGGTGGATCGTCTCCGCCACGCCTCAGGCCTCCGCCCGCTTCGGCACTCCCAGCAGCTCCCGCGCCTCCGCCACGGTGGCGGCGCGGCGGCCGACGTCCTCGGCCATCTGCCGGGCCTTGGCGATCAGGTCGCCGTTGGAGCGGCACATCTCGCCGTTCGGCAGGTAGAGGTTGTCCTCGACCCCGGCGCGGACGTTGCCGCCCAGCACCAGCGAGGCGGCGAGCAGCTTCCACTGGTCGCGCGAGATCCCGATCACCTGCCACTGGTTCGGCCCCTCCGGCCCGCCGGGGATCTGGTCCGACATCAGGGTGACGTTGCGCGGCGTCGGCCGGATCCCGCCGGTCACCCCCATCACCAGCGAGATCTGCAGCGGCGGCTCCAGCAGCCCCATGTCGATCAGCGGGTCGAGGTTGGCGACGTGGCCGGCGTCGAAGCACTCGTGCTCGGGCTTGATCCCGAGCGCTTTCATCTCGGTCAGGAACTCGATGATCGTGTCGAAGCTGTTCTCGAACACCGCTTTGAAGACGAAGTCCTGGCGGCGCTTCGAGTACTTCGCGTAGTTCATCGAGCTCATGTTCAGCGCGGCGACGTCGGGGCGGCAGGCGCGCAGGTAGGCGAGCCGCTTCTCGATCGGGATCCCGATCGCCCCGGTCGAGTAGTTGACGATCACGTCGCCGACCTCGGCCAGGATCGCCGCGGTGATCGCCTGGAAGTCCTCGACCTCGTAGGAGGGGGTGCCGTCCGGCTTGCGGGCGTGGATGTGGATCTGCGAGGCGCCCTCGTCGACGGCGCGGCGCGCCTCGGCCGCGTACTCCTCCGGCGTGTAGGGGATCGCCGGGCACTGGTCGCGGTTGGCGATCACGCCACTGATCGAGCAGCTGATCACGACCGGGTCGTCGAAGCGACTCATACCGGCATCACTCCGTGGCGCTTGCGCGGCTTCTCGACATGCTTGTCCTTCGCCATCCGCAGGGCGCGGACGATCGTCGGCCGGGTCTCGCGCGGGTCGATGATGTCGTCGATCACGGCGTTGCCGGCGGCGATGTAGGGGTCGATCTGCCGGCGGACCGCGCTCAGCATCGCCTCGCGGGTCGCCTCGGGGTCCTCGGAGGCCTCGATCGCCGAGCGGCCGATGATGTTGACCGCGCCCTCGGCGCCCATCACCGAGATCTCCGCCCCCGGCCAGGCGACGATCAGGTCCGGCTCATAGGCCTTGCCGCACATCACGTAGTAGCCGGCCCCGTAGGCCTTGCGGACGATCACCGTCACCTTCGGCACCGTGGCGCGGCTGACCGCGTAGAGCATCTTCGCCCCGTGGCGGATGATCCCGGCGTGCTCGACCTTGGCGCCGACCATGAACCCGGGCACGTCCTGGAGGAAGACCAGCGGGATCTGGAAAGCGTCGCAGAGGTTGATGAAGCGGGCGGCCTTGTCGGCGGAGTCGTTGTCGAGGATCCCGGCCAGGTGCTTGGGCTGGTTGGCGACGATCCCGACCGGCTGGCCGCCGAAGCGGGCCAGACAGGTGATCAGGGTCCTGGCGAACTTCGGCTTGATGTCGAACCACTCGCCGTCGTCGACGATCTCGCGGATCACGTCGTACATGTCGTAGGGCTGGCGCGAGGACTCGGGGACGATCTCCAGCAGCTTCTCGGAGGCGCGGTCGATCGGGTCGGCGCTCTCGCGCAGCGGCGGGCGCTGCTCGCAGTTGGAGGGGAAGAAGGAGAGGTAGTCCTTGACCTTGGCGATGCATTCCTCGTCGTCCTTCACCTCCAGGTCCCCGACCCCCGACTTGCGGCAGTGGACCTTGGCGCCGCCGAGCTCCTCCATCGAGATCTCCTCGCCGGTGACGGCCTGGGTCAGGTGCGGGCCGGCAAGCGCCATCGCCCCCTGACCGGAGACCATCGGCACGAAGTCCGAGAGCGCCGGGATGTAGGCGGTGCCGGCGGCGCAGGGCCCCATCATCGCCGCCACCATCGGGATCACCCCCGACATCTCGACCTCCTCGCGGAACAGGTGGCCGGAGCCGGCGAACAGCGAGCCGGCCGCCTCCTGGATGCGGGCGCCGGCGCTGTCGAGCAGCCAGATGAACGGCATCCGCTTGCTGAGCGCCATCTCGCGCAGGCGGGTGACCTTGAGCTCGCCGGTCATCCCCATCGCCCCGGCCATCACCGTGAAGTCGTAGGCGGCGACGCAGCAGGGGCGGCCGTCGACGTCGCCCCAGCCGGTGACGACGCCGTCGGCGGGCGCCTCCTTGCCCTCCATCGCCCGCTGCGAGAAGTGCGGCCGGCCGTGGATGCCGAGCTCGACGAAGGTGCCGGCGTCGACCAGCAGCTCGATCCGCTCGCGGGCGGTCAGCTTGCCGCGCTCGTGCTGCTTGGCGATCTTCTCCTCGCCGCCGCCGAGCTTCGCCTTCTCGCGCCGCTCGTGCAGCTGCTCGGTCAGCTCGCCCAGCGGCGCGGTGCCCGGCAGCAGGTTCGTCTCGTGCTCCTCGGGGTCGGCCACTAGCGGCCCTTCCACTCGGGATCGCGCTTCTCGAAGAAGGCGGCGACGCCCTCGCGGATGTCCTCGGTCGAGAAGGTCAGCGAGAGCTGCGAGCGGAGGAACTCGAGCGCGTCGTCGAAGGCCATGTCCTGCTGGCGATACATCGCGTCGTGGCCGAGGCGCATCAGCACCGGGCTCTTGGCGGCGAGCTTGTCGGCCCACTCGGCGACCGCGGCCTCGTAATCGGTGGCCGGGACAACCTTGTTGATCAGCCCGTACTCGACCGCCTGCTCCCCGCTCAAGCGCTCGCCCAAGAGCATCATCTCGTTGACCTTCTTGCGCGGCACGTTGCGGTAGATGATCGACATGATCATGTAGGGGAAAGCGCCGACGTTGATCTCCGGCGTGCCGAACGTGGCGCCCTCTTTGGCGATCACCAGGTCGCAGGAGAGCGCCAGTCCCATTCCCCCCGCCAGCACGTGGCCGTTGGCGGCGCAGAGCGAGGGCTTGCCGAGCCGCGGCATCAGCCGGAAGAACTCGAGGAAGAGGTCGGAGGCGAAGTGTTTCTGGGTCAGCGGCACGTCCGCGGCGAACCCGCCGAGGTCGGCCCCGGCGCAGAAGACCTTGTCGCCGGCCCCGGTGAGGACGACGGCGCGGACGTCCTCGGAGTCGCGCGCCTGCCGCATCGCGTCGACCAGCTCGGTCAGCATCTGCCCGGAGAGCATGTTGCGCTTCTCCGGGTTGTTCAGCGTCACGGTGGCGACGCCGTTCCCGGCGACCTCGTAGGCAACCAGCTCGTAGCTCATCGCCGCGGACGATAGCGAAACGAGAAGTAGGAAGTTCTACTTACCGCCAGACGACTACTGCGTGATCGTGTCTTCGCCGCCGCGGCCGTCGAGGACGTCGGTACCGGCACCGCCGGTGAGGACGTTGGGGCCGGGGTCGCCGAGCAGCATGTCGTCGAAGCGGGATCCGATCGCGTTCTCGATCGAGACCAGGGTGTCGATCCCTTCCGAGTCGAGGCTCTTGTCCTTGGCGAGGTCGATTTCGACGAGCTTCGGTTCGGTCGAGTAGTCGACGGTGTCGGAGCCCGGGCCGCCGTCGGTCTCGTCGTGGCCCTTTTCCGGCCGCACCGTGTCGTTGCCGCCTTCGCCCTTCAGGGTGTCGAACCCGATCCCGCCGAACAGCCGGTCGTTGCCGGCACCGCCGAGCAGCTTGTCGATGCCGATGAATCCGATCAGCCGGTCGTCGCCGCCGCCGCCGCGGACGGTGCCGTCGCCTTCGTTCTCGTCGAGGATGTCGTCGCCGGCGCCGCCGGAGATGCGCTCGTTGCCGCGCTCGCCGTCGATGTCGTCGTCGCCGCCTTCGCCGAAGAGGCGATCGCTGCCGCGGCCGCCGAGGATCGTGTCGTCTCCCCCGCCGCCGCAGATCAGGTCGTTGCCGCCGAGGCCGTTGATCTTCTCGTTGCCGGCGCTGCCGACGATCACCTCGCTCGCCCCCCGACCGACATAGGTACCGCCGGACTTGACGACAGCCGTCGCCGGCTTGCCGCCGCAGGTCGGCTTCGCGCTCGCGCCCGGGGCCGCCATCAGGCCCAGAGCGCCGACGACAAGCACCAGCGGAAAGGATCTCCGAACCATCATCGGCCGAGTATAGAACCGCGCCGCAAAGCGGTGGCAAACAGA
>DATHUE010000072.1:0-23288 GCA_035462545.1 Solirubrobacterales bacterium
CTCCGGCACCCGGGGCGCT
Source organism: Solirubrobacterales bacterium (assembly GCA_035462545.1). Taxonomy (GTDB): domain Bacteria; phylum Actinomycetota; class Thermoleophilia; order Solirubrobacterales; family 70-9; genus VAYN01. The sequence continues at coordinate 20 of DATHUE010000072.1, forward strand.
GCCGCCCGGCCGACCTCGAACCACCCGTCGGTGCTGAGGACGAGGGTCTCGCCGGGGGCGAGCTCGAGCTCGTGGCGCTCGATCGCTGAGTCTGGCCAGGCGCCGAGCAGGGTGCCGCCGCCGTGCAGCGAGGCGCGCACCGGGCTGGCGTGGACGGCCGGCGTGTGGCCGGCGGCGGCGAGCCCGAGCTTCCAGCCGCTGCCGTTGCGGTGCAGGCGCAGGAGCTGCACGGTGGCAAGGTCGTTGAGGCTGTTGCCCTCCAACAGCAGCTCGTTGACCCGTCGCAGCACTTCCTCGGGATCGCCGATCTCGCGGGTCAGGCCGCGGACCGAGTGGCGCAGCGCCACCGAGACCCCGGCGGCGGCGCTGCCCTTGCCGGCGACGTCGCCGATCAGCACCCAGCAGCCGTCCTCGGTGGGGAGGACGTCGTAGAAGTCGCCGCCGATCTCGATCCCCTCGCCGGCTGCCTCGAAGACGACCGCGATCTCCAGGCCAGGCACGTCGGCGGGCCTGGGAGGTCGTAGCCCCCGCTGCAGGTTGGCGGCGATCCGGTCGCGCTCCCGGTACAGGCGGGCGTTGTCGAGTGCCATCGCCGCCCGGTCGCCGAGCTCGGCGAGGAATTCGAGGTCGTGCGGGTCGTAGCGCAGGTTCCGGTGGGCGTGGAGGAAGGAGAGGGCGCCGAGGGTGCGGCCGCGGGCGATCAGCGGCACCACCGCGGCGGAGTTGTAGCCGGCGTCCTCGATCAGCTGCCGGTGGTCCTCGTTCTGCACCACCTCAGCCGCCACCTCGGGCCGAGTCAGGTCGCGCCAGATCATCGGCCGGCGCTCGCGCAGGACCTGGGCCACCGGATGATCGCCCTCGGGGTCGATCGGGGAGCGGGAGCGGATTTCCTCCAGGCGAGTCGCCAGCTCCGAGTTGGCGCCGGCGACGATGCTGTCGCCGAGCCAGCCGTCAGAGCGGACGAAGTCGATCAGGCAGAGCTCGGCCAGCTCGGGAACCGCGGTGGCGACGATCGTGCGTGCGGTCTCAGCCGGGTCGAGCGAGGACTCGAGCTGGCGGCTGGCGGTGACCAGGAACTCCTGCGCCCGCCGCCGCCGCACCTCGTCGGTGATGTCGCGGGCGACCACGGCGGCCCCGATTACGCCCCGCGCCGGATTGCGGATCTGAGAGACGGTCAGCGAGACCGAGATGCGCGCTCCGTCGGCCCGGATCCGCTCGGTCTCGTAGGTCTCCAGCCTTTCGCCGGCCATGATGCGGTCGAGGATCACCCGCTCCTCGTTTTTGTGGTCGGGCGGGACCAGGAAGGAGATGTGGCGCCCGATCGCCTCCTCGGCGCTGTAGCCGTACATCCGTTCCGCCGCCGGGTTCCAGGAGGTGACGATCCCGTCGAGGTCCTTGCTCAGCACCGCGTCCTGGGTGCTGCGCACGACCTCGGCCATGTGCTGGCGGACGCGCTCGGCCTCGGCACGGTCGGCCGCCAGGTCCGCCTCGGCCCGGCGGCGGCCGATGAAGGTGGCGAGCTGATCGGCGAACGCGGTCAGCAGCTCGGCCAGGTGCCCGGGCGGCTCGTTGTAGGTGCGGGCGTGGAACTCGGCCACCGCCAGGACGTTCTCGGGTCGCCCGAGCGGGATCGGGATCGCCAGCGCCGCGGTGATGCCGAGCTGCCGGGCGGTTTCGCGCCGCGGCACCGTCGCCTCGGCTTCGATGTCCGGGATCCAAGCGACGTCTCCGGAGGCCCAGGCACGACCCGGCAGGCCCTCGCCGCGCACGAAAGAGAGTTTGCGGCTGTGGTGCCAGAGCGGCTCCGCGTCGAAGTCGGGCTGGCTCCAGCCGGAGAGGAAGCGCAGCACCTCCGCCCCCGGCGGGACTTCCCATAGCGCCCCCGACTCCCAGCGCAGCAGGTCGGCGACGGTGGCGATGAAGCAGGGGGCGACGTCGACCAGCGACTCGCCTTCGATCAGATGGGCGGCAAGCTGGCGCTGACTCTCCAGGTAGCGCCTCAGCTCGAGTTCCTGCTCCTTGCCCATTGGGCAAAGCTATTGGAGTGAGGGTTCGGGCGTGCTCGGCGGGTACGGTTCGATTGTGGCCAGCGACGATCCGGTGACGATCACTCCCTACCCGAACGGGCCCTACCTGGTGCGCGGCCCGTTCGTGCTGCGCGACCGCGAGGGGAACGAGATCGAGACGAGGCGGCAGACCGTCGCGCTCTGTCGCTGCGGGCGCTCGCAGATCAAGCCGTTCTGCGACGGCACCCACAAGCTGGTCGGGTTCAGCGCCGATTAGCTCAGAGCGGTCGCAGCAGCGAGCTTTCGCCGCGCTCCCAGGCGCCGAGCAGGCGGCGCGCGAAGCGGTCCTCGAGGTGGAGCAGGGCGCGGGCCCCGAAGAGGATGTCGGTTGCCAGCGCCGGCTCCTGGCGGGCGAGGCCACCGGCCAGATCGTAGGCGGCGATGTTCTCGTGCACCGAGTCGGCCTCGACGTGCTCGTCGTGGAAGTCGGTTGCCGCCTGGCCGAAGCCGAGCCGTCGCAGGGCGTTGCCGTAGCGGCGGTTCGGCAGGGCCGAGGTCATCTCGAACATTGCCAGGCTGCCGACCAGAGCACCCCGGCGGTCACGGCGCAGGCCGAGGGCGGAGCCGAGGTTGACCGTGGCGAGCGTCGCTCCCGGGACGCGGTCGAGGTACGCGTTCTCGCGGTCGTCGAGCCCGAGCTCGCGCATCGTCTGCGCCCAGAGGCGTGAGTGCATGCGCTCCGGCCGGCCGCCGCCGTACTCGTCGGCCTGCACCTCCAACAGCGCCGACTTGGCGGCGCCGGTGAGGCGGGGGATCGCCCAACTCTGCGGGTCGGCCTCCTTCAGCTGGTAGAGCGAGCGATGCACCGCCAGCTCGCGGAACTGCTCGACGCCCGCCTGCGTCTCGACCCAGCGCGAGAGCGAAGGTCCCTCGGCGGTGGCTTCGATCTCGAACAGCAGCTCGCCGACCCGCTCCGGGTCGACCTCGGCGTCGCGCGGCACCTCCGCTTCCAGGGCCTCGAGGAAAGCCCGCTCGAGCACCGCCCGCGCCGCCAGCAGCACCGGGCTCCACTCCCAGTCCGGATCGACGGCCGCAAAGCCGCGGTAGTGAAGCTCATAGCCGACATAGAGGGCGCGCTGGAGGTCGTCGTCCGCCAGCGGCTCGGCGACCCCCCGGGCCAGCCCCCCGACCCTGGCCGCCGCCGCCTCGGCGCTGAACGGCGACTCGTCCGGCGCCGCGGCCAGCAACCCGAACACGAATTCGCCGATCGGCCCGGCGGCGGAGGTAAGCGGAGGCGAGGCGGTGGTCACGAGCAATGACGCTAAACCATGCTCATCGCTTCGAAGGGCCGAGGGAGGACACGAGCTTGCGCTCGCGTTCGAGCGGGCTGGCGACGGCGCCGGTGCGGCTTCGCAACGTCCGCATCGCCTCCATCGTCTTCACCACGGACGGTGCCGGCCTCTGCCTTGACGTCGCGGTGTCCGATCGGGCCTCTCTCAGCATGGCTGGCAGCTACCCAACGTCAGGAGCCGGCGAAACATGAGACCGAAGGCTGCGCAGATCCTCGGCGGGCTCGTCCTGAACGTGGCCGTCGCGAACCTCTCGCGGGGGGGCGCCGGGCTCGAAGCCGGGAGGCCCTGAGAAGCGCTCAGGCCGCGAGCGAGCGCTGGCGGCGGCGCGGGAACTCGATCAGTTCGCCGCGCTCGGCGTGCACCGGCTCGAACTCAGCCACGGCGAGGACGATGTAGCTGTAGCCGCAGGCGCAGGCCTCGCGCTCGACCTGGTCGAGATCCTCAACCAGGACCTCGGCCTCCTCGGCGCAGTCGGAACAGACGACCAGTATTTGGAACATGCACCGATGTTGGCGCCCGGCTCGGACGGCTTGGCACGGTTTCCCCGTTGGCGCGTCGGGTATCGCTTTCTCGCACGGAAAACCGGAAGGAGCTTGGGATCGATGGCGGACATGAACGAGCGGGACGCGAAGCTGGTCCAGTATCTGAGCGAGGCCTACGGGAAGGAGCGGGAGCTGGAGGCTTCCCTGCAGGCGCATATCTCGATGACGACGAAGAAGCCGTACGAAAAACGGCTCAAACAACATCTGAAAGAGACCAAAGCGCACGCGAAAGCGGTCGAACGGCGGATCAAGAAACTGGGCGGCGGAGGCTCGCTGGTCCAAGCCGCGGCCGGCGTCGTCAAAGCCGCCGCGAAGGGCCCGCTGCACATGGTCCGCGGCAGCGGCGAGGAGGAGAAACTCCTCAAGAACGCCAAGACCGAGTACTGGAACGAGCACGAGGAGATCGCCACCTACCTGGCGATCGAGACCTTTGCCGAGAAGGTGGGGGACCGGGAGACGGCGCAGCTGGCGCGCGGCATCCGTCGCGAGGAGGAACGGATGGCGAAGTTCCTCGAGGGTCAGATCAAGACCCTGAGCGGCGCGGTCGCCATGGCGGAGGTTCCCCGGGCTCAGCGCGGCGGCGGCAAAAGGAAAACGGCCAGGCCGAAAGCGAAAGCGAAAGCGCCGCAACGAAAAGCCGCTGGCAAACGAAGCGCCGCGAAATCGAAAGCCAGCGGCGCCAAAGGGCGCGGCTCTAAAGCCAAACGTGGCGGAAGCTGAGGCGGCCCGCCTCGTAGTCGAGCAGTCCCATCGAGTGGCGGGGAGCGCGCCGTCGCTCGGTCGGGCTGCCGGGGTTGAAGATCTGGAAGCCGTCCTCGCGCTCGTGCAGGGGCAGGTGGCTGTGCCCGAAGACGACTGCGTCGGCTGCGGGGAAGCGGACGCGCATCCGGGTCAGGCGCCCGGCCGCGGGGCCGGCGTCGTGCACCACCGCGATTCGCTGGGCGCCGAGCTCGATTTCGGTCGCCTCCGGCAGCGCCTGACGCAGCGCCGGCTCGTCGACGTTGCCATGGACGGCGTGGATCACCGGGCAGATCGCCTGCAGCTCCGCCAGGACCGAGGCGGCGAAGAAGTCGCCGGCGTGGATCGTCGCCTCGGCTTCCTCGAGCAGCCGCAGGCAGCGATCCGGCAGATGCCGCCCGCCCTTCGGCATGTGGGTGTCGGCGAGCACGGCAATCACGGGTACGCGACGTTTGCCGGGCGGCGCAGGGCCGCCAGCACCTCCTCGGCGAGCTGCGACCCGTCTTCGGGGCGCAGCGGGGTAGCGGTGATGCGCAGGGTGACGCCGTCCTCGTCGAGCTCCTCGAGGGCGACGCTGGGGCGGTAGCGGGTCGGCACCGTGATCTCCTCCAGGAGGCGCTCCTCGATCCGGCGCGGGCTGGTGTCGGAGGAGAAACGGGCGCGGAGGTCGACCTTCTCCGGCTCGCGCAGGGGAACGACGACCAGAGTGATGAGGACGCTGTTGGGGACCAGAAGGCGGTCGGCGCCCTGGGCCAGGGTCGCGTAGAAGAGGCCGAGCGAGCTGACCGTGCCCTCGATCTGCCCGGCCAGCGGCCCGCCGAGGAGGCGCACCCGTTCCCCCACCCGGAAGGGCCGGGTGCTCTGCAGGACGATGCCGGCGATGATCCCGCTCAGGCTCTGCTGGGCGGCGAGACCGAGGACGATCGCGGTGAAGGCGCCCCCGACGGCGAGAGCGGAGGCGTCGATGCCGGCGATTCGCAGCGCCAGCACCACCACCGCCGTCATCGCGAAGAGGCGGATGACGAAGCCCGCGGTACCGGCCGTCGCCGGATTGAGCCTGCGGTAGAGCTGCGGCGAGAGGCCGCGCACCAGCCAGTGCGTCGCCGCCAGCCCGACGACGAGCAGGATCGCCACGGTGGCGAATCGCACCCACGGGCCGTAGCCGGGGAAGAGCTCGTGGCGGCGGTAGTAAACGCTCAGCGTCCCGGCCAGGACCAGCAGTGCCGCGACCAGTCCGAGCAGCGCCTTCTTCGAGAATCGCGGCGCCAGCTCCTCGCCGAGTCCGAGCGAGTGCCAGGCGTGGCTGCGGGTCTCGAACAGGTCGCGGGAGATCCTCCGGCGTGGCGTCGGCACCATCGACGTTTACCCGGTCACGCCGATGACTATTCGTGCCTGGATGCGGGGGAGGGGAGGGCGATGGACGGCTACGCCCCCGCTGCCGAGAAGCCCCCGCTCGCCTCCTACGCGATCTTGACCGCGCTTCTCCACGGGCTGATCGGCGGCAGCCTGTTGGCGGCCCGGCGCCGCGGGCGCGAGCTGCCGGCGCCGAGTGCGGGCGACGTCGCCCTGGTCGGGGTCGCCTCGCACAAGCTCAGCCGGCTGGTCGCCAAGGACAAGGTGACGAGCTGGCTGCGGGCGCCGTTCACGGAGCTCGAAGGCAAGGGCGGCCCGGCGGAGCTCGAGGAGGCGGCCCGCGGTCGCGGCGCCCGCAAGGCGATCGGCGAACTCCTGATCTGCCCCTACTGCCTCGGCCTCTGGGTGGTCGCGGGTTTCTCCCTCGGCCTCGTCTTCGCGCCGCGCCTGACCCGCTTCCTCGCCGGGCTCTTCTCCGCCCTGACGGTCTCGGACTTCCTCCAGGTCGCCTACAAGGCGGCCGAGGAGAAGGGCCTCGGCTGAAGCCGGACGGATGCCACGCCTGCTGGTCAGGGCCCCGGCTCGACCTTGACGGCGCGTTTCGCGGCGCTGGCGCTTTGGATAGGAGCCCGGCATGAACGATGAGAAAATCAGCGGCGGTCCGATCGGAAAGGTCGCCGGCCGCCTCAAGCCTCGCTGCGGAGCGCCGGGAAGTCGAGACGAACCTGGCTCAGCGCGACGCCGAGGCAGAGATCGAGCGCAGCCGCAGCGAAACCGAACGCGAGCAGGACGAGTTGCGCCGCGAGGCAGAGCGGACCCGCGAGCGAAGCGAGACGCTCGACGACGCCGCCCGGGTGGAGCAGACCGCCGCTGAGGCCAAGCGCGCTCGCAAGAAGGGGAGCTGCTAGGTCCGCTCGCTCGCGTCGCCGTCGCCCTCGTCGACCTGCTGACGGATCCGGTCGAGGGTACGGCGGAGGATGCGGGAGACGTGCATCTGCGAGTGGCCTATCCGCTCGGCGATCTGAGACTGGGTCATGTCCTCGACGAAGCGCAGGTGCAGGACCAGCCGTTCGCGCTCGCTGAGCTGCGGCAGGGCCGACTCCAGCGCGACCTTGCCCTCGACCAGCTCGAAGCCCTCGTCCTCCTCGCCGATCCATTCCGCCGCCGGGGTCTCGTCCCCGTCGTCGTTGCCGACCGGACGGTCGAGGGAGAGCGGGCGACGGTTGCGATTTGCCTCCAGAACTTCCAGGACCTCAGTTGGGTCGACTTCCAGCTGCGCCGCGATCTCGGTCACCGAGGGGGAGCGCTGCAGCTCAACGGTCAGTTTCGAGATCGCCTTTTCGACCTCGGCCATGCGGTCGTGCAGCCCGCGCGGGACCCGCACCGTCCAGACCCGGTCGCGGAAGTGGCGCTTCAGCTCGCCGAGGATGGTCGGCGAAGCGAAGGCGGGAAACGGGGTGCCGCGACTGGCGTCGAAGCGGTCGATCGCGTTGACGAGGCCGAGGCTGGCGACCTGGAGGAGGTCGTCGAACGACTCGCTGGCGCCGCGGTAGCGCAGCGCCAGGCTCTTTGCGAACGGCAGGTAGCGGCGGACCAGCTCTTCGCGGGTGGCGGCGTCGCGGTTGCGTGAGAAGCGCTCCCAGAGCTGGCGCTCGCTGGCGAGGCCGTCGCCGAGCTCAGCCGGGCCCGCGGCTGGAGTCGCTTCGCTGTCGTCCCGTTCGGCTTCCATGGGTGCCCGCTCCCCGGCGAGTCGCGAACACCCTACTGGCGCCGCGCGGCGGCGCCGGACGGCAGCTCAGGCGCTTTCGCCGGCGAGTTGCGAGTGGAGGATCTCGACCCGCGCCCGGGTCCCGGGCTCGCCGTTGGCCTGCAGGCGTTTTGCCGCCTCAGCCTCGATCGTGGCCAGGCGCGCCATTGCCTCGCCGAGGACGGCGGTCACCTCGGACCACGCGGTCTGATCGACGAGCAGGTCGGTGCGGCTGACGTGGCGGTCGTCGAGCGCTTCGAACCGCGCCCACTCCGAATCGCTGAACAGTTGATCGCCGGTGGCGCGGTAGAAGTGCTCGGTGGCGCCACGCCGTGGCTTCGTCTCCACCAGTTCGATGCAGCCGTGTCTCTCCAGTACGCGCACGTGGTAGGCGACCAGATTGAGACTCTCACCGAGCTCTTTCGAAAGCAGGATGGGACTGGCAACCCGCTCGTTGAGCGCGGCGAGGATCCGCACCCGCAGGGGATGCGCGAACGCTTTCGCGACCGACTGTTCCAGCGACGCCTTTTTCTTCCGTGCCTTGGCCATGGGGCTTCCTTTCAGTTGAGGTGACGGCGGAGAGGGGGCGCCCACGGCGACTCGAGCGCTTGAGACAAGAAACGCCAACTATTGCGAAAAGTTTCGCTGCATTGCCTGGCCAGAGCGGCGACCCCTAGCCTGGGGGGGTGGCTGCCTGGAAGCTGCCGTTGATCCCCCTGGCGATTGCCGTGCCGACGATCGCCGCCTTTGCCTTCGCCGGGCCCGCCCTCGGGGTGGCCGTCGGCACTCTTGCCGCGGTCGCGATAGTCGTCATCGCCGCTCGCCAGTATCCGCGCGAGGCGATCCTCCCACCCCCTGCCGGGGACTTCCGGCGCCACCTGTTGCTGGTCGTCAGCCGCCCGCCCGACGAGCGGACGGCAGCGGAGGTCGCCGTCCGCGCCGAAGCCCGAAGCGAAGAAGGCGAGGCTGAGGTGCTGGTTCTCGCGCCCGCCCGGATCGGCTTCCTCGATCGTTGGGCCTCCGACCTCGAGCCCGCCCGCCGCGCGGCCCAGCGCAACCTGGTGCTGACGGTCGCCGCCCTCGCCAAGGAGGGGATCGCCGCCGAGGCGCGGGTCGGCGACGAGGACCTGGTCCAGGCGGTCGAGGATCAACTGCGCAGCTTTCCTGCGACCGAGGTGGTGCTGGTCACCGGCACCCCGGCCGAAGATCCCGGCGGGGAGGCGGCCGCGACGGAGCTGGGTGAGCGGCTCCATGCCGACTTCAGCCGCCTCGTCGCCTCCTAGAGATCCAGCAGCTCGTTGAAGCGGAGAGCTGCCCGGCTCGGCATGATGAAGTCGTCGTGGCGGTGCAGCAGACCAACGCCGACCAGGTCGCGGACGGCGCGTTCGATTGCGTCACGCTCACCGAACTCGGCAAACTGACCGGCCACCTCGCGCAGTAGCTCGGCGTAAGTCACCTGGGTCGGGTACAGATCCAGCACCTGCTGCAGCACCGCCGACTCGGTGGCGGTGTCTTCCGCCGCCGGGGTCCTGCTGTTCTCCATCTCCGCCATAGCTGCCCCCATATAAGTCCTTGGCTAAGGAATCTCTTTCCCCGTGCCGTCCTGAGCTTCGGCCAGCCGCAGTGCTTCGCGGGCTCGCTCCGGGCTCCCAGCGGCGCGGTAAAAATGCATCGTCGACCCTCGTGACAGTCTCGTCTCGACCAGTTCGAGGGCACCGAGGTTGGCGAGCACCCGCACGTGACAGGCGACTGTGCTCAGAGTTGCGTTTGCCTTCACCTGCCGGGAGAGTTCGGTGGGACTGATCGGCTCGGAGTCGATCGTCAGCCGCAGCAGCTCCCGGCGCAGCGGGTGCTGCAACTCGGCGAGCAAGCGCTCCATCTTCGGCTGTTCAGAACTTCCCATTGCGCTCCCGGCAATATAGAGCAAACGAAACCTTTTGTCGTACAGACAATAACTCTATCCGCGAGCCGGCCAAGCGCGGGACGAAAAACTTTAGGCGTCCTCCCGGACGCCTCCCATCTCGCTGAACACCGCGGTGACCCCGCTGCCGTCGCGCTGCTCGTCGGCGATCACGTGGGAGACGGCGTTGATCAGGGCCAGGTGGGTGAATGCCTGGGGGAAGTTGCCGAGGTGGCGGCCGCTCTCGGCCTCGAGCTCCTCGCCGTAGAGATCGAGCCAGCCAGCTGCCTCCAGCAGCCGCTCGCACAGCTCTCGCGCCCGTCGCGACTCGCCGATCTCCGACAGCGCCGAGACCAGCCAGAAGGAGCAGATCAGGAAGGTGCCCTCCTCGCCGCGCAGGCCGTCGTCGGTCTCCTCGACCTTGTAGCGGAGGACGAGGCCGTGTTCGGTCAGGTCGTCGGCGATCGCCTCGACCGTCGCCCGCACCCGCGGGTCGTCCGGCGGCAGGAAGCGCAGCAGCGGGATCAGCAGGGTGGAGGCGTCGAGCGCGTCGGTCTCGTAGTGCTGGCGGAAGACGCCGTCGCGGACGCCGCGCTCGAGGATCTCCGCCTTGAAGCCGTCGGCGATCTGCTGCCACTCCCCGGCCAACTGCTCGAAGCCGAAGGAGCGGGCGAGGCGGACGCCGCGGTCGACCGCGACCCAGATCATCAGCTTCGAGGAGACGTAGTGCTGGGGCTCCCCGCGGGACTCCCAGATCCCCTGGTCGGGGTGCGGCCAGGCCTCGATCGCGGCTTCGACCTGGTGGCGGACCAGCTGCCGGTCGGCCTGCGTACCGGTGCCCTTGAGCGCTTTTTCGTGGACGTAGACGGAGTCGAGCAGGGCTCCCCAGACGTCGTTCTGGCGCTGGTCGTAGGCCCCGTTGCCGACCCGCACCGGGCGCGACCCTTCGTAGCCGCCGAGGTGGTCGAGGGTGCGCTCGGTCAGCGTCTTCTCGCCGCCGATCCCGTACATGATCTGCAGGTCCGGCTCTTCCTTGCAGACGTTGACGATGAAGCGCATGAAGTCGCGCGCCTCCTGGTCGAAGCCGAGCGTGTGCAGCGCCCAGAGGCTGAAGGTCGAGTCGCGGATCCAGCTGAAGCGGTAGTCCCAGTTGCGTTCTCCCCCCGGCGTCTCCGGCAGCGAGGTGGTGGGAGCGGCGAGGATTGCCCCGCTCGGCGTGTAGGTGAGGCCCTTGAGAACCAGTGCCGAGCGCTGCAGGTGGACTCGCCAGGGGTGGTCGGGGAATTCACCGTGGCGCAGCCAGGCGCGCCAGAACTCTTCGGTCGAGTCGAGCCGCTCCAGCGCCTCGGGGGCGCTGCGGGGGCCGCCGAGGTCGGTGTCGCCCCAGGAGAGGGCGACGAAGGCGTGCTCGTCCTCGCGCAGCCGCACCCGGCCGCGGGCCGTGTCGCCCTCGAGACTGAGCTCGAGGTCGCTGGTCAGGAGCAGCTCGGCCTCGCCGCCGCGGGCGACCGCTTCGCCGAGCTCGCCGCCGCTCCATTCAGCCGCCTCGAGCCCGTAGCCGAAGCGGGGCAGGCACTCCATCTCGATCTCGACCTCGCCGTCGACGCAGGTGATCGTCCGCAGCAGCGAGCGGTCGGACTCGTGTTCGGTCCGGGGCCGGGCGCGGCCGCCGTCCTGCGTCTCCCACTCGCCGATCGTCAGTGCGTCGTGGATCACCGCCCAGCCGGTGTCGGTGACCCAGGTCGTCTCGATCACCAGCGTGCCGGGCTCGTAGCGGCGGCCGATCGGGACCATGACCCCGCGGGGCGCAAGCCGGAAATGGCCGGCGCTGCGGTCGAGAAGCGCCGCGAAGGCACTGGGCGAGTCGAAGCGCGGCAGGCACAGCCACTCGACCGAGCCGGTGTAGGAGACCAGCGCGCTGGTATGGCAGTCGGAGAGGAAGCCGTAGCTGGCGATCGGCGGAAAGCGTTGCTTCACGGCGCGGCCAAGCTACCAGCGCCGACGGCTACGCTGGCTCGGTGAGCCTCCCGTTCGCCCACGTGGGCAGCGTCTTCGCCCCCCTGGAGCTGCTGCCGCTGCTGCTGGCCGCCGGCCTCTATGCCAAGCGCGCCGCCACCCTCGCCGCCAAGGGGCGGCCGGTGCCGCTCTGGCGCCAGCTTTGCTTCGGCGGCGGGCTGCTGATGATCGTCGCCGCTCAGGTCTCGCCGGTCGGCCACATCGCCGACGAGCTGGTGATCGCCCACATGGTCGAGCACCTGATGATCGGCGACCTGGCCCCGCTGCTGCTGGTCGCCGGCCTGACCGGGCCGCTGCTGCAGCCGATCCTCGCGATCAAGGTCTTCGACCGGCTGCGGATCCTCGCCCACCCGCTGGTCGCCTTCCCGCTCTGGGCGGTCAACTTCTACTTCTGGCACATCCCGACCTTTTACGAGGCCGCCTACGGGGGCGCCGCCGTGCACGCGCTCGAGCACACGACCTTCATCTTCTTCGGCTGCCTGATGTGGATGCCGGTGTTCGGGCCGCTGCCGAAGCCGGAGTGGTTCACCGCCGCCTGGAAGGTCGGCTACGTGATCGCGGTCCGCTTCACGAGCGCCGTCCTCGGCAACGTCCTGATGTGGTCGGGGACGGTGCTCTACTCCAAGTACGCCGCCGGCGAGCGCTACTGGGGGATCAGCCCGATCGCCGACCAGAGCACCGCCGGGGTGGTGATGATGGTCGAGGGCACCTTCCTCGCCCTCGGCACCCTCGCCTGGGTCTTCTTCGCGGCGGCGCGGGAGGGGATCGAGAAGCAGAAACTGCTCGACCTCGCCCGCGACCGGGGTGTCGAGCTCGACGAGCGCCGCGCCCAGCGCGCCGTCACCGCCGGCCAGGCGGAGCTGCTGGAGAAACGGCTGCTGGAGCAGGGCCATGGCTGAGCGGCGTCTCTACCTCCTCGTCTTCGTCGTCGGCGCCGCCAGTCTCGGCTCGGAGATCGCCGCGGCGCGGCTGCTGGCCCCCTACTTCGGCGCCTCGACGATCGTCTGGGCGAACACGATCGGGGTCGTCCTCGTCGCCCTCTCGCTCGGCTACTGGCTCGGCGGCCGCTACGCCGACCGCCACCCGCACCGGCGCGGCCTCTCGCTGCTGGTCCTGATCGCGGCGGCGCTGATCGCGGTCGTCCCCTTCGCTGCCCGCCCCTTCCTGCGGCTCTCGGTCGACGCCTTCGACACGGTCTCGGTCGGCGGCTTCGCCGGCTCCCTGTTCGGGGTCCTGGTCCTGATCGCGGTGCCGGTCACCCTGCTCGGCGCCGTCGCCCCCTGGGCGGCGCGCCTGGCGGTGCGCGACGTCGAGGGGGCCGGCGAGACGGTCGGCCGCCTCTACGCGATCTCCACCGCCGGCTCGCTGTTCGGGACGATGAGCGCCGCCCTGCTCCTGATCCCGCTGCTCGGCACCCAGCGCACCTTCCTCGTCTTCGCCTTCGCGCTCGCCGCCGTCGCCGCCAGCGGGCTCGGCTGGCGCTTCGCGGCGGCGCCCGCGGCGCTGGCCCTGACGCTGGCGTTGCCGGTGGGGACGATCAAAGCCGCCGACACCGGCCGGGTGATCTACGAGACCGAGACCGAGCAGCAGTACGCGCGGATCGTCGAACGCGACGACGGCACCCGGGTGCTGGAGCTGAACGAGGGCCAGGCGGTGCACTCGCTCTACCGGCCGGGCGAGTACCTGACCGGCGACTATTGGGACGGGGCGCTGGTGCTTTGGGGGGCGGCGCGGGAGCAGCCGCCGCGGCGGATCGCCCTGCTCGGCAACGCCGGCGGCACCGTCGCCCGCGCCTACGGCCGCTTCTTTCCACGGACCGCGGTCGACGCGGTCGAGATCGACGGCGAGCTGACCGAGCTCGGCCGCCGCTATCTCGGCCTCGAAAACCCGCGGATGGAGGTCTATGCCGAGGATGCCCGGCCCTGGCTCGAGCGCAGCGAGGAGCGCTTCGACCTGATCTTCGTCGACGCCTACCGCCAGCCCTACATCCCCTTCTACCTGACCACCCGCGAGTTCTTCCGGCTCTGCGCGGAGCGGCTGACCCCCGGCGGCGCCGTCGTCGTCAACGTCGGCCACCCGGAGGGCAGCGAGGAGCTGGAGCGGATCCTCGGACGGACGATGGCCGAGGCCTTCGCCGACGTCTTGCGCTACCCGGTCGAGCCGACCAACACGCTGCTCGTCGGCGGCGCCGACCTCTCGGCGGCGCGGCTGGCGCGGACGGCATCCGGTCCCCGCGGGGCGGGAAGGGTCGTCGGTGGGTTGCCGCCGGCGCTGCGGCCGCTGGCACGCGAGGCCGCCGCCGCGACCGAGCCGCGGCTGCCCGGCGGCGAGGTCTTCACCGACGACCATGCCCCGGTCGAGTGGCTGGTCGACGAGTCGCTGCTGGAATATGCGGCCGATGAAGGCTGACCGCTTCAAGGCCTGGCTCGTCACCGGTCCCCTCGGCCGCGGCTTCGCCTTCGCTCTCGACTTCCTCGCCGCTCTCCGCCGAGTGGTCGCTAACCGTCGCCATAGCAGCGGTAACTGACCACTCGCCGACAAGCGCGGTCGTCTAGGGTCTCGCGTCCGATGGAGACCACCGTCAAGGAGCTGCCCAACTCTCGCGCCGAGGTCCAGGTCGAGATCCCGGCCAAGGACGTCGAGCGCGCCACCGGTCGCGCTGCCCGCGCCCTGGCCCGCGAGATGCGGATGCCGGGCTTCCGCAAGGGCAAGGCGCCGCCGTCGCTGGTGATTCAGCGGCTCGGCTTCGGCACCGTGCTCGAGGAGGCGATTCGCGAGGCGCTGCCGGAGTGGTACGAACGCGCCCTGCTGGGCTCCGGGGTGAGCCCGATCGGCGACCCTTCGATCGAGATGGTCTCGACCCCCGATGCCGAGGGTGAGTCGCTTTCCTTCAAGTTCGAGGTCGGGGTGCGCCCCGAGGCGACCCTGGGCGAGTACAAGGGCCTCGAGGTCGGCAAGAAAGAGGAGGACGTCCCCGACGACCTGATCGACCGCGAGATAGAGCGGGTCCGCGAGGGCTTCGCCCGGCTGGAGCCGGTCGATCGCGCCGCCGCCGAGGGCGACGCGCTGCTGATCGACTTCGAGGGCCTGCTCGACGGCAAAGCGTTCGAGGGCGGCAAGGCCGAGGACTACCTGCTGCAGCTCGGCTCCGGCCAGCTGATCGAGGGCTTCGAGGCGGGCCTGACCGGCGCCAAGGCGGGGGAGGAGCGCAAGGTCGAGGTGACCTTCCCCGAGGACTACCAGGCCGAGCACCTGGCCGGCGAAGACGCGGTCTTCGAGGTCAAGGTCAAAGAGGTGCGGGAGAAGATCCTCCCCGAGCTCGACGACGACTTCGCCTCCGACGCCTCCGAGTTCGACACGCTCGAGGAGCTGCGCGACGACATCCGCGCCAAGGTCGGCGAGGCTTTCGGCCAGCGGGCCGAGGAGGACTTCCAGATCGCCGCCGTCGACGCCGCCGTCGCCAATGCCAAGGTCGATGTTCCCGACGAGCTCGTCACCGCCCGCTCCACCGAACGCTTCGAGCGCCTCGAACGGCAGCTCGCCCAGCGCGGCATGGACCCCAACGCCTACCTGCAGATGCAGGGCAAAACGCGCGACGAGGTGATCGAGGAATCGAAACCCGACGCCGAGCGCGACCTGAAGCGCGAAGCGGTGGTGACCGCGGTCGCCGAGGCCGAGGCGATCGAGGTCTCCGACGCGGAGATGACCGAGGCGCTCGCCCACTCCGCCGAGCACGAGCGGACGACGCCGGAGAAGCTGTTGGCGCGACTGCGCGAGAACGGCCGCGACGCGATGGTCCGCGACGACATCCGCGCCCGCAAGGCGATCGAGCTGATCGCCGCCGAGGCGACCCCGATCCCGCTCGAGCAGGCCGAGGCCCGCGAGCAGATCTGGACGCCGGAGAAGGAGCGCGAGAAAGCCGGCGGGCTCTGGACGCCCGATGACGATTAGTAGAGTGCGCGCTCGATGAGTCCACTGGTACCGATGGTTGTGGAGCAGACGTCGCGCGGGGAGCGGGCGTTCGACATCTATTCGCGGCTGCTCGGCGAGCGGATCGTCTTCCTCGGCACGCCGGTGACGGAGGACATCGCCAACCTGATCGTGGCCCAGCTGCTGCACCTCGAGTCCGAGGACCCTGACAAGGACGTCAGCCTCTACATCAACTCGCCCGGCGGCTCCGTCTATGCCGGCCTGGCGATCTACGACACGATGCAGTTCATCAAGCCCGACGTGCAGACGATCTGCGTCGGCGTCGCGATGAGCATGGGGGCGCTGCTGCTGAGCGGCGGCGCCGCCGGCAAGCGGATGGCGCTGCCGAACTCGAAGGTGCTGATCCACCAGGTCTCGGCCGGGTTCCAGGGCCAGGCGACCGACATCGAGATCCACGCCAAAGAGATCATCGACGTCCGCCGCCGCCTCGACGAGATCATCGCCGGGCACACCGGGCAGCCGTTCGAGAAGGTCACCAAAGACACCGAGCGGGATTACTTCATGAGCGCGGAGGAGGCGAAGGAGTACAACATCGTCGACCGCGTGATCGAGCACCACTGACGGTGCCCGCGCGGCCCCGCCGCTCTCTCCTCGCCGCTTCCCTCGCGCTGTGCCTCGTCGCCCTGTTGGCCGTCCCGGCCTCGGCCCGGATCGCCGGCGAGGCCGGCGGGATGCCGTACTTCGGCCACGTCTTCCCGGTCCAGGGGTCGCACGGCGTGCGCGGCGCCGTCGGCGAATACCACGCGCCCCGCTACGGTGGCCGCATCCACGAAGGGGTCGACGTCACCGCCGCCTGCGGCACCCGCCTCGTCGCCGTCCGGGGCGGCCGCGTCCGCCGCACCGGCTTCGACCCGGTCCCCTACGGCAACTACGTCCTGCTGCACGGCGAAGGCGAGCGCCGCAGCTACTTCTACGCCCACCTCGCCCGCCCGGCGCCGGTCCACCCGGGCCAGCGCCTCTGGTTGGGTCAGCCGCTCGGCCGCGTCGGCGAAACCGGCAACGCCCTCGGCACCGGCTGCCACCTGCACTTCGAGATCCACGTCAAAGGCGCCCCGATCGACCCGACCCCGCTGCTGAGCCGCTGGGATCGCTACAGCTGAGCGAGAGCGGCGGCAATGAACTCGGACTTCGCCTCGGTGTAGGCGTCGCGGTCGGCGCTGAAGCAGGCGACGAGCTGGCGCTTCAGCGCGGCGTAGCGGCCGGCGAGCTCGGGATCGGCACGGAGGCGATCGCGAAAGGCGAGCTCGTCGCGGTAGCGCCGCGATCCGGTCGGGACCAGGTGCAGGTGGAACTCACGTCGCGCCGGGTCCGGCTTGCAGAACCAGTGCATCTCCTCGGCCAGGTAGGGCGCGTGGAGGTAACCCAGCTCCGCCAGTGGCTCGAAGCATGCTCGCGACGCCTCCAGGCTCTCGACCCCGACGAGGATGTCGACGGTCGGCTTCGCTTCGAGGCCGGGGACAGCGGTGCTGCCGACGTGGTGGATGCCGCCGGCCGCGAGATCGCCGAGCGCCTCTTCCAGCGCTGCCCTCTCTGACTCGAACTGTTGCGGCCAGCGTTCGTCGTACGGCACGATCCGTAGGAGTTCATCCGCCAGTGAGCGCTCGAACCAGAGGTTGGCCTTCGGGTTGCCGTTGTAGTCCGGCACCTCGTGGTAGCCGGCGGAGCGGTAGAGGGCGATCGCCCCGGTCAGGTAGTCGGAGGTGTCGAGCTGGACGCGGGCGCAGCCGCGCTCGCGGGCGATCCGCTCCAGCTCCCGGAGCAGCGCTCGGGCGACGCCGCGGCCGCGGAAGGCCGGTGCGACGTACATGCTCTTTACCTCGGCCGCCCCCGTGTCGAGGAAGCGGACGCCGCCGATCCCGGCCGGCTCGCCGTCGACCCGGGCCAGCAGCAGCACGCCGTTCGGCCCCTCCAACTCCGTTGGCGGCCCGGCCGCGATCTCGGCCTCGAGGTCGATCCCCAGTGGCCCGTCGGACTCGCGGATGAACCCCGCGAACAGCGCCAGTGCGTCCGGCTGCTCTCGCTCGACCGGTTCCAGCTTGAGCCACGTCACGGAGTTGACGCTAGACGGTTTCCAGGTTGGCCCGATCTGCGCGCCATCGGTGCGTTTTTCTCTGCCAGAATCCCCTCCATGAGGCGAAGGGGATTGTCTGCGCGGCTCGAGACCCACATGGAACGGGGCGAGCGGCTGATGGGGCGCTTCGAGTCCACCGACGATCGCAGCATCGAGGCCTTCAAGGGGCTGATGGCGACCCTCGCTCGCTTCGAAGCCAGGATGGATCGCTGGGACGCGAAGATGGATGAGCGCGACAAGCGGATGGACGACCGTGACGCCGCCTGGAACGAGCGGATGGACACCCGGGACGAGTCGATGCAGGCATGGCAGGACGAACGCAGCGCGGAGTGGAAGGCATGGCTGGACGCGCACAGTGCGGAGTGGAAAGCGTGGCTGGACGCGCACAGCGCGGAGTGGACGGCATGGCTGGATGCGCACAGCGCGGAGTGGACGGCATGGCTGGATGCGCACAGCGCAGAGTGGAAAGCGTGGATGGACGAGCACAGCGCGAAGCTGAGCCGGCGACTCGAGGAGAACGCGCTCTTCCTGCGCGACGTCAACCGTCGCAGCGAGAAGGTCGTCCAAGACCTGGCCAGGAACAGCGCAAAGTTCCTGGCCGAACAGGAGAAGCGCACCGACGCGATCCTGACCGAGCTGAGGGAAGCGCGCGAGGAGTCGCGGGCGCAGCGGGAAGCCCTGTTCGTCCTGATCGACCGGCTGCCGCCGCCTGCCGAAGCGGCTTAGCTCAGGCCGGCAGCTCGTAGGAGATCCAGGTCGAGCGCTCGGCGCCGGTGGTGTCGTAGAGGGCCTGGGCGCGCACGTTGTCCGGGGCGGTCGACCACTCGACGCCGCCGGCGCCGCGCTTCCGGGCGATCTCCGCGCTGGCCTCGATCAGCGCCCGGCCGACGCCCTCGCCGCGCGCCTCGGGCACGACGAACAGGTCGTTCATCAACACCATCTCGACCGCCTTGGTCGAGGAGAAGTGCCAGTAGAGGCAGGCGTAGCCGCGCAGCTCCTCGCCGCGCCAGGCGCCGATCAGCATCCCTACCCGGCTCGGGGCGAGGAAGCGGCGGAAGAAGGCGCGGTTGCGCTCGGTGCTGACGTCCTCGGCTTCGTAGAACTCCTGGTAGGCGGCGATCAGCGGCAGCAGGGCCTCGAACTCGGACTCGTCGATCGGGGCGATTCGCGGCTCAGGGGTCATCTCGCCAACGTACCGGCCCGCGCAACCCGGCGCTCACGAGCAGGGACCGCCGCGGCGGCGCCGTAAATCGACCTCACAGGCCGGCCTTGTGCCCCCGTCTAAGCTTCTGGGGCTGCCGGAGTCAAACGTCGTCGTCCCGCTAGGAGGGGATTCCGCTGGCACGTCCCACAGACTCGAACGAGCAGCTCCTCTGCAGCTTCTGCGGCAAGTCGCAGCGTCAGGTGAAGAAGCTGATCGCCGGCCCCGGCGTCTACATCTGCGACGAGTGCATCGACCTCTGCAACGAGATCATCGACGAGGAGCTGACGGCACCGCCGACCTTCGAGCTGGAGAACCTGCCGAAGCCGCAGGAGATCCACGACGTGCTGCAGGAGTACGTGGTCGGCCAGGACGCCGCCAAGCGCGCCCTCTCAGTCGCCGTCTACAACCACTACAAGCGGGTCCAGATCGCCCAGTCCGACGAGACCGACGTCGAGCTGCAGAAGTCGAACATCATGCTGCTCGGCCCGACCGGCTGCGGCAAGACGCTGCTCGCCCAGACCCTCGCCCGGATCCTCAACGTCCCCTTCGCGATCGCCGACGCGACGGCGCTGACCGAGGCCGGCTACGTCGGCGAGGACGTCGAGAACATCCTCCTGAAGCTGATCCAGGCCTCCGACTACGACGTCAAGAAGGCTGAAACGGGGATCATCTACATCGACGAGATCGACAAGATCGCGCGCAAAGCCGACAACCCGTCGATCACCCGCGACGTCTCCGGCGAAGGCGTGCAGCAGGCCCTTCTGAAGATCCTCGAGGGGACCACGGCGTCGGTGCCGCCGCAGGGCGGGCGCAAGCACCCGCACCAGGAGTTCCTCTCGATCGACACCACCAACATCCTCTTCATCTGTGGTGGCTCCTTCGCCCAGCTCGACAAGGTGATCGAGCGGCGGGTCGGCGACCAGGGCATCGGCTTCGGCGCCGAAATCTCCTCGCGCCAGAAGAAGGACGCCGGCGAGTGGTTCGAGCAGGTCTTGCCCGAGGATCTGATCGAGTACGGCCTGATCCCCGAGTTCATCGGCCGCCTGCCGGTGGTGACGGCGATCCATCAGCTCAGTCGCGACGACCTGATCACGATCCTGACCGAGCCGCGCCACGCGCTCACCCGCCAGTTCCAGCGCTTCTTCGAGTTCGACGACATCGAGCTGGTCTTCGCCGAGGACAGCCTCGAGGCGATTGCAGACAAAGCCCTGGAGCGCGAGACCGGCGCCCGCGGCCTGCGCTCGATCCTCGAGGAGACGCTGCTCGACGTCCAGTTCGAGCTGCCCTCGCGCCGCGACGTGACCAAGTGCGTCGTTACCCGCGAGACGATCTCCGAGGGGCGCCGGCCGACCCTGGTCACCGAGGCGGTCGCTCAGGACATCGGGCCGGCCGAGCCAGATCTCAGTGAGGAATCCGCGTAGGGCGACTACGAGGTCGCCCTACGCTCTGAGACGGTCGACGGCACCGAGATCCTTGGCTGTGCAGGGGCAGGGCTCAGCGGCGCATCGTGCAGGGCTTGACGAAGTTGCCCTCCAATTGGGTGCCGTCCTTGAACGTGAACTCTCCCCGCGCCTGCAGTCGGCCGTCGGCGCAGCGGGCGTTGATGTAGCTGTAGCGTCGCCCGGCGAAAGTCCATTTCCGATCGACGGTGAGATCGCCGGAGATCGGTATCCCGTAGCCGCCGGAGAGCTTCGGGATCTCGGTTTCGACCCTGTACCCGTAGCGGCCCCGGTTGATTTTTTCGATCGTGGCCTTGAACAGGACGGTGACCGGCACCGGCACCGTGTTGTAGGCGTGGACCAGAGCGGTCCATTTTCCGTCTTCGCTGGGCCCGTTGAAGATCGTGATCGGCGAAGAGACGGGGATCGGGGCTTGTTCTGGGAACTTGACGATGGCGCTGCCTTTGCCCGTTCCGACGATCGCCCCGGGGCAGAGCTTACGCGCCTGGGGGACGGTGGTCGTCTTCAGCTTGGCCATCGTGCACACCGCCAGCCCCTCGGTGCGGAGGGCCCCATGTCGGTCGAATTCGAACATGAGGGTCTCGATCACGGGGGGAAGTGCCCCCGAAAGGGTGCTCATCCGCCCGTGCATCCGTAGGCGGATCGGCGCGTTGTGGTCCTGTGGAAGGCGCTTCGGGATGACGTGCCCGTCGCCGACGATGACGATGTCGCCGGCCTGCAGGCGAATCGCTGCTGCACTCCCTGCGAGCAGCAGTAGGGCCAAGGTCGCAGCCCCCACCAACGCGGGCAGCCGCCTGATCGTCCCGCGCTTGCGCTTCTCCGGTCCTGCAGCCATAGTACCTCTCCCAACGTTGATATTGAATCATTCAAGCCGAACTATTCGGACCCTAGGCTAGCCTCCGCGCCGTGTCAACCGACCGCCTGACCGGGACCTCCTACGCGGTGCTCGGCCTGCTTGACGCCGTCGGGCACGAGGTCACGCCCTATGACCTCAAGCAGTTGGCGCAGATCAGCGTCTTTCACTTCTGGTCCGTGCCACATACTCAGATCTACACCGAATGCGAGCGCCTCGCAGAGGCCGAGCTGCTGAGCGAGCGACGCGAGGACAGCGGCCGCCGCCGCCGCTTCTACTCCCTTACCGAGCGCGGTCGCGAAGAGCTCGAGCGCTGGCGCCGGGAGCCGACCACGGATGTCTACGAGGCTCGGGAACCGGGTGCGCTCAAGCTCTTCTTCGGCGCCGATCCCGGGCTGTTGGCGGCGGCGCAGCTGACAGCTCACGAAGCCAAGCTGGAGGAGTTGCGGGCCGGCCTGGAGACGTACGAGATGACCCCGGGCATGCGTCTGGCGGCCGAACTGGGCCTCAACCAGGAGGAGGCCTTGGTCCGCTTCTGGTCAGACCTTCTCGCCCGGGAGAATGGCGAGGGCTGAGGCTCGAAACTAAACTCGCGCATCGATGAGTGATCGGAGGCGGGGGAACCGCAAGAAGCTGGAGGAGACCACCCGCTACGACCCGACCGAGGTCGAGGCGCGGATCTTTGCCGAGTGGATCCAGGGGGGCTACTTTCATCCGGACGCGAAGGGCTCGCCGGAGGAGAATTTCTCGGTTGCGATCCCGCCGCCGAACGTGACCGGCGCCCTGCACATGGGCCACGCGCTGAACGGCTCGATGCAGGATGCGCTGGTGCGGATGAACCGGATGCGCGGCCGCAACGCGCTCTGGATCCTCGGCACCGACCACGCCGGGATCGCCACCCAGTCGGTGGTCGAGAAGGAGCTGCGGGCGGAAGGGCGCAGCCGCCACGACCTCGGCCGCGAGGAGTTCGTCGAGCGGGTCTGGGCCTGGAAAGAGGAATACGGCTCGCGGATCGTCGAGCAGTACAAGCGGCTCGGCGCCTCCTGCGACTACGAGCGCCAGCGCTTCACCCTCGACGAGGGCTACGTCACCGCCGTCTACCGCGTCTTCAAGCAGCTCTACGACAAGGGCTACATCTACCGCGACAACTACATGGTCAACTGGGACCCGGGCTCGGGCTCGGCGATCTCCGACCTCGAGGTCGAGAACCGCGAGGTCGAGGACACGCTGTACTCGATCGACTACCCGGTCGAGGGCTCGGACCGGATCCTGACCGTCGCCACCGTGCGGCCGGAGACGATGCTGGCCGACACCGCCGTCGCGGTCAACCCGGGCGACGAGCGCTACGGCGACCTGGTCGGCAAGCACTGCCTGCTGCCGCTGGTCGGCCGCCGGCTGCCGATCATCGCCGACGAGCACGTCGACCCCGAGTTCGGCACCGGGGCGCTGAAGATCACCCCCGGCCACGATCCCAACGACTTCGAGATCGGCCGCAAGAACGGGCTCGAGGAGATCTCGGCGATCGGGCCTGACGGCCGCCTCACCGAGGAGACGGGGCGGTACGCCGGGATGACCGTCGCCGAGGCCCAGGAGGCGGTGGTGGCGGCGCTGCGCGAGGAGGGCCGGCTGCGCGCCGAGGAGCCCTACCTGCACTCGGTCCCGTTCTCGCACCGCTCCGGCGAGCGGATCGAGCCGCTGATCTCGCTGCAGTGGTTCTGCCGCATGGACGAGCTGGCGGCCCCGGCGATCGCCGCGGTCGAGAACGACGAGGTCCGCATCGCGCCGGCCCAGTGGAAGCGGGTCTACCTCGACTGGATGCGGGAGATCCGTCCCTGGTGCGTCTCGCGCCAGCTCTGGTGGGGCCACAGGATCCCGGTCTGGTACTGCGACGCCTGCGAAGAGACGATCGTCGCCGAGTCAGAGCCCGAGCGCTGCGGCGCCTGCGGCGGCGAGCTGCGCCAGGAGGAAGACGTGCTCGACACCTGGTTCAGCTCGGCGATTTGGCCCTTCGCGACGCTCGGTTGGCCGCAGGACACC
>DATHUE010000073.1:0-7871 GCA_035462545.1 Solirubrobacterales bacterium
CACACCCCCCACCCGGCCCTCCCTCCCCACCACCTGATAGAAATCCCGCCCTATGGATCGCGAGACCGCACGTAAGAACATGAGTGCTGGCCTAATTGCCGGTGGCATCGCCACCGCGATTTTCGCCCTGACTTTCTGCGCCGCCTTCCTCTACGTCGCCGGCGGCGGATGAGCGAGCACCGGCACATCCCAGAGCCGGGCGAGATGGTCTACCCGGCGCAGCCCTCGTGGGCCCCGATCTTCCTCGCGGCCGGGATTCTCGGCCTGGTCGCCGGCGTCTACGCGGCCGGGTTCGCCCTCCCCGCCTACATGTACGCGGTGATCGGCGGCATCTTCGCCCTGGCCGCGTTCCGCAGCCTGGTGCGACTGGCGATCCGCGGTTACTACCGCCTCCCCCGCAAGCAGCGCATTCGCGGCGCCGCACTCCCCGTCGAGACGATCTCGACGCCCGCCCCGCGCTCCTAGCGCCTCTCGGGATCCGCTAAGCGGGGGTCATGCCCGACGTCGCGCCGTCCTGGGTCCAGCAGCGGACAATGTCCCTAATGGACAGCACGCCGACGGCTTCGCCGTTCTCGAAGACGACCAGGTGGCGGACGCCGCGCTGGGACATCGTCGCGGCCGCCCGCTCGAGGCTCCAGTCGGGGGCGGCGGCGATCAGGCTCTCGCTCATGTGGGCGGCGACGAGCTCCTTGTCCGGATCCTCGCCGCGGCCGACCGAGACCAGCAGGTCGCGCTCGGTGACGATCCCCGGAGCCGGCGCCTCGGCGTCGCTGACCAGGGCCGCCCCCGTCCCCTTCTCGACCATCAGCGCGGCCGCCTCGCGCAGCGTGTGGGAAGGCCCGACGGTCACCGTCACATCAGACATCCCGTCCCTCACCTGCATCTGAGCCTCCTCTAGCCGCGGCCACTTCGAAGATCGTGCCGATCGCTGCAAGACTACCCAAATCCGAGGCGCCCACACGAAGCTTCGCAGGGGGTCCGACATATAGACTCCGACCCCCGCCAGCAGCATGAAGAAGCCCGCCCACCTCATCCGTCCGCTGATCGTCCTGGCCGCCCTCGCGGCGACCGTTCTGGTCGCTTCGGGCTGCGGCACGACGACCGCCGACGTCGAGCGTGGACGCACCCTCTTCATCGAAAAATGCGGAACCTGCCACAAAATGGCGCAGGCGGGGTCGACGGGGACCCAAGGACCCGACCTCGACGCCGCCTTCGCCGCCGCCCGCGAATCGGGCCAGACCGACGCGACGATCGAAGCGGTGGTCAAGCCGCAGATCGAGAACCCGCGGCCGATGAACGACAACCCGGCGGTCTCGATGCCGGCCGAAATCGTCACCGGCCAGGACCTCGAGGACGTCACCGCCTACGTCGGCATGTACGCCGGCGTGCCCGGCGCGGCGCCGCCGAAGGTCCCCGGCGGCCCCGGCGCCCAGGTCTTCGCCAACAAAGGCTGCGGCGGCTGCCACACCCTGGCGGCGGCCAAAACCGGCGGCGTCACCGGCCCGAACCTCGATGAAGTCCTGCCCGGGCAGAGCCTGGCGAACATCCATGAGGACATCGTCGACCCGAACAAAGTCATCGCCCCGGGCTACGGTCCCGACGTGATGCCGTCCAACTACGAGCAGCTTCTCTCGCCGAAAGAACTCGAAGACCTGGTCCAGTACCTGGCTGAGAGCACCAGCGGCGGCAAAGGCAAATAGCCAGCCGTTTGGAGATAGGCCCTCGGCGCTACGCCCAGGTCACCGCGGTAGCGCTGGCCTCGCTGGCCCTGATCGTCCTCACCGGCGCCGCCGTCCGCCTCACCGGCTCCGGCCTCGGCTGCCCCGACTGGCCCAAATGCCACGGCGGCACGGTGCCGCCGCTGCAGTACCACGCAGTGATCGAGTACGGCAACCGGCTGCTGACCGGCTTCGTCGGCGCCGCCGTGATCGCCGCCTCGGCACTTGCCTTCTTCCGCCGCCCCTACCGCTGGCACCTGGCGCTGTTCGGGGCGTTGCTGCCGCTCGGCGTGCTCGGTCAGGCGATCCTCGGCGCTCTCGTCGTCAAGTACCACCTGGCGCCGGGCCTCGTCATGGGGCATTTCATCCTCTCGATGATCCTGCTCGACGCTGCCTTCGCCCTCGCCTGGTGCGCGCGCTACGAGCCGGGCGAGCGGCGTCGCTCCAAGGACCGGCTCGGGGTCTGGGCGGTGCGGGCACTGATCCCCTTTGGTCAGCTGACGATCCTGGCCGGCACGATCGCCACCGGCTCCGGTCCCCATGCCGGCGACCACGAGGGCGAGCTGGTCAAGCGTTTCGCGTTCGAGGGGGCCAACACCTTGGAATGGGTCGTCCAGCGCCACGCCGCGATCGCCGCCGTCTACGGGCTCGCGGCGATCGCCGTCTGGTTCCTGCTCCGGCGTCCCGGAGGCGATGGCAGGGCGCTGAAGCCCCTGACCGTGGTGATTGGCCTCCTCGGCCTTCAGGGGGCACTGGGAGCCGTACAGTGGTCCCTGGAGCTTCCCGCGGGGCTGGTCTGGCTGCACATCGCGGTCGCAACCCTCAACTGGCTGGCGATGCTCTGGACCGTTGCCGCCGCCGGCCAGCTGGAGCCGCGCCCGCAAGCGGCTCGCGCGCAGAGCGGACGAGCGCCGCAGGCGTCCGCCGGCAACGCCTAGCGCCGCAGATCCGGGACGATCCCGGGCGTGCTGCCCTTCTGGCTATCGATCGCCGCCCTCAGCCTCGTCCAGGCGGCGCTGTTGGCGGCGCCCCGCGATCCGTCCCATCCCTGGCTGCGGCGGCTGGGGGGCAGCTGGTGGGCGCTGGCGCCACCGCTCTCGATCGCCGTGGTCGTCGGCGCAATATCGCTCGAGCCCGGAGCCGCCCGCTTCCTCACCTACCTGGCCCTGGTCGCGGTGCCGCCGCTGGCGGCCCTGGCTCTCGGCGCCCTCGTCCGTGGGGCGCGGCCCCGGCTGGCACTGCTGGTCGTGCCGCTCTTCGCCCTCGGCTGGATCGGCCAGGGCGCGCTGGCGGGCCGGACGGCAGGACTGGCGCTCTCGGCACTCGCCTGTCTCAGCCTCGGCTGGCTGCTGGCCGGCGCGGTGCCGAGCCGCTGGCTGGCACTGGGGATCTACGCGATGGCAGCAGTCGACGTCTGGCTGATCGCCGGCAACCTGCTGCAGGAGCCGAACGCGACCCTCAACGCCGCCGCCCCGGCCGCCGAGCTGCCGCGCCTGCAGTACGTCTCCTTCGGCTCGGCGGCGATGGGCTTCGGCGACCTCTTCATCGCCGCCCTGCTCGGTGCGATGCTCGCCCACGACCGCCGTCTGCAATTGCGCGGAGCCGTCTTGGTCGCCGCCCTCGGCCTCGGCTTCGACCTGCTCTTCCTCTGGGCCGACCAGCTCCCGGCAACCGTTCCCACCGCGCTGGCCCTGGCCGCCTTGCAGCTCGCCGGCCGCCGCAGTGGTCAGAGCCCGCTCAGAGCTGGGTGAGGATCAGCCCAATCGTGGTTGCGTAGAGCGTCACCATCGCCGCGATCATCACGAGCGCAAACTGGACCAAGAGGTGCTGCAGACGGGCGAATCCTTCGCGCATCTCCTTGAAGCCATCGTCGACTTTCTTGGCGAGGTCGTCGAGCCGCTCGTCAGTCCACTTTTCTCTCACGCCGGACATGTTGCCAGCCTAGCGAGAAAAATGTCACGTGTTGTCTACAAAGCAAAATCCTCTGTGTCAACTTCCGCGCCACTTCCGCACGCTCCAGCGATACCCATGCCAGCCCCCCACGCAGGCCAACACCAGCAGCCACAGAGCCCCCGCAAGCGACCCGGCCAGGACCTTGACGAGCGCCACCGAACCCGCCGCGATCAAAACGATCACGACCCATTTGAAGACCGCCTGCTCAGAGAGTTGCAGGGCGCTCTACAGAACGTAGACGGTGAGGAAAACCACGATCCACATGATGTCGACGAAGTGCCAGTAGATACCCGGCACCTCGACACCGAGGTGGTCCTTGGCCTCCGGCCCGAAGTGACCGCGGCAGGCGCGGATCGTGGCGAAGGTGAGCAGCAGCAGCCCGACGAAGACGTGGGCGCCGTGGAGGCCGGTGAGGCTGTAGAAGATCGAGCCGAAGCCGAGGTCGCGAGCGCTGAAACCGAGGTGGACGTACTCGTTGACCTGGATGAAGAGGAAGGCGGCGCCCAACAGCCAGGTGACGAAGAGCCCGAGTTTGAGCCCGGCGTGGTTGCCCCGGCGGATCGCCTCCAGGGCGTAGTGGATCGTGAAGCTGGAGGAGACGAGGATCACCGTGTTGATCCCGGCGACGGCGACCGGCAGCTCGTAGGGCTCGGGGGGCCAGCTCTCGGGGGCGACGACGACGCGGA
This sequence comes from Solirubrobacterales bacterium, assembly GCA_035462545.1. Classification (GTDB taxonomy): domain Bacteria; phylum Actinomycetota; class Thermoleophilia; order Solirubrobacterales; family 70-9; genus VAYN01. The sequence continues at coordinate 4,358 of DATHUE010000073.1, forward strand.
GGAAGAAATACGACGCGAAGAAGGCGCCGAACAACATCACCTCGGAGATGATGAAGAGCAGGATGCCGAGCGTCTGTTTGTCGATCCGGGAGCTCTCGTGCGCCTCCGGCGGCCCGTGGTGCTCCTCGGCGTGATGGCCGTGGGCGATCGTCGCGCTCTCCATCAGTGTTCCTCTCCCTCGGCCACGGCAGCGGCCACGGCGGCGGCGGGCCGGCCGACCTCGAGATGCTCGACCGGCTTCTCCCCGGTCAACTCGCGGGTGCGGCCGATCAGGTCGTCCTCGAGCCAGCGCGAGGTCTCGCCGGCGAAGGTCGAGATCAGCACCTCGTCGATCCGGTAGTGCTCGACCGCGTTCTTGACGGCTTGGTACGGGTCCGGGCTCATCGGCTGACCGGTCGCGTCGACGTCGGCGCGGTAGAGCTCGGCCAAGGTCGCGGCGAGATCGCGGACGATCTCCTCCTCGGTCACGTCCTCCGCCGCCGGACAGATGATCGTGTAACGGTGCGGACGTGCCCCGGCGCGCTCCTTCAGCCTGTTGACGAGGTCGGGTGCGGCGACGGTCTGGGTGGCGACGACGAGGGTGTGAATCACGTCCCAGCGGATTGCGTCGTCTTCGATCCGGACCGGGATGTGGGTCACCTTGGTCTCCGGCTCGAAACGACTCGTCGCCCAGGAGACCAGGTCCTTGCGGGTAAAGCCAAAGCGGGTCTCGGCGAGGGCAGAGAGCAGCACCTCGCCCGGCTCGTGGGCGCGGACGGCGTCGTCCAGTGCCAGCGAGGAGTCGGGGTCCATTACCTCGCCGATCGAGGCGATCCCGAACTCGCTCAGCACCGACATCGTCACCTCGACCCGGGCCCGCGCCGCCTCGCGCAACTCACCGGAGTCGATCAGCTGACCGACCGACGGCTGGTTCTGGGGAGAGGCGACGACGACGCCGGAGATGCTCTCCTCGCGCTCGCGCACCGCCTGCAGCAGCTTGCGACCCCCGGCGACCTCGTTGAGGAAGACCAGCAGCGGCCGCTTCTCGGCCTCGGCGCTCACGTCGAGGACCCCACCACGCTCGGTTTGGGCTCCTCGACCTCGGCACCTTCGCCGGGCATGATCGCGTGCTTGGCGCCCGGCACCCCGAACTCGTAGGGACCGCCGACGACGCGCGGGATCTCAGGAAAGTTGAAGATCGGCGGCGGCGAGGAAACCTGCCACTCGATCGAGTTGGCGCGCCAGGGGTTGGCGCCCGCCTTCGGTCCGAAGCGCCAGCTGACGATCATGTTGTAGAGGAAGACGAGCTGGAAGGCGCCGAGCATGAAGGCGAAGGCGCTGATCAGCAGGTTCCACTCGCCGAACTGGGTCGCGTAGTCGGCGACACGGCGCGGCATCCCGTCCATCCCCACCCAGTGCATCGGAATGAAGGTGCCCCAGGTGCAGACCAGGGTGCCCCAGAAGTGGACGCGACCGAGTTTCTCGTCGTACATCCGGCCCGTCATCTTCGGGAACCAGTGGTAGACGCCGGCGAAGATCGTGAAGACCGAGCCGCCGAACAGCACGAAGTGGATGTGGGCGACGATGAAGTAGGTGTCGGAGACGTGGATGTCGAACGGCACCATGCCGAGCATGACGCCCGATATCCCGCCGATCGTGAAGGTGACGATGAAGGCGAGCGCAAACAGCATCGCCGTCGAGTACGTGTGGATCTTGCCGAAGTAGAGCGTGCCCAACCAGGAGAAGATCTTGATGCCGGTCGGCACCGCGATCAGCAGGGTGGTGATCATCATCGGCACCCGCAGCCAGGAGAACATCCCGGCGACGAACATGTGGTGCGCCCAGACCGAGTAGCTGAGGACGACGATGCCGATCAGCGCCAGCGCCATCAAGCGGTAGCCGAAGATCGGCTTGCGGGCGTGGGTCGAGATCACCTCGGAGATGATCCCGAAGCCCGGCAGCATCATGATGTAGACGGCCGGGTGCGAGTAGAACCAGAAGATGTGCTGGTAGCTGACGACGTCGCCGCCGGCGGCGAAGTCGAAGAAGTTGGTGTGCAGGATGCGGTCGAAGAGGACCATGAACTGGACGCCGGCGATGAACGGGGTCGCGGCGACGACCAACAGCGAGGTGGAGAGGTTGGCCCAGACCAGCAACGGCATCCGCCAGAACGTCATCCCCGGCGCCCGCATGGTGATGATCGTGACCAGGAAATTGAGCGCGGTGGCGATCGAGGACGCCCCCGCGAACTGGACGCCCAAGTTGAAGAACGACTGCCCCAATGGGGCGCCCGTGGCTAACGGCGCGTAGCCGGTCCAGCCGGTGTCGAAGGCGCCGCCGGGGGCGAGGAAGCTGCCGATGAAAAGCAGTCCCGCCAGCGGCAGCATCCAGAAGCTGAGCGCGTTGAGGCGCGGGAAGGCCATGTCCGGCGCGCCGATCATCAGCGGCAGCACGTAGTTGGCGAGACCGGCGAAGACGGGGATGATGAAGAGGAAGATCATCAGCACCGCGTGCGTCGAGAAGAGGCTGTTGAAGGCCGCGCCGTCGACGATCTGGGAGCCCGGCTGGGCCAGCTCGGCCCGGATCAGCATCGCCAGCAGGCCGCTGAGGAAGAAGAAGAAGAAGGTCGTGCAGACGTACTGGATGCCGATCACCTTGTGGTCGGTGTTGAAGCGGAAGTAGTCCTTCCAGCTCGTCGCCCCGTGCTGGGAATGATCCTCGGGGATCGTCGGCGCCCCGACCGCCCAGCGCAGCCAGTAGTCGAAGCAGCCGAACCCCGCCAGGAAGCCGAGCGGGGCGGTGATCAGCGGCACGACGATGTGCGGGTAGCCGGTCTGCTCGGTCTGGTAGAGCGGCAGGTCGGAGATCGCCCGCAAAGCGATGACGAGGCCGAAGCCGAAGGCGCCGGCGACGATCGCCCCGAAGGCGCCTCGAATCCAGCCCGGTTGCTTGATCGCAGCCACCATCAGATCTCAGCCTCCATTATGCCCCGCCGGGACCCAGCGGGACCGGGTCCTCTTCGCTGTCCTGTTTGAGCGTCTCCATGTACGGGTCGGGGATCTTTTCCTCCAGCCCGTTTACCCATTTGCGGAACTCCGCCGGCGGCTCGACCACGACTTTGGCCCGCATCGCGGCGTGGCCGTAGCCGCAGAGCTCAGTGCAGATCAGCTGGTAGACGCCCTCCTTGTCGGGAGTGACGATCGCGGTCGTCGTGATCCCGGGCACGTTGTCTTTCTTGATCCGCCACTCGGGCACCCAGAAGGAGTGGATCACGTCGAGGGCGTGCATCTTGAAGTGGACCTGGCGGCCGAGCGGCACGTGCAGCTCGCCCTGCGAGTAGGCGAAGTCCTTGCCTGGGTAGCCGAAGCTCCAGGCGAACTGCTGCGAGAAGACGCTGACCGTGAGCGGGTTCTCGGCGGGCTTTTCGATTTCGTCGAGGATCTTCCAGCTGTAGCCGGCGGCGAAGAGGACGATCACGGTCGGGATCAGGGTCCAGGCGACCTCGAGCCGGGTGTTGCCGTGGATCGGCTCGCCG
>DATHUE010000074.1:0-3399 GCA_035462545.1 Solirubrobacterales bacterium
TGAAGGGTGCTTCCGCGATGAAGTTCTCCGACGAGTCCTGCATCGACCCGCCTGGGGCGGGCAAATGCAGGACTCGTCACCTCGATGGGCGGATTGGGGGGTTGGCGCGACGGCAGCACGGGGTGGTGGCGCGACGTCAACTGCTCGCCATGGGACTGACCCGGCACGACATCGACGGCCGCGTGGAACGCGGGTCGCTGAGCGTGGTCTATCCCGGCGTGTACGCAGTCGGGCACCGGGCGCTCCAGGTGAGGTCTCGCTGGATCGCGGCGGTTCTCGCGTGCGGGGACGGTGCAGTGCTCAGTCATCGGTCGGCGGGGCAGCTATGGGGACTGCTGCCCCGTCGCGCCCACTTGCCTGAAGTGACCAGACCTCGCAGTTATCGGCAGCGGCCTGGCCTCGTTGCCCATCAGGCGGCTCTGCCGGTTGACGAGATGACCGAACTCGACGGCATCCCGGTCACTTCGCCGTTCAAAACGATCTTCGACCTGGCGGCGACGCTGCCACGGCAGCGTGAACTGGAGCGGGCGATGAACGAGGCGGAAGTGCGGCAGCTGCGTGATCGGATCTCGCTGCCGGTGCTCCTGGAGCGCTATCCAAGGCGGCGGGGCGCGCGGCGGGTGCGGGAGCTGCTGGCGGCGCGGGAGCCGGGCGGGATCACTCGCAACGACTTCGAGGAGGACTTCGTCGCCTTCCTCGACGCTCACGGGCTGCCGCGACCCCGGCTTAACGGGACCCTGGCTCTGCGCGGCCGGTTCTTCGAGCCGGACTGCATCTGGGACGAGCAGCGGCTGATCGTCGAGCTCGACGGGCGCGACGTGCACGGCAGCTACGAAGCCTTCGAGGGCGACCGCCAGCGCGACCGGATCCTGCTCGCCGAGGGCTGGCGCTGGGCGCGGGTCACCTGGCGCCAGCTGCGCGACGAACCGGAGGCGATCGCGGCTGACTTGCGAACGGCGCTCTACCCTTGAACGGTGGACCGGGAGCTCTTCGACCACTACCTCCATGACGAGTCGCGGCGCGGCCCTGCGGCCGATGGCGCCTTCACCGGCGCCGCGGGGGGCGCGGCCTGCGGCGATCTCTCGCGGATCTCGCTGACCGTCGAGGACGGGCGAATCGCTGGGGTCACCTTCGACGCCGAGGGTTGCGGAGCCACGAAGGCGGCCACCGCCGCCGTCGCCGAGCTGATTGACGGCGAGCCGGTGCTCACCGCAGCGGCCCTCTCGACCGACACCATCGACGCCGCCCTCGGCGGCCTCACCCCCGCCAAGCGCCATGCTGCCGTTCTCGCCACGGACGCGCTCCATCGCGGCCTACAGGCAGTCGCCTCCTCATCGCTCGACCTCGCTGCCGACCAGGGGAACCGCGTTGCCGTCGCCATGTCGGGCGGGGTCGACAGTGCCGTCGCCGCCCTGCTGGAGCGGGAGCGGGGGGCGGAGGTGGTCGGGGTGACGGTCAAGCTCTGGACCGACCCGGAGACCGACGGCGCCAAGGCCTGCTGCTCGCCGGAGGCGGTGCTCGGCGCCCGGGCGCTCGCCCACTCGCTCGGCATCCCGCACTTCACCCTCGACCTCGAGCAGGAATTCCGCGCCCGGGTCGTCGACCGCTTCCTCTCCGGCTACGCCGCCGGGACCACGCCCAATCCCTGCATCCTCTGCAACGGCGAGGTGCGGATCGCAGCAATGCTCGACCTCGCCGCTCGGCTTGGCGCCGACAGCCTCGTCACCGGCCACTACGCGCGGATCGTCGAAGACGGCGACGGCCCGCTGCTAGCCGCCGCCGCCGATGGCGCCAAGGACCAGAGCTACATGCTGGCGGCGCTGCCGACCGAGCTGCTCGCCCGGCTGAGCTTCCCGCTCACCGAGCTGACCAAGCCCGAGGTGCGGGAGATCGCCGCCCGCCACCGGCTGACGGTGGCGAAGAAGCCGGAGAGCCAGGACCTCTGCTTCCTCGCCGGCCAGGGCAAGCGCGGCTTTCTGCGGCGCCACGGCGAGCTGGGGGAGCGTGAGGGCGCCGTCCTCGACCGGGCCGGCCGCGCAATCGGCCGCCACCGCGGTCACCACGAGTTCACCGTCGGCCAGCGGCGCGGCATCGGCGTCTCCGCTCCGGAGCCGCTCTACGTGCTCGCCACCGACGCCGCCGCCAACACGGTGACGGTCGGCACCAAGGCCGAGCTCGAGACCCGCCAGGTGCGGGTCCGCGACGCCGTTCTGCACCGTGACGGCTCGCGGGTCGACGGGGTGCGGCTGCGGTACCGCTCGCGGGTGTTGCCGGCCAGTCTCGGCAGCGCCGGCGCCGGTGCCCATGGCGAGCTGCAGGTTGCCCTGGGCGAGCCCTTCGCCGGTGCCGCCCCCGGCCAGACGGCGGTGCTGCTGAGCGGCGAGACCGTGGTCGGCCACGGCACGATCGCCGCCACGGCCTGAGCGTCCCCGCGGAGCGGCGCGGGACACACGCCTCATTCCCGCCGCCGAATATTTAGGCTTGCTCACATGAGGGCGCAGGAGATCCGCGATACCTATCTCTCGTTCTTCGCCGAGCGAGGGCACGAGATCGTGCCCTCGGCTTCGCTGGTGCCGGCCTCCCATGACCCCTCGGTGCTGCTGACGACCGCCGGCATGCAGCCCTTCAAGCCGTACTTCCTCGGCCGCGAAGAGCCGCCGGCGCCGCGCCTCGCCGACGTGCAGAAATGCTTCCGCACCACCGACATCGAGGAGGTCGGCAAAACCGCCCGCCACATGACCTTCTTCGAGATGCTCGGCAACTGGAGCTTCGGCGACTACTTCAAGGCCGAGTCGATCCCCTGGGGCTGGCAGCTCTCGACCGAGGGCTTCGGGATGGATCCGGAGCGGATCTGGGTGACCGTCTTCGGCGGCGACGAGGAGCTCGGGCTCGGGGCCGACGAGGAGGCGATCGCAATCTGGCGCGCCACCGGCGTCCCCGACGAGCGGATCGTCCGCCTCGGCCGCAAGGACAACTTCTGGCAGGCCGGGCCGACCGGCCCCTGCGGCCCCTGCTCGGAGCTCTACCTCGACCGCGGCCCCGAGTTCGGCGCCGACAGCGACCGCCCCGGCGACGACAGCGACCGCTTCCTCGAGTTCTGGAACCACGTCTTCATGAGCTACGACCTCGGCGAGGACGGCTCGCTGACCGAGCTGCCGATGAAGAACATCGACACCGGCATGGGGTTGGACAGGATGGCAGCGGTCCTCCAGGACGTGCCCTCGGTGTTCGAGTCCGACCACGTGCGGCCGCTGCTCGACCTCGCCGAGGAGCTCTCCGGCCGCCGCTACGACGAGGGCGGCGCGGTCACGCGGGCGATGCGGATCGTCGCCGACCACGCCCGCGGCGCCGCCTTCCTGATCGCCGACGGCGTCGTCCCCTCCAACGAGGATCGCGGCT
>DATHUE010000075.1:0-1842 GCA_035462545.1 Solirubrobacterales bacterium
CCGGGCGGCGCTGCCCCAGATCGTCGAGCACGGCGGCCAGGTGATCTTCGTCGGCTCGATCTACAGCCACGCCAACGGGATGCTGGCCAGTCCCTACGCGGTCTCCAAGGCCGGGGTCGAGGCGCTGGGCCGGGCGCTGCGGACGGAGCTGGCGCCACTCGGGGCGAGTGCCGGCGTGGTCTACTTCGGCTGGGTCGACACCGACCTGGTGCGGGACTCGCTCGACCGCCAGGAGGGTGGCCGCGGCGCCCGCATCCTCGAGGAGATCCTCCCGGCCTTCCTGCTGAAGCGGATCTCCCCGGCAACCGCCGGCGCCGCCCTGGTCCGGGCGATCGAGCGGCGCTCGCCGCGCACCTTCGCGCCGCCGGTCTGGCGCTACATCTCCGCCTTCCGCGGCCTGCTCAACCCGCTGCTCGACCGGCGCATGGACCGCGACCCGCGGATCGCCGCGATCGTCGCCGAGGTCGAGGCGGCGGCAACCGGCACTCAGGCTCCGACCAGGTAGAGAAGCTGGTCGGCGACCAGCCGCACGTGGTTGCGGCGGACGCGGCGGTCGGCGAGGTCGCGGCCGAGGGCCGCGAGCAGGGTCGAACGCTGCGAGAGCGGTGAGAAGGTGAGCGAGATGAAGAGCAGCACCGCGTCCTCGACCTTGAACTCGCGCAGGCCACGCTGACGGGCGACGCCCCGCACCGCCTCGAACGCCGCGGCGATCGCCCGTGATTCGCGCGGGACCTCGCGCAGCCGCGACGCTCCGGCCAACTCCTCCCGCTGCAACAGCTTGAGAAAGGCCGGGTTGTCGAGCAGGAAGCCGAGGTAGCCGTCGACCGCCGTCTCCATCGGCTCGTCGAGCTGGGATCCAGCCGCGGCGGCAGCCCAGGCGTGCAGCGGCTCGCAGGCTTTCCGGGCAGCTCGCTCGCGCTCCTCGAAGACGCGCTCCAGCACGGCCGCGTAGAGCCGCTCCTTGGAGCCGTAGAAGTAGCTCGGCGTTCCCCGCGAGAGGTCCGCGACGGCGGCGACCGCCGCCAGGCTGGTCGCCTCGTAGCCGCGCTCGGCGAACAGCTCCCGCGCGGCGTCGAGGATTGCTGCCCTGCTGCGCTCGGCGTCTCGGCTCATAGGCTTGATGATATAACTTGCTGGTCGTTCAGTTAGTTACGCTATGCAGCCACCAACTCTCTACTACGACCTCGGCTCCCCCTACGCCCACCTGGCGGTGGCGAGAGCGGCCGGCGTGCTCGGCGTCGAGCCGCGGTTGCAGCCGGTCCTGGTCGGCGGCCTGTTCGTCGAGCGGGGCTGGGGAAGCTGGTCGCAGACGCCGGCGCGGACGGGGCGGATCGAGGAGATCGAGGCGCGCGCGAAGCGCTACGGGCTGCCGCCGCTGCGCTGGCCCGAAGGCTGGCCGAACAACACCCTGAAGGCGATGCGGGCGGCGGTCTGGGCCGAGGGGCTCGGCCGCGGAGCGGACTTCGCCAGGGCCGGCTTCCGCCTCGCCTTCGCCGAGGGCGCCGACCTGAGCCGGCGGGAGGTGCTCGAGCGCGTAGCGCGGGAGGTGGAGCTGCCCGCCGAGGAGATGCTGGCGGCGATCGAGGACCAAACGATCAAGGAACGCCTGCGAGCGGCAACCGCCGAGGCCTGGGAGCGGGGCGTCACCGGCGTGCCCAGCATCGGGGCCGGCGGGAAGGTCTTCTTCGGAGACGACCGCCTCGAGCTCGCGGCGCTCGCCTGCGCCGCTTGAAAGAGCCTCAGCGGGTCAGGCGCTCGAGCAGGAAGAGGAAGGACTCGTAGCGCTCGCCGGTGGCGCGCTCGAGGCCGATCTCGCAGGTGCGGTTGCTGGAGAGGTAGGCG